>NZ_JBKGLW010000002.1:0-478922 GCF_046555775.1 Citrobacter sp. U14242
CCTGAATTTCAGGATTTTTCTCTTCAACCGGACCGGCTGTTTGCGTGAAGTGATTCACATCCGCCGTGTCGATGGAGGCGCATTATAGGGATCCCATTTTTTAGCACAAGTGTTTTTTGGATCTTTTTTGCCGAATGCTTGTTTTTCACTCCTTTCGCTACATTCCTGTGCAATTTGGCTGATTTTTGATAACTAAATCACTTGCACAGTCTCAATAATCCAACCAAAGTCTTCATTACCGCCCTATTTTCATTGAGGTAAACATGTCTGATGTCCTGCGTCCTTATAAGGATCTTTTCCCACAGATCGGCGAACGCGTCATGATCGATAGTAGTAGTGTTGTCATTGGCGATGCTCGTCTGGCTGATGATGTCGGGATTTGGCCACTGGTTGCGATTCGTGGCGACGTGAACTACGTACAGATTGGCGCCCGTACAAACATTCAGGATGGCAGCGTGCTGCATGTCACACATAAATCCACATCTAATCCGCAAGGTAACCCTCTAATCGTAGGCGAAGATGTGACTGTAGGTCATAAGGTCATGCTGCACGGCTGCATCATTGGCAACCGCGTTTTAGTTGGTATGGGATCGATTTTGCTGGATGGCGTAGTAGTAGAAGATGACGTCATGATCGGAGCGGGAAGCCTGGTCCCGCAAAACAAGCGCCTGGAGAGCGGATATCTGTATCTGGGAAGCCCGGTTAAACAAATCCGCCCATTAACTGATGAAGAGAAAGCAGGCCTACAGTACTCTGCTAACAACTACGTAAAGTGGAAAGATGAGTATTTAAATCAGGGTAACCAGACCCATCCTTGATCGTCATCCTGCTGGGCCAGGATCAATGCTTCCGCCTCTTCTTCCAGATCCCAGCGATATTCGCGAAAAGTCTCAAGCCACTGTTCAGGCGTGTCGCCGCCAAAGCGATGCGCCAGTGTCTCTCCTTTTATGGCACATTTTAGCTGCATACCATGAACCATCGCCGGGAAGACGACGGAATTAATATCCGCCACCCACTCTTCCCTATCAGGAAATTGAATGGCCTGATTCATGCAGAAAGTTCCTGTTGCAGTGTTTTAATCACTGGCTCAATCTCCGGCAGTACACCATGCCAGAGCAAAACAGCATGTGCCGCTTGCCCCACCAGCATTCCTAAACCATCGGCACAATGTTTTGCACCATGTAATACGCACCAGGAAAGGAACGGGGTATTTCCCTTCTGGTAGAACATGTCGTAGCAATAGACCGAAGAGTGAATAAGCGATGCAGGAATGGCTGGAACATCGCCGCTAATACCACTGGAAGTAGCGTTGATGATCAGATCGAAAGTGTAATTATCCAGCTCATCCATTCCCACCGCCTGAACGCTACCGGTATGGGAGAAGATCTGCGCCAATTCTTCGGCACGCGAGGCGGTACGATTAACAATAGTCACCGCGCAATCCATAGACAGGAGAGGCAGCAACACACCGCGGGACGCACCACCAGCCCCAATCAGCAGTATGCGAGACCTGGGATGAATGAAAGACAAACGCTCAAGGTCGCTAAGCAGGCCGATACCATCGGTGTTATCACCCAGTAAACGCCCATCCTCAAGCCGTTTTAGGGTATTGACCGCTCCAGCCAACGATGCCCGCTCTGTTAGTTCATCAGCACGCGCAAATGCCTCTTCTTTAAAGGGAACGGTAATATTGGCGCCCTTCCCCCCATCAGCAAAAAAGGCATTGAGCGTATTCACAAAGTTATTGATGGGCGCCAGCATCCGACCATAAGAGTGATCAATCTTCAGTTGCCGGGCAAATTGCTGATGAATAAAAGGCGATTTGCTGTGCGCTACCGGATTACCAAAAACAGCATAGGCTTCTTTCATATTACCCCTGTCGAAACTGTTCACCCGTCAAAGCATCTCTGATTTCCGAGGGATTCAAACGTCCGCCGGTATTACCTTCAACCACTGGAAAATTTTCCCCGAACTGCGCTCGTACTTCCTCTACCGTTCGGCAGGGTGGCAGTCCACTCAGATTAGCACTGGTGGAAACTAATGGCTTGCCATAAGCCTGACACAATGCAACCACCAGCGGGTGATCCGTGACACGCACGGCGAGCGAATCAAAACGACCGGTCAGCCAACGCGGCGTTGTCACAGGTGCCGGGAAAACGAAGGTGACAGGGCCTGGCCAGCTCGCGAAAACAGCTTCACGTTGAGCATCTGTAAGCATGCTGTCATCAATATACGGTTTGAGTTGATCAAAATTTGCCGCAATCAAAATCAAACCTTTATCTATTGGACGTTGTTTGAGTTCCAACAGACGCGTTACTGCCGTTTCGCTGTCAGGATCACACCCGACACCAAAAACGGCTTCTGTTGGATAAGCGATGACATTTTCTTGTTGCAGAACCTCTATCGCGGCAGCGATGGGGTCCGTGGGCAGGTTTTTATTCACTTTTTTATTCCGCCGGGATCGGCTTTCCACATTGTTTACTGGCACAGAAATGCTTCACACCCTGCGCGGTTTTCTTTTCGATGAGTAGCGGATAGTGGCACTCTGGACACTCTCCGGCTAACGGTTTGAAGTTAATGACAAACTGACACTCCGGATAGCGATCGCAGGAGTAAAAGGTTTTGCCATAACGTGAACGCCGCTGAACCAAATGGCCCGTCTGGCATTGAGGGCATACTATTGCTGTTTCATCAGGCTTATCGATAAGCTCAGTGTGATCGCAGGCTGGGTAAACACTGCACCCAATAAACATACCGAATCTTCCCTGCCTCAGCACCAGTTCAGCACCACATGCAGGGCAGAATTTACCCTCCAGAACTTTGACTATATGTCCGTCCGCAGATGATTTCAGCGGACGGACATAATCGCATTCTGGATAGTGTGAGCAACCGAGAAACGGGCCGTGTTTCCCGGAACGAATAACCAGTTCAGCCCCACATTGTGGACAGGGCTCGTTTTTACGCACCGTAAACAGTGCTGATTTAGCCATAACAACTCATACTGAATGAAGATTGATTAATGCAGCATACCTTCATTCACCTCAAAGAGTAATTCTTCCATTTGCTGATAGGCATTTTCGCAGCCCGGAATGTTGAACAGAACCATCAGGATCACCCACTTCAGGTCTTCCAGATCAAACTCAGCCGTATCCAGCGCAAGTACGCGCTCTATCACCATTTCTCGCGTTTCGAGGTTTAGCACCTGAATCTGCTCCAGGAATAGCAGGAACCCCCGACAGCTCGCATCCAGCCGATCGCATTCTTCTGCAGTATAAATACGTACAGAAAGGGGATCTGATGCAAGCTGCATAGGTTCGGCAAGGCCGTCCTGATAATCAGCAAGCTTTTCCAGCCACAGTAACGCGTTGTAGATGTCTTCACGATCAAAACCAGCGTCGGTAAGATCCCGTTCCAGTTTGTCCTGATCCACACGCAGCTCAGCTTCGTTATGGATATATGTCTCAAACAAATACATTAGTACGTCGAACATGGCTTGCCCTCCTCAATCGGACATAGCCGCCGGGTACAGCTGCGATCCATCCTGCTAACTCCAGTTCGAGCAGTTGAGCCACTACCTCTGGCACAGGTTGGCCGGCACGTTCAGCGACGACGTCAACAGGTGTTACCTCATCTCCTACGTTAGCCAGGAGCTCTGAAAATGGCAATGCCACCTCTTCGTGATCCGGCGAATAAATTGATTTTTCAGGCTCATCTGGCAGCCATTGCAGCCCATATTGCAAACTTTCCAGTATTTCCTCTGGTGCTGTCACAAGCATGGCTCCCTGCTGAATAAGCCAATGGGGACCTTCACTTCCCGGGCTCCCTATCGGTCCAGGCAAAGCAAAAACATCCCGTCCCTGTTCCAGTGCACAGCGTGCAGTGACTAATGAACCGCTACGCTGTGCCGCTTCAACAACCAGTACTCCCTTACTTAGACCACTAATAATGCGATTTCGTCGGGGAAAATGACGCGGTAAAGGGAGCATATCCAAAGGAAATTCAGACACCAGCGCGCCTCCGGCCTCTATCAAATTTTCAGCAAGACGAACATGTTGTCGCGGATATATAGTTTTCAGACCATTTCCCAGTACCGCAATACTGGCCCCGTGTGTGTTTATCGCTGCAGTATGCGCCACACCATCAATCCCTTTAGCCAGTCCGCTAGTGATCGTCACACCACATGCTGCAAGCTTTTCACAGAACAACCGCGCCCATCGTTCGCCATACCAGGAGTGCTGCCGACTGCCGACAACAGCAACTTGAAATGAGTGAAGACACTCAGGGCGACCAGCAATGAAAAGTACGCCAGGGTAATCCTCAATAGCACGCAGCTGCGGCGGAAAATACTTACTGTCGGCAAAAACCAGATGATGATGGGGTAACTCAAGCCAACGCAGCGTTTTTTCCAGTGACTGCTCAGAAAAGGCCTGAAAACGTTCGACCTGGCGAGGAGTGAGCCCTGCATGCCGAAGTATCGTATTGTTAATACTCGGTTGAGCAATAAGCCAGTGCGCAATGCGCACCATCTCATCACCATACAGTTCATTCACTTGTGCTAAACGTAACCAAATCTCAATATGGGTCATCCCTGTTCCCCCTGCCACAAGCCGTCCTGGCAATCTTTGCGATTGGTCACTGATGCTGTCAATCGGAGGGGGTTTTGTCTAGAATAGAGGTAATAATCTTTCCAACTCCTGAACACAACTCTGGATAACTATGTCAGTTTTGCAAGTGTTACATATTCCGGACGAGCGTCTTCGCAAAGTCGCAAAACCGGTTGAAGAAGTGAATGCAGAAATTCAGCGTATCGTTGATGATATGTTCGAAACGATGTACGCCGAAGAAGGTATTGGTCTGGCCGCAACACAGGTCGATATTCATCAGCGCATCATTGTTATTGATGTCTCTGAAAACCGTGACGAGCGTCTGGTATTAATTAACCCAGAGCTGCTGGAGAAAGACGGCGAAACGGGCATTGAAGAAGGTTGCCTGTCTATTCCTGAACAACGTGCATTAGTACCGCGCGCTGAAAAAGTAAAAATTCGTGCGCTTGATCGCGACGGCAAACCTTTTGAACTGGAGGCCGATGGCCTGTTGGCTATCTGCATCCAACATGAAATGGATCACCTGGTCGGTAAACTGTTTATCGATTATCTGTCTCCGTTGAAGCAACAACGTATTCGTCAGAAAGTTGAAAAACTCGACCGCCTGAACGCCCGAGCTTAAGGACAAGAATCAACGTGTCAGACTCACTACGTATTATTTTTGCGGGTACACCTGACTTTGCAGCGCGTCATCTCGACGCGCTGTTGTCTTCTGGACATAACGTCGTTGGCGTGTTTACCCAACCGGACCGCCCTGCGGGGCGTGGTAAAAAGCTAATGCCCAGCCCGGTGAAAGTGCTGGCGGAAGAAAAAGGGATACCCGTATTCCAACCTGTATCTCTTCGTCCCCAGGAAAACCAACAACTGGTTTCTGATCTGCACGCAGATGTAATGGTGGTGGTGGCATATGGCCTGATTCTGCCAAAAGCCGTACTGGACATGCCGCGTCTGGGTTGTATCAACGTTCACGGTTCTCTGCTTCCACGCTGGCGTGGGGCCGCGCCGATCCAGCGTTCATTGTGGGCAGGCGACACCGAAACCGGTGTAACCATCATGCAGATGGATGTCGGTCTGGACACTGGCGATATGCTGCATAAGCTGTCCTGCCCAATTACGGCAGAAGATACCAGCGGTTCGTTATACGACAAGCTGGCAAATTTAGGGCCTCAGGGGCTGATTGAAACGCTAAAACAGCTTGCTGCTGGCACACTAAAACCAGTCGTTCAGGATGAATCTCTGGTTACGCATGCAGAAAAACTCAGCAAAGAAGAGGCCCGTATCGACTGGTCACTTTCGGCCGCTCAGCTGGAACGCTGTATCCGCGCCTTTAACCCGTGGCCAATGAGCTGGCTTGAAATAGAAGGTCAGCCAGTGAAAGTCTGGAAAGCTTCTGTTATTGCTACGGACACACAGGCTGCACCAGGCACCATCCTCGAGGCGACAAAGCAGGGCATCCAGGTCGCAACAGGCGACGGCATCCTGAATCTCATCGCTTTACAGCCTGCCGGCAAGAAAGCGATGAGCGCACAGGATCTGCTCAATTCGCGTCGGGAGTGGTTTGTGCCTGGGAATCGTCTGATCTGACGGTTCATCTCTTTTAAAGCCCGGAGCCTCCGGGCATTTTTATTTTTGCGCTTATGAAAAAACATCTTAATTTACGCAGTATGGCGGCCCAGGCTGTCGAACAGGTTGTCGAAAAGGGCCAATCGTTGAGTAACGTACTGCCCGCCATGCAGCAAAAAGTAGCCGACAAAGATAAGGCGCTGTTGCAGGAGCTTTGCTTCGGCGTCTTGCGAACGCTCTCCCAACTGGAGTGGATGATTCAACAGTTGATGGAACGTCCGATGACGGGCAAACAGCGCACGGTCCACTATCTGATTATGGTTGGCTTCTACCAGCTTTTGCATACTCGTATTCCGCCACATGCTGCGCTGGCTGAAACCGTCGAAGGTGCAGTCGTTATCAGGCGACCTCAGCTAAAAGGGTTAATTAACGGTGTATTACGCCAGTTTCAGCGCCGCCAGGAAGAACTGGTCACCGAATTTGCACAAAACGAACTGCGTTTTTTACACCCTTCATGGCTGGTTAAGCGTATCAAAAATGCCTATCCACAGCAGTGGGAAACGATTCTTGCAGCCAATAACCAGCGACCGCCGATGTGGCTACGTGTCAATCGTAACCACCATACGCGCGACGCCTGGCTGGATCTACTTACCGAAGCGGGATTAACCGGCTTCCCGCATCCGGAGTACCCGGATGCGGTGCGTCTGGAAACGCCGGCTCCTGTGCACGCCCTCCCAGGTTTTGACGAAGGCTGGGTGACCGTCCAGGATGCTTCTGCTCAAGGATGCGTGACCTATCTGTTACCGAAAGACGGCGAACAGATCCTCGACCTGTGCTGTGCGCCGGGCGGTAAAACCACTCACATTCTGGAAGTTGCCCCGCAAGCTAATGTGATGGCTGTCGATGTCGATGAAAAACGGCTGTCACGTGTCTATGACAACCTGAAACGCCTTGGTATGAAGGCAACCGTTAAACAGGGCGATGGTCGTTACCCCGAACAGTGGTGCGGCGAACAGCAGTTTGATCGCATTTTGTTAGATGCACCGTGCTCTGCCACTGGGGTCATCCGTCGCCATCCAGATATAAAGTGGTTGCGTCGCGATCGGGATATTGCTGAACTCGCCCAACTACAGGCAGAAATACTTAATGCGACCTGGGCACATCTGAAACCGGGTGGCACGCTGGTTTATGCAACCTGTTCTATTTTGCCTGAAGAGAACCAACAGCAAATCTCTGCCTTCCTGGCACGTACGCCAGACGCTCAATTAAGTGAAACGGGTACGCCGGAACAGCCAGGGTGTCAGAATTTACCGGGTGCAGAAGAAGGTGACGGTTTCTTTTACGCTAAGCTAATCAAGAAGTGATGAAATAACGGGTCGCAACTGATGAAAATTATCATTCTGGGCGCAGGGCAAGTTGGCGGTACGTTGGCTGAGAACCTGGTCGGAGAGAACAACGATATCACGGTAGTCGATACCAATGGTGAGCGTCTGCGCAGCCTGCAGGACAAGTTTGATCTCCGTGTTGTGCAAGGTCATGGTTCTCATCCCCGTGTACTGCGTGAAGCCGGAGCTGACGACGCCGATATGCTGGTTGCAGTGACCAGCTCAGATGAAACCAATATGGTTGCCTGCCAGGTAGCGTACTCACTCTTTAATACCCCCAATCGTATCGCCCGAATTCGCTCGCCGGATTATGTCCGCGATGCAGATAAACTGTTCCAGTCTGACGCAGTGCCTATCGATCACCTGATTGCGCCAGAACAGCTGGTTATCGATAGCATTTATCGACTGATTGAGTACCCAGGCGCGTTGCAGGTGGTAAATTTTGCCGAAGGTAAAGTCAGTCTGGCAGTGGTCAAAGCCTATTACGGCGGACCATTGATCGGCAATGCACTGTCGACAATGCGCGAGCATATGCCACACATCGATACCCGCGTTGCGGCGATATTCCGTCATGACAGGCCAATCCGTCCGCAGGGTTCCACCATTGTTGAAGCGGGTGATGAAGTATTCTTTATTGCAGCTTCACAGCACATTCGTGCTGTAATGAGTGAACTTCAGCGTCTGGAAAAACCCTACAAGCGTATTATGTTAGTGGGTGGCGGTAATATCGGTGCTGGTCTGGCCCGACGTCTGGAAAAAGATTACAGCGTCAAACTGATCGAGCGCAATCAGCAACGGGCATCCGAGCTTGCAGAGAAATTGCAAAATACGATCGTCTTTTTCGGCGATGCCTCGGATCAAGAGCTGCTAGCTGAAGAACATATTGATCAAGTTGATCTGTTTATCGCGGTAACCAACGACGATGAAGCTAACATTATGTCGGCCATGCTCGCCAAACGCATGGGCGCCAAGAAAGTCATGGTGCTGATCCAGCGTAGGGCATATGTTGATCTGGTCCAGGGTAGCGTGATTGATATTGCAATTTCACCGCAACAGGCCACCATATCTGCACTACTGAGCCATGTGCGCAAAGCTGATATTGTCGGCGTTTCTTCGCTGCGACGCGGTGTTGCGGAAGCGATTGAAGCTGTCGCGCACGGGGATGAAACGACATCACGAGTTGTCGGTCGCGCAATAGACGAAATTAAACTTCCACCCGGTACCATTATTGGTGCGGTAGTGCGAGGTAACGACGTGATGATAGCCAATGACAACCTTCGTATTGAGCAGGGTGATCACGTTATCATGTTCCTGACAGACAAAAAGTTTATTACTGACGTCGAACGACTATTCCAGCCAAGCCCCTTCTTCCTGTAAATATCTGGGCGCTTATATAGCGCCCATTTTATTTCCCTTTATTTTTCATGGTCTAATAAATTTTCCTTTCAGCAATACATAAATGGAAAATGTCTTAACATTTGTTAAACTTATAAACGTCAGCTGCATAGGGAGAATAAAATGAGCATTATTAAAGAATTTCGCGAATTCGCGATGCGCGGGAATGTTGTCGATTTGGCAGTAGGTGTCATTATTGGTGCGGCATTCGGTAAGATTGTTTCATCGCTGGTTGCCGATATCATCATGCCGCCACTGGGGTTGTTAATTGGTGGGATCGATTTTAAACAGTTTGCTTTGACATTACGCGATGCGCAGGGAGATATCCCGGCTGTCGTTATGCATTACGGTGTATTTATTCAGAACGTCTTTGATTTCATTATTGTGGCGTTTGCAATCTTTATGGCGATCAAACTGATCAACAAACTGAATCGTAAAAAAGAGGAAGAACCTGCAGCACCGCCAGCTCCCTCTAAAGAGGAAGTATTGTTAAGTGAAATTCGTGACCTGCTGAAAGAACAGAATAATCGTTCCTAAACGCTCACTAAAACAAGAAGGCCAGTGGTAAAAAAGTGATTCACTTTCTTGCCACTGGCCTCCCAGTTACCCCGATTGCCATGCTTACCTTTACGCAGATAACTACCTTTCCCTTTTTTATTCTTCTCAACACGCTGCCTGAAAAGTGGATCATGCAGAAGCGCCTCAATGGCGTTGTCCTTTATCTGCCCCTTAGTATGCTGATAACGGCTCATAATATCTCCAGCTTGTGGTAACAATTTACGCCGCGAGTGTAGACCCGCCCATTCAATAAATCAACAGCCTGCTATCGTGCCACTGGCACCTTGTTCAAGTGCCTCCAGAATAGAACAATAGACGCTGCTGTGTGCCTTTCCGCAACATGCATCATTCAATCGCTGCAACGATCGTTGCATCGTTTGAAGTTCGGCTATACGGGCTTCGACTTCCTGCAATCTATCCTGAACGATCCCTTTTGATTCCTGACAGGTATGGTGCTCCGGATCGACACGGATCGAAAGTAATTCACGAATAGACTCCAACGTAAAACCTAGCTGTCGCGCATAACGAATAAACTTAAGGCGTTGCAGATCACTTTCTGTATAGAGTCGAAATCCGCCTTCAGTACGTACTTCATGCTCCATCATCTGCTGCTTTTCATAGTAGCGGATAGTATCAGGTGTCACGTCGGCCAGTTTTGCTAATTCACCAATCCGGTACATACTTCCTCCGTTATTCAACATTAATTTTATGCAATAGTTTATCCGCGTATTCACCACGCAGAAACTCAGTGCTGAGTCCAGCCTGCCGAAGTTTGAGTTCAAGTAGCGACAGGCGCCGACTCACATCCTGATAACGAGGATCGTCCTGGCGAATACCTGCGAGTATATCAAGCAACTGTATCGCCTCTCTGCGTTGTTCGAGCTCAGGAGGAAGGCACCCAGAATTTTTTAATAAACGGTACCCGGCCCGAAGCTCCGGTGGGACATGAGAATCATCGTCGAGAGTAAGCGGCTCGCCTGTACCCGGTAAATCATCGAACTCGCCTTTAGATTGTGCATCAATGATATGGCGCTCTGCCCACTGGTCCAGTAACCACATACAACACCCCAGAGGATGAACAAAAAGAATACAGATATTGTAGATAAGTAGGGATCTTGCGGATATAAAAAAACCCGCCGAGGCGGGTTTTTTTACGTTACTACAGATTACTCTGCAGCAGCTTCTGCTTTCGATTCAGAGCGATCAACCAGCTCGATGTATGCCATCGGCGCGTTGTCACCTGCACGGAAGCCACACTTCAGAATGCGAGTGTAACCACCGGCGCGGCTCGCGAAACGCGGGCCCAGCTCGTTAAACAGTTTTGCCACGATCTCGTTATCACGAGTGCGGGCGAATGCCAGACGACGATTAGCTACGCTATCAGTCTTGGCAAGAGTAATCAGCGGCTCAACTACGCGACGCAGCTCTTTCGCTTTCGGCAGAGTCGTCTTGATGATTTCATGACGAACCAGTGAACCTGCCATATTGCGGAACATAGCCTGGCGATGGCTGCTGTTGCGGTTCAGTTGACGACCACTCTTACGATGGCGCATGACCTTATCCTTCTCAGTAAAACCTTAACCTGTGATCCGGTTACTCGTCAGCGATGCTTGCCGGTGGCCAGTTTTCCAGGCGCATGCCCAGAGACAGTCCACGGGAAGCCAGCACGTCTTTAATCTCGGTAAGAGATTTTTTACCAAGGTTAGGCGTCTTAAGAAGCTCAACCTCAGTACGCTGTACCAGATCACCGATATAGTGGATAGCTTCTGCTTTGAGGCAGTTAGCAGAGCGGACAGTCAATTCCAGATCGTCAACAGGGCGCAGCAGGATCGGATCGAATTCTGGTTTTTCTTCTTTCACTTCCGGCTGACGTACATCACGTAAATCAACGAAAGCTTCCAGTTGTTCAGCCAGAATGGTTGCCGCACGACGAATCGCCTCTTCAGGATCGATTGTGCCGTTGGTTTCCATTTCGATGACCAGCTTATCCAGGTCGGTACGCTGTTCTACACGCGCTGCTTCAACATTGTAGGCAATACGCTCTACAGGGCTGTAGCATGCGTCGACCAGCAGACGGCCGATTGGGCGCTCATCTTCTTCCGAATGAATTCGGGTAGAAGCCGGCACATAACCACGACCGCGCTGAACTTTGATACGCATGCTAATAGATGCATTCTCATCGGTCAGGTGGCAGATCACGTGCTGTGGCTTGACGATTTCGACATCCCCATCATGGGTAATGTCGGCTGCAGTCACAGGGCCAATGCCAGATTTATTCAAGGTAAGAATAACGTCATCTTTACCCTGAACTCTCACCGCCAGCCCTTTCAGGTTGAGCAGGATTTCCAGGATATCTTCCTGAACGCCTTCTTTGGTGCTGTACTCATGTAGTACACCATCAATCTCAACCTCGGTCACCGCGCAACCCGGCATCGATGAGAGCAGAATACGGCGCAGTGCGTTACCCAAAGTATGGCCAAAGCCACGCTCTAAAGGCTCAAGGGTCACCTTGGCGTGCGTCGAACTCACTTGCTCGATATCTACCAGGCGCGGTTTTAGAAACTCTGTCACAGAACCCTGCATTGTGTCCTCTCTTTGGTACTAAGCTTTACTTGGAGTAAAGCTCGACGATCAGGTGTTCGTTAATGTCCGCAGACAGATCAGAACGCTCCGGCTTACGCTTGAACGTACCTTCCATCTTGCCAGCATCAACTTCCAGCCAGGTTGGCTTTTCACGCTGCTCAGCCAGCTCCAGAGCGGCTTTCACGCGAGACTGCTTCTTCGCTTTCTCACGAATGCTAACAACGTCATTCGGACTAACCTGATAAGAAGCGATGTTAACAACACGACCGTTTACCATAATTGCTTTATGGCTGACCAGCTGACGTGCTTCTGCACGAGTGGCACCGAAGCCCATACGGTATACAACGTTGTCCAGACGACCTTCCAGCAGACCCAACAGGTTTTCACCGGTGTTGCCTTTCAGACGTGCTGCTTCTTTGTAGTAGTTACGGAACTGACGCTCCAGCACACCGTAGATACGGCGAACTTTTTGCTTTTCACGCAACTGCACACCATAGTCAGACAGACGCGGTTTACGCGCACCGTGCTGGCCAGGAGCTTGTTCAATTTTACACTTGGTATCGATCGCGCGAACGCCAGACTTAAGGAATAAGTCAGTGCCCTCACGACGGCTCAGCTTGAGCTTAGGACCCAAATATCTTGCCATTTTCTTTCTCCAACAATCCTAGAAACGACAGCGTTATACGCGACGTTTTTTCGGCGGACGACAACCGTTATGAGGGATCGGAGTCACATCAGTAATATTAGTGATGCGGAAACCAGCGGCGTTCAGAGCACGAACAGTAGATTCGCGACCTGGACCCGGTCCTTTGACCATAACTTCCAGATTCTTGATACCGTATTCTTTTACGGCGTCAGCGCAACGCTCTGCTGCAACCTGAGCTGCAAACGGAGTGGATTTGCGAGAACCACGGAAACCGGAACCACCGGCTGTTGCCCAACCCAGTGCGTTACCCTGACGATCAGTAATGGTAACGATGGTGTTGTTAAAAGAAGCATGGATATGAGCCACGCCGTCAGAGACTTGTTTTCTTACACGTTTACGTGCACGAATTGGTGCCTTTGCCATTATTCAATCACCCCGATTATTTCTTGATCGGTTTGCGCGGACCCTTACGGGTACGTGCGTTGGTCTTGGTACGCTGACCGCGAACCGGGAGACCACGACGATGACGCAAACCGCGATAGCAACCAAGGTCCATAAGGCGCTTGATGCTCATGCTAACTTCACGGCGCAGATCACCTTCAACGACAAATTTGGCAACTTCGTCACGCAGCGTGTCGATTTGTTCTTCAGACAGCTCACTGATCTTAACATCTTCAGCGATACCCGCTGCAGCCAGAATGGCTTTAGAACGGGTCTTGCCGACGCCGTAGATCGAAGTTAATGCGATCACAGCATGTTTCTGATCAGGAATGTTAATGCCTGCTATACGGGCCACTATGCACTCCTACTATTTAATATGTACGCACCATGCTGAAAAGCCCGTTTTCAGGATACTCAAATGGAAACGCACAGACATACAAAAGATTGGCTGGCTAATCTAGCCAGCTCAACCCAACTTTGCAAGAAAAATATGCGAATAAATCAGCCTTGGCGCTGTTTATGCTTCGGCTCGGCACTGCAAATCACACGGATGACACCATCACGCTTAACGATTTTGCAGTTACGGCATAATTTCTTGACGGAAGCACGAACTTTCATTTTTACTCTCCGTAACTTCTCGGGCGACTGTTAACGGCCGTAGCCTTTCAGATTCGCCTTCTTCAATGCAGACTCGTACTGACTGGACATCATCAGAGTTTGCACTTGAGCCATAAAGTCCATAATCACGACAACAACGATAAGCAGTGAGGTCCCACCGAAGTAGAACGGTACTTTCATTGCATCACGCATGAACTCCGGGATCAGGCAGATAAAGGTAATGTAGAGCGCACCAACCAAAGTCAGGCGGGTCATTACTTTATCGATATACTTCGCCGTTTGCTCTCCCGGACGAATTCCTGGTACAAATGCACCGGACTTCTTCAGGTTATCTGCTGTTTCACGCGGGTTGAAAACCAACGCCGTGTAGAAGAAACAGAAGAAGATGATTGCAGACGCATAGAGTAACACATAAAGCGGTTGCCCAGGCTGCAAATACAGCGAAATTGTTGTCAGCCAGTTCCAACCAGTCCCGCCCCCGAACCATGACGCGATGGTTGCCGGGAACAGAATAATACTGGAAGCGAAGATTGCCGGGATTACCCCCGCCATATTCACTTTCAGCGGTAAATGTGTGCTCTGTGCAGCATAGACACGACGACCTTGCTGACGTTTCGCGTAGTTTACCACAATACGGCGTTGACCACGCTCAACAAATACAACAAAGAACGTCACTGCAAATACTAATACTGCAACCAACAGCAACACGAGGAAGTGCAGGTCGCCTTGACGCGCTTGCTCGATAGTATGGGCAATGGCTGGCGGGAGTCCCGCGACAATACCGGCGAAGATAATGATTGAGATACCGTTGCCGATACCACGTTCAGTAATCTGTTCACCCAACCACATCAGGAACATAGTCCCTGTAACCAGACTTACAACAGCGGTGAAATAGAATGCAAAGCCTGGATTCATCACCAGGCCCTGCATACCAGGCATATTCGGGAGACCGGTAGCAATACCGATCGACTGGAATATTGCCAGCACCAGAGTACCGTAGCGGGTGTACTGGCTGATCTTACGACGACCAGACTCCCCTTCTTTCTTAATTTCTGCCAACGTGGGATGAACCACCGTCAGCAGCTGGATAATGATCGACGCCGAAATATACGGCATGATCCCCAGAGCAAAGATAGAAGCACGGCTGAGAGCACCACCAGAGAACATGTTAAACATTTCAATGATGGTGCCTCGCTGTTGCTCAAGCAGTTTGGCAAGTACAGCGGCATCAATACCAGGGATCGGAATGAAAGAGCCAATACGGAACACAATCAGCGCGCCGATTACAAACAGCAGTCTGCGTTTCAGCTCGCCTAAGCCACCTTTGGCACTTTGAAAATCTAATCCCGGTTGTTTAGCCATCTGCTACTTATTCCTCGATTTTACCGCCAGCAGCTTCGATAGCAGCACGAGCGCCTTTAGTAACACGCAGGCCACGAACAGTTACCGGAGTCGTTACTTCACCAGCCAGGATCACTTTCGCGAACTCGATCTGGATACCGATAATGTTAGCCGCTTTCAGCGTGTTCAGGTCTACAACACCGCCTTCAACTTTAGCCAGGTCAGACAGACGAACTTCGGCTGTAATCGCTGCTTTACGTGAAGTGAAGCCGAATTTCGGCAGACGACGGTACAGAGGCATCTGACCACCCTCGAAACCGCGACGTACGCCACCGCCAGAACGAGACTTCTGACCTTTGTGACCACGACCACCGGTTTTACCGAGGCCAGAACCGATACCACGACCCAGGCGTTTACCCGCCTTTTTGGAGCCTTCGGCCGGAGACAGAGTATTTAAACGCATCTCTTACTCCTCAACTTTAACCATGAAGGAAACCGCGTTGACCATACCACGAACAGCAGGAGTATCCTCGCGCTCTACGGTGTGACCAATACGACGCAGACCCAGGCCAAGCAGCGTTGCCTTGTGTTTCGGCAGACGACCGATTGCACTGCGGGTTTGAGTAATTTTAATAGTCTTTGCCATGGTTTATTTCCCCAGAATTTCTTCAACGGATTTACCACGCTTGGCAGCGACCATTTCCGGAGATTTCATATTTTCCAGACCATCGATAGTTGCACGAACCACGTTAATCGGGTTGGTGGAACCATACGCTTTAGCCAGAACGTTACGAACTCCAGCGACTTCCAGAACGGCGCGCATTGCACCACCGGCGATGATACCGGTACCTTCGGAAGCCGGCTGCATGAATACACGAGAACCCGTATGAGTACCCTTAACCGGGTGCTGCAGGGTGCCGTGGTTCAGCGCGACGTTAATCATATTGCGACGGGCTTTTTCCATCGCTTTCTGGATCGCTGCTGGAACTTCACGCGCTTTACCGTAACCAAAACCAACGCGACCGTTACCATCGCCAACTACAGTCAGAGCTGTGAAGGAGAAAATACGACCACCTTTAACGGTTTTAGATACGCGGTTTACCGCGATCAGCTTTTCCTGCAGTTCGCCAGCTTGTTTTTCGATGTGAGCCATCTTACACCTCTACCTTAGAACTGAAGGCCAGCTTCACGGGCAGCATCTGCCAGTGCCTGGACACGACCATGATATTGGAACCCGGAACGGTCAAAGGACACATCTTTGATGCCTTTTTCCAGAGCGCGTTCGGCGACAGCTTTACCCACAGCTGCTGCAGCGTCTTTGTTACCGGTGTACTTCAGTTGTTCAGCGATAGCTTTTTCTACAGTAGAAGCAGCTACCAGAACTTCAGAACCGTTCGGTGCAATTACCTGTGCGTAAATATGACGCGGGGTACGATGTACCACCAGGCGAGTTGCGCCCAGCTCTTTGAGCTTGCGGCGTGCGCGGGTCGCACGACGGATACGAGCAGATTTCTTATCCATAGTGTTACCTTACTTCTTCTTAGCCTCTTTGGTACGCACGACTTCGTCGGCGTAACGAACACCCTTGCCTTTGTAAGGCTCAGGACGACGGTAGGCGCGCAGATCTGCTGCAACCTGACCGATCAGCTGTTTATCAGCGCCTTTCAGCACGATTTCAGTCTGAGTCGGACATTCTGCAGTGATACCTGCCGGCAGCTGATGATCAACTGGATGAGAGAAACCTAAAGCAAGGTTTACTACATTCCCTTTGACCGCTGCACGATAACCTACACCAACCAGCTGCAGCTTCTTAGTGAAGCCTTCGGTAACACCGACAACCATTGCATTCAGCAGGGCACGCGCGGTACCAGCCTGAGCCCATCCATCAGCGTAACCATCACGCGGACCGAAGGTCAGTGCATTATCTGCATGATTTACTGCAACAGCATCGTTGAGAGTACGAGTCAGCTCGCCGTTTTTACCTTTGATCGTAATAACCTGACCGTTGATTTTTACATCAACGCCGGCAGGAATAACGACCGGTGCTTTAGCAACACGAGACATTTTTTCCTCCGATTAGGCTACGTAGCAGATAATTTCGCCACCAAGACCAGCCTGGCGCGCTGCACGATCAGTCATAACACCTTTAGAGGTAGAAACAACTGCGATACCCATGCCAGCCATAACTTTCGGCAGCTCGTCTTTACGCTTATAAATGCGCAGACCTGGGCGACTGACACGCTGAATGCTTTCTACAACAGCTTTACCCTGGAAATACTTGAGAGTAAGTTCCAGTTCCGGCTTGGTGTCGCCTTCAACTTTAAAATCTTCAATAAAACCTTCTTCCTTCAGCACGTTGGCAATTGCCACTTTCAGCTTGGAGGAAGGCATGGTGACCGCAGCTTTATTCGCGGCCTGACCGTTACGGATACGGGTCAGCATATCCGCGATCGGATCTTGCATGCTCATCTGTCTTTACTCCCGTGATTCAATTGGTAATTACCAGCTAGCCTTTTTCAAGCCTGGTACTTCACCGCGCATGGCGGCTTCACGCAGTTTGATACGGCTCAACCCGAACTTGCCCACATAGCCATGCGGACGACCTGTTTGACGGCAGCGGTTACGCTGACGGGACGGGCTGGAATCACGCGGCAGAGACTGCAGCTTGAGAACTGCGTTCCAACGATCTTCGTCGGTCGCGTTCACATCAGAGATAATAGCTTTCAGTTCAGCGCGTTTTGCGAAGTACTTATCAGCTAAAGCTACGCGCTTTACTTCGCGTGCTTTCATTGATTGCTTAGCCATTCAGTAACCCTACCTTACTTGCGGAACGGGAAGTCAAAGGCAGCCAGCAGAGCACGGCCTTCTTCGTCAGATTTCGCAGTAGTGGTAATGGTAATATCCAAACCACGCACGCGGTCGACTTTATCGTAGTCGATTTCTGGGAAGATGATCTGCTCACGGACACCCATGCTGTAGTTACCACGACCGTCGAAAGACTTAGCGGACAAGCCACGGAAGTCACGGATACGTGGAACAGCAATAGTGATCAGGCGCTCAAAGAACTCCCACATGCGTTCGCCACGCAGAGTTACTTTACAGCCGATCGGATAGCCCTGACGGATTTTGAAGCCTGCAACTGATTTGCGTGCTTTGGTGATCAGCGGTTTTTGACCGGAGATTGCTGTCAGGTCAGCTGCTGCGTTATCCAGCAGTTTCTTGTCAGCGATCGCTTCACCAACACCCATGTTCAGGGTGATCTTCTCGACCCGAGGGACTTGCATGACAGAATTGTAGTTAAACTCAGACATGAGTTTAGCGACTACTTCGTCTTTGTAGTAATCATGCAGTTTCGCCATCGTACTACTCCAAATTACTTGATAGTTTCGCTATTAGATTTAAAGAAACGGACTTTTTTGCCGTCTTCGAATCTAAAGCCTACACGGTCAGCCTTGCCGGTTGCCGCGTTGAAGATAGCAAGGTTAGAGATCTGAATAGCTGCTTCTTTCTCTACAATGCCGCCTGGTTGGTTCAGGGCCGGAACCGGCTTCTGATGTTTCTTAACCAGGTTGATACCTTCAACAATGACCTTGCCGGAAGACAGGACATTTTTTACTTTACCGCGTTTACCTTTATCTTTACCGGTTAACACGATAACTTCGTCATCACGACGGATCTTCGCTGCCATGATTCGCTCCTTAGAGTACTTCTGGTGCCAGAGAGATAATTTTCATGAACTTCTCGTTACGAAGTTCACGAGTTACCGGCCCAAAAATACGCGTACCGATAGGTTGCTCGCTGTTATTGTTTAAAATAACGCATGCATTACCATCGAAGCGAATGACAGAACCGTCCGGGCGACGAACACCCTTCTTGGTGCGCACCACTACCGCCTTCAGCACATCACCTTTTTTGACCTTACCACGCGGAATTGCTTCTTTGATGGTGATCTTGATGATGTCGCCGACGCCTGCGTAGCGACGGTGCGAGCCACCCAGAACCTTGATACACATTACGCGACGTGCACCGGAGTTGTCGGCGACGTTCAGCATAGTCTGTTCTTGGATCATTTTAGTGCTCCGCTAATGTCAACTACTACTGAGACCCGAAAATCAGGTCGTTAAAAAAGCCCCATATCGGGGGCGCGGCATTATAACACCGCTTAAACGATATGGGTAGAAAAAATAAACGGCTCATCGCTGAGCCGTTTATTCGTTGAGAATGCCTACTGTATTACAGAACAGCTTTCTCTACAACGCGAACCAGCGTCCAGGACTTAGTCTTGGACAGCGGACGGCATTCGCGGATTTCAACCACGTCACCAGTACCGCATTCGTTGTTCTCGTCATGTACGTGCAGTTTGGTCGTACGCTTAATGAATTTACCGTAGATCGGGTGTTTCACAAAACGTTCGATAGCAACAACAATGGATTTCTCCATTTTATCGCTAACAACGCGACCTTGCAGAGTACGGATTTTATCGGTCATTACGCACCCGCCTTCTCAGTCAGTAAAGTCTTAACGCGTGCGACATCACGACGCACTTGCTTCAACAGGTGAGACTGTTGCAGCTGGCCACTTGCAGCCTGCATACGCAGGTTGAACTGCTCACGCAGCAGATTCAGCAGCTCGGTGTTCAGCTCTTCAACACTCTTCTCACGCAGCTCTTTTGCTTTCATTACATCACCGTCTTAGTTACAAAGGTGGTTTTAATCGGCAGTTTCGCTGCTGCCAGCTTGAATGCTTCACGGGCCAGCTCTTCCGGTACGCCGTCCATTTCATACAGGACTTTACCCGGCTGAATCAAGGCAACCCAATACTCCACGTTACCTTTACCTTTACCCATACGCACTGCCAGCGGCTTTTCAGTGATCGGTTTGTCCGGGAATACACGGATCCAGATCTTACCTTGACGCTTAACTGCACGGGTCATAGCACGACGTGCTGCTTCGATCTGACGGGCAGTCAGACGACCACGGCCAACAGCTTTCAGACCGAAGCTGCCGAAGCTAACATCCGTACCCTGCGCCAGACCGCGGTTACGGCCTTTGTGCATTTTACGGAATTTTGTACGCTTTGGTTGTAACATCAGCGACGCTCCTTATTTACGGCCTTTACGCTGCTGCTTTTTAGGTTGCGCAGCCGGTTTTTCCGGTTGTTCAACAGCAGCCATACCACCCAGGATCTCGCCTTTGAAGATCCACACTTTAACGCCGATTACACCGTAAGTGGTGTGCGCTTCAGAGGTGTTGTAGTCGATGTCAGCACGCAGAGTGTGCAGCGGAACGCGACCTTCACGGTACCATTCGGTACGAGCGATTTCCGCGCCGCCCAGACGGCCGCTAACTTCAACTTTAATACCTTTAGCGCCCAGACGCATTGCGTTCTGTACAGCACGCTTCATAGCACGACGGAACATAACGCGACGTTCCAGCTGAGAAGTGATGCTGTCAGCAACCAATTTTGCGTCCAGTTCAGGCTTACGCACTTCGGCGATATTGATCTGAGCAGGAACGCCAGCAATATCCGCTACGACTTTGCGCAGTTTTTCTACGTCTTCGCCTTTCTTACCGATAACGATACCCGGGCGAGCAGTGTGAATGGTCACACGGATGCTCTTAGCCGGACGCTCGATAACGATACGAGATACAGACGCTTTCGCCAGTTCCTTAGTCAGGTACTGACGTACTTTAAAATCGCTGTCCAGGTTGTCAGCGAATTCTTTGGTGTTCGCAAACCAGGTTGAGTTCCATGGTTTTACAATACCCAGGCGAATACCATTAGGATGTACTTTCTGACCCATTGCTAGTCTCCAGAGTCTCAGCGATCGGACACAACCACAGTAATGTGGCTGGTGCGCTTCAGGATGCGATCTGCACGACCTTTTGCACGCGGCATAATGCGCTTCATGCTCGGGCCTTCGTCTACGAAAATTTTCGTAACTTTCAGATCGTCAATGTCAGCGCCATCGTTGTGTTCAGCGTTAGCAATGGCAGATTCCAGGACTTTCTTAACCAGTACAGCCGCTTTCTTATTGGTGTAGGTCAGAATATCAAGGGCCTGCGACACTTTCTTACCGCGAATCAGGTCTGCAACAAGGCGAACCTTCTGAGCAGAAGAACGAGCATGGCGATGTTGAGCTAAAGTTTCCATCTCTTCCTCCTACCTTATTTCTTCTTCGCTTTTTTATCAGCAGCGTGGCCGCGATAAGTACGAGTCGGTGCGAATTCACCCAGTTTGTGACCGACCATTTCGTCGGAAACAAATACCGGAACGTGCTGACGACCATTATGGACAGCGATGGTCAAACCGATCATGTTAGGAAAGATCGTTGAACGACGGGACCAAGTGCGCAGGGGCTTCTTGTCTCCGCTTTCCACCGCTTTCTCTACCTTCTTCAGCAAGTGCAGGTCAATAAAAGGACCTTTCTTGAGAGAACGTGGCATGGCTTATCCTCTAAAATTATTTGCTACGGCGACGTACGATGAATTTATCAGTACGCTTGTTGCTGCGGGTCTTCTTACCTTTGGTCTGAACGCCCCACGGAGTTACCGGGTGCTTACCAAAGTTACGACCTTCACCACCACCATGTGGGTGGTCGACTGGGTTCATCGCAGTACCGCGAACGGTAGGACGAACACCACGCCAGCGTGCAGCACCTGCTTTACCCAGAACGCGCAGCATATGCTCAGCATTGCCAACTTCGCCCAGAGTTGCACGGCAGTCTGCTTCGACTTTACGCATTTCACCAGAACGCAGACGCAGGGTGACATAAGCACCATCACGAGCAACGATCTGAACGTAAGTACCAGCGGAACGTGCCAGCTGACCGCCTTTACCTGGTTTCATTTCTACGTTATGAACGGTAGAACCAACCGGGATATTGCGCATCGGCAGGGTGTTACCTGCTTTGATTGCAGCATCAACGCCAGATTGAACCTGGTCGCCAGCTTTCAGGCCTTTAGGGGCCAGGATGTAACGGCGTTCACCGTCTTTGTACAGAACCAGCGCGATGTTCGCGGAACGGTTCGGATCGTACTCAAGACGTTCAACAACTGCCGGGATACCGTCTTTGTTGCGTTTGAAGTCAACAATACGATAAGCCTGCTTGTGACCACCACCGATATGACGAGTGGTGATACGGCCATTGTTGTTACGACCACCGGATTTGCTGTTTTTTTCAACCAGCGGAGCAAAAGGTTTGCCCTTGTGCAGCTCTGGGTTGACCACTTTAACGACGTGGCGACGACCCGGAGATGTCGGTTTACATTTAACAACTGCCATTGTATTACTCCTCCGACTTACTCAGCGCCGCCGACGAAGTCCAGATTCTGGCCTTCCTTCAGGGTGACGTAAGCTTTTTTCCAGTCGCTACGACGACCGATACGCTGTCCGTGACGTTTAACTTTCCCTTTAACTACCAGGGTGTTAACGACTTCGACTTCGACTTCAAACAGTTTCTGCACAGCAGCTTTGATTTCTGCTTTGGTCGCGTCTTTAGCAACTTTGAGAACGATGGTGTTAGTTTTTTCCATCGCAGTAGACGCTTTTTCAGAAACGTGCGGTGCACGCAGCACCTTCAGCAGACGTTCTTCACGAATCATGCCAGCATCTCCTCAACTTGCTTAACAGCATCAGCAGTCATTACGACTTTGTCGAAGGCGATCAGGCTAACCGGGTCGATACCAGTTGCATCGCGTACGTCAACCTTGTGCAGGTTGCGCGCAGCCAGGAACAGGTTCTCGTCCAGCTCACCGGTGATGATCAGCACATCTTCCAGAGCCATGTCTTTCAGTTTCTGTGCCAGCAGCTTAGTTTTAGGCGCTTCTACAGAGAATGATTCGACAACGATCAGACGATCCTGACGTACCAGTTCGGACAGAATGCTTTTCAGCGCGCCGCGGTACATCTTTTTGTTAACTTTTTGACTGTGGTCCTGCGGGCGAGCAGCGAAGGTCACGCCACCTGAACGCCAGATCGGGCTCTTGATAGAACCTGAACGCGCACGGCCGGTACCTTTCTGGCGCCACGGCTTTTTGCCTGAACCAGTTACTTCAGCACGAGTCTTCTGAGCACGAGTACCCTGACGAGCACCAGCTGCATAAGCAACAACAACCTGGTGAACCAGCGCTTCGTTGAAATCACGACCGAAGGTAGTTTCGGAAACAGTCAGCGCGCTCTGCGCGTCTTTCAATACTAATTCCATTGCTATCCCCTTACGCCTTCACAGCTGGTTTAACGATCAGGTCGCAACCGGTCGCACCCGGAACACCACCTTTAACCAGCAGCAGGTTGCGCTCAGCGTCAACACGTACTACGTCCAGGCTCTGAACGGTGACACGTTCGTTACCCAGCTGACCTGCCATTTTCTTGCCTTTGAACACTTTGCCCGGAGTCTGGTTCTGACCGATAGAACCCGGAACGCGGTGAGACAAGGAGTTACCGTGAGTAGCGTCCTGGGTACGGAAGTTCCAGCGCTTAACGGTACCAGCGAAACCTTTACCTTTAGAGGTACCGGTTACGTCAACTTTTTTAACGTCAGCAAACAGTTCAACGCTAATGCTCTGACCTACGGTGAATTCTTCACCATCCGCCAGACGGAACTCCCACAGGCCGCGGCCAGCTTCTACGCCAGCTTTAGCAAAGTGACCAGCTTCCGGCTTGGTTACACGGTTAGCTTTTTTAGCACCAGTGGTAACCTGAATAGCGCGGTAGCCATCGTTAGCCAGGTCTTTAACCTGAGTAACGCGGTTTGCTTCAACTTCGATTACGGTTACTGGGATAGATACGCCATCTTCAGTGAAGATGCGGGTCATACCCACTTTTTTACCGACTAAACCAATCATTGTATCAACCTCTCAATCGCTCGATGACCTGATTAACCCAGGCTGATCTGCACGTCTACACCGGCAGCCAGATCCAGACGCATCAGAGCATCAACGGTTTTCTCAGTTGGCTCAACGATGTCAACCAGACGCTTGTGAGTGCGAATTTCGTACTGATCACGCGCATCTTTGTTAACGTGCGGAGAGATCAGAACGGTAAAGCGCTCTTTGCGGGTCGGCAGCGGGATCGGACCACGGACTTGCGCACCAGTGCGCTTAGCAGTCTCGACGATTTCCGCGGTTGATTGATCGATCAGACGATGATCAAACGCTTTCAGGCGGATACGGATTCTTTGGTTCTGCATGAGACCAGAGCTCCAATTATTTTATAGACGAAATAGTTACTCCTCAAACCCATTACGATTGATGGGAGAGTGTAACCGTTCTTACAGAGTTCCCCAATTGGGAACATTGTCAGATAGTCAAATCGACTATCAGTGGTCCTGATTGAACCAGCCGTCAATTAAGACAAGCCAGCGCATTATACGTAAATATCAGCCTGACGCAAGTGCCGTGTAGAAATTAATCACTCTTACGCAGATGCGAGTGCTGTTCCACTCTGATTGTATGCACTTTCACGCGGCGTAAATTCCCTGGAAAGACGTCAGCAAAATGGATATCCGGGCATTGTACAGTTAGCGCTACTTACCTGAGAGTTACATCTTTATCGCACCGGATTAAGACATGAATACTGAACTTCCCTTTTTGCTGATTTATCTTTCTCTATCCGGGCTGCTTGGGGTTCAGGATTTGCGTACTGGCCTATTGCCCGACAAATTCACCTGCCCGCTTCTCTGGAGTGGTCTTCTTTTTCATCAATGTTGCAACCCCACACAGTTGTCCGATGCGCTTTGGGGTGCAATTGCAGGGTATGGTGTATTTTCTCTATTCTATTGGGGATACCGCGTGGCATGGCACCAGGAAGGATTAGGTTATGGGGACGTTAAATTTCTCGCCGCACTTGGCGCGTGGCATCGATGGGACTCATTACCCCTGTTGGTCTTACTTGCCGCCGGGCTGGCTTGCTGCATGACAGGCGTAGCATTTATAACGCACGGAAAAAAGAAACTAAAAAACCCGCTGCCTTTTGGGCCATATCTGGCGGCTGCGGGTTTTATTGTTGGCTGGCTAAATCTTATACAGGACGGTTAGTCGCTGACCTTAATTTGCGACTGCAGATAGTTTTGCAATCCAAGTTTTCCAATCAGATCCAACTCCGTTTCGAGCCAATCGATATGCCCTTCTTCTTCGGTCAGGATCTCAATCATCATGTCCCGGCTAACATAGTCATGAACGCTATCGGCATAGGCAATGGCTTCGCGTAAATCTTTCGCGCCATCAAGTTCGAGTCGAAGATCTGATTGCAGCATCTCTTCAACATCTTCACCAATCCCCAACTTGCCTAGATCTTGTAAGTTTGGGAGACCTTCTAAAAATAAAATACGCTCAATATATTTATCAGCGTGTTTCATCTCATCGATTGATTCATGGTACTCAACATCATTGAGGCGAGTCAGTCCCCAGTTTTTAAACATACGGGCATGAAGAAAATACTGGTTGATTGCGACAAGCTCATTTCCCAATAGTTTATTGAGATAATTTATGATTTTAACATCACCTTTCATTTTATAGTCCCTCCGCTTCCACTCTTAGAGCGTAGATGGGGCTACAGGGATGTCAAAAAAAAGAGTGTGACTTAGGCGATCTCTTTAAATTCTGGCATTTGAGTTAACTCATCCTGCATGACTTCACGCGCAGCCCGAATGCACTTACCGCATTGATTTCCCACAGGAATGAATTTGCGTAATTGCTGAAAGGACTGAGGATGAAACTGGCGAACAGCCTGACGAATTTTTTTATCACTTATTGCATTGCACAAACAAACGTACATGATCGCTCCCGTTCAATTTCTGCGCAAAGTGTAAATGAGAATAGTTATGATTACAATAGCACAATACTATTTACGCGATGGAAGAATGAACAAAAAATGCGAACAAATATGACAACGGTTAAATCACAGGTAGCAAAAAGGGCGCCTAAGCGCCCTTTTTAAGCTCAAAGCTAATTAATAAATAATTAGCTCATTACTTTAGCAACAACGCCCGCGCCAACGGTACGGCCGCCTTCACGGATTGCGAAACGCAGACCGTCGTCCATCGCGATCGGGTGGATCAGGGTAACAACCATTTTGATGTTGTCGCCCGGCATTACCATCTCTACGCCTTCCGGCAGTTCGATGGTACCCGTCACGTCAGTAGTACGGAAGTAGAACTGCGGACGGTAGCCTTTGAAGAACGGAGTATGACGGCCGCCTTCGTCTTTGGACAGAATGTACACTTCAGATTCGAACTTGGTGTGCGGCTTGATAGAGCCCGGCTTAGCCAGTACCTGACCACGTTCGATTTCTTCACGTTTGATACCACGCAGCAGAACACCAACGTTCTCACCAGCACGGCCTTCGTCCAGCAGTTTGCGGAACATTTCAACGCCGGTACAGGTAGACTTAGCAGTCTCTTTGATACCAACGATTTCAACTTCTTCACCAACTTTGATGATACCGCGTTCTACACGACCGGTAACAACGGTACCACGACCGGAGATGGAGAATACGTCTTCGATAGGCAGCAGGAACGGCTTGTCAATCGCACGCTCTGGTTCCGGGATGTAAGAATCCAGGAAGCCAGCCAGTTCGATGATTTTCGCTTCCCACTCAGCTTCGCCTTCCAGCGCTTTCAGAGCAGAACCACGAACGATCGGCGTGTCGTCGCCCGGGAAATCGTACTGAGACAGAAGTTCACGAACTTCCATTTCTACCAGTTCCAGCAGCTCTTCGTCATCAACCATGTCGCATTTGTTCAGGAACACGATGATGTACGGAACGCCTACCTGACGACCCAGCAGGATGTGCTCACGGGTCTGCGGCATCGGGCCGTCAGTCGCAGCAACAACCAGGATCGCGCCGTCCATCTGCGCAGCACCGGTGATCATGTTTTTAACATAGTCGGCGTGGCCCGGGCAGTCTACGTGCGCGTAGTGGCGAGTCGGGGTGTCATATTCAACGTGAGAGGTGTTGATGGTGATACCACGAGCTTTTTCTTCCGGAGCGTTATCGATCTGGTCGAAAGCACGAGCAGCACCGCCGTAGGTTTTAGCCAATACGGTGGTGATTGCAGCGGTCAGGGTAGTTTTACCGTGGTCAACGTGGCCGATGGTGCCGACGTTAACGTGCGGTTTTGTACGTTCAAATTTTTCTTTAGACACGGCTATATTCCTTACTATAGTGCTCTCCCCTTTGGAGAGAGCACGGGACTTAGGTTTTAATCCTGTGGCTTATTTACCACGGGCTTCAATAACGGCCTGAGCAACGTTGTTCGGCGCATCGTCGTACTTCAGGAACTCCATGGAGTAAGAAGCACGGCCTTTGGTCAGAGAACGCAGTTGGGTTGCATATCCGAACATTTCAGACAGCGGAACTTCAGCGTGGATAACAACGCCAGTGACGTTGGATTCCTGACCACGAAGCATACCACGACGGCGGCTCAAGTCACCGATAACGTCACCGGTATTCTCTTCCGGAGTCTCTACTTCAACCTTCATGATAGGCTCAAGCAGAACTGGTTTCGCTTTCTTAAAGCCATCTTTGAAGGCGATAGAAGCGGCCAGTTTAAACGCCAGCTCAGAGGAGTCAACGTCATGGTAAGAACCGAAGTGCAGACGCACGCCCAGATCAACAACCGGGTAACCAGCCAGCGGGCCGGATTTCAGCTGTTCCTGGATGCCTTTATCAACGGCCGGGATGTATTCGCCAGGAATTACACCACCTTTAATGTCGTTGATGAACTCGTAGCCTTTCGGGTTTGAACCCGGCTCCAGCGGGTACATGTCGATAACAACATGACCGTACTGACCGCGACCACCAGACTGCTTAGCGTGTTTACCTTCGATATCGGTAACTTTCGCACGAATCGCTTCGCGGTAAGCAACCTGAGGTTTACCGACGTTCGCTTCAACGTTGAATTCACGTTTCATACGGTCAACGATGATGTCGAGGTGCAGCTCACCCATACCAGCGATAATGGTCTGGTTAGATTCTTCGTCAGTCCATACACGGAAAGACGGGTCTTCTTTAGCCAGACGGCCCAGAGCCAGACCCATTTTTTCCTGGTCAGCTTTGGTTTTCGGTTCAACTGCGATGGAGATTACCGGCTCAGGGAATTCCATACGTTCCAGAATGATCGGGTGATCCGGGTCACACAGAGTGTCACCAGTGGTCACGTCTTTCAGACCGATTGCAGCCGCGATATCGCCCGCGCGAACTTCTTTGATCTCTTCACGTTTGTTGGCGTGCATCTGAACGATACGACCAAAACGCTCACGTGCAGTTTTCACGGAGTTCAGGATGGTGTCACCGGAGTTAACCACACCTGAGTACACACGGAAGAAGGTCAGGTTACCCACGAACGGGTCGGTAGCGATTTTGAATGCCAGAGCAGCAAACGGCTCGTCATCGCTAGCATGACGCTCAGCAGGAGTATCTTTACCGTCGTCCAGAATACCGTTGATCGCAGGTACGTCGACTGGGGATGGCAGGTAATCAATTACCGCATCCAGCATCGCCTGAACACCTTTGTTCTTGAACGCAGAACCACAGGTTACCAGGATGATTTCGTTGTTCAGAACACGCTGACGCAGAGCTTTTTTGATCTCTTCTTCAGTCAGTTCTTCACCACCCAGGTATTTCTCCATCAGCTCTTCTGAAGCTTCCGCAGCGGACTCGATCAGGTTCTGGTGCCATTCTTCAGCCAGTTCCTGCATGTCAGCCGGGATATCTTCATAAGTGAAGGTTACGCCTGCATCTTCTTCGTTCCAGTTGATGGCTTTCATTTTCACCAGGTCAACAACACCGGTGAACGCTTCTTCAGCGCCAATTGCCAGCTGCAGCGGAACAGGGTTCGCGCCCAGACGGGTTTTGATCTGACCAACAACTTTCAGGAAGTTCGCACCCATACGGTCCATTTTGTTAACGAACGCAATGCGCGGAACTTTATATTTGTTTGCCTGACGCCATACGGTTTCAGACTGAGGCTGAACACCACCAACTGCGCAGTAAACCATTACTGCACCATCAAGCACACGCATGGAACGTTCTACTTCGATAGTGAAGTCAACGTGCCCCGGGGTGTCGATGATGTTTACGCGATGCGGTTCGTACTGCTTAGCCATACCAGACCAGAATGCAGTAGTCGCTGCGGAGGTGATAGTAATACCACGTTCCTGCTCCTGCTCCATCCAGTCCATGGTGGCTGCGCCGTCATGAACTTCACCGATTTTATGGTTTACACCGGTGTAGAACAGAATACGTTCGGTAGTAGTGGTTTTACCGGCGTCGATGTGCGCACTGATACCGATGTTACGGTAGCGCGCGATGGGTGTTGTACGAGCCATTTGATTCCTCGTTTATCTTTTAGGCGTTCAATTTAAGTAGCCCAAAGCGGGCTGCTTACTAGAAGCGCCCGCCTGGTGACTAAAACTCCGAAGGGATTACCAACGGTAGTGTGCGAACGCCTTGTTGGCTTCTGCCATACGGTGAACGTCTTCACGTTTCTTAACTGCAGTACCTTTGTTTTCTGCAGCATCAGAAAGTTCGTTCGCCAGGCGCAGAGCCATGGATTTATCACCGCGTTTACGAGCAGCTTCAACGATCCAACGCATTGCCAGAGCATTACGACGGACCGGACGGACTTCAACTGGTACCTGATAAGTAGAACCACCAACGCGGCGAGACTTAACTTCGACAGTCGGGCGCACGTTTTCGAGAGCTACTTCGAAAGCTTCCAGTTCGTTTTTACCAGAACGCTGAGCCAGGGTCTCCAGCGCGCTGTATACGATAGTTTCGGCAGTAGATTTTTTACCATCTACCATCAGGATATTTACAAATTTAGCCAGCAGTTCTGATCCGAACTTCGGATCCGGCAGAATTTTACGCTGACCAATGACGCGACGACGTGGCATGGAAATACTCCGTTGTTAATTCAGGATTGTCCAAAACTCTAAGAGTTTAGTTTGACATTAATATAAAACGTTTGGCCTTACTTAACGGAGAACCATTAAGCCTTAGGACGTTTCACGCCATACTTGGAGCGTGATTGCTTACGGTCTTTAACGCCGGAGCAGTCAAGCGCACCACGAACGGTGTGGTAACGAACACCCGGGAGGTCTTTTACACGACCGCCACGGATCAGGATCACGGAGTGCTCCTGCAGGTTGTGACCTTCACCACCGATGTAGGAAGTCACTTCAAAACCGTTAGTCAGACGAACACGGCAAACTTTACGCAGTGCGGAGTTCGGTTTTTTAGGAGTGGTAGTATATACACGAGTACATACGCCACGTTTCTGCGGGCATGCTTCCAGCGCAGGCACGTTGCTTTTTGCAACTTTGCGTGCACGTGGTTTGCGTACCAGCTGGTTAACTGTTGCCATTAAATAGCTCCTGGTTTTAGCTTTTGCTTCGTAAACACGTAATAAAACGACCTCATACAATATGAGGACGCAGAATTTTAGGTCGGTGTCGAAAAGGTGTCAAGAAATATACAACGATCCCACAATTACCAGGTCATCTGGCTGAGATGCTTCACCGTAAGTCTGACGAAGTCAGTATAGCTAACCCTGACGACACTGTCTGAAATTTGACCACCCAACCCGCGAGCTTTAATGTCTTCTTCCAGTACATAGACCTTAATGGAGGCATTTTGCAGACTTTCAAGGAAACGACTGCCTTCTATTGCTGCAGTGACGCCATCCTGAAGCAGTAAAAGCTCGTCATCTTCAGCAATCAGACGCAGGAGGGAGGAGAAGTCGGTTAGCCACGCAGAGCGATGTAAAATGTGCAGCATGAGAGCCTTAAAACCTCAAAATGACGTCATAGTTGCCCAGCTCACGACGCAAATCTTCCGGTTCAAGCGCCGTCGCATCAACCACAAAATTAGTCCCTTCTGCAAGGCCCCGCTCACGCAATGAGGCCGCACAAAGCCAGCATTGTTCGATATCGTACAATCCTAACAGTTTGAAAGTAGCAACATAGTCTCGCGCCAGAATGACATCCGGTTGTTGCCCCTGAAGGATCTGGAAGACACCATCACCGATAAAGAACACGCCGAGATCTTCCGTTAACGCAGATGTCGCCAGTAAAGCATCCAGCCCTTCGCGGCCGGATGCGCTGCCGTGCGGCACAGTAGAAAAAACAAAGGCAACACGTTTCATTAAAACTGTACCACGCGATCGCACGTCAGGGATGCTTCAGCCAGCGATCCAAGACCACTGAGAGTAAATCCTGACTGTAAATTAGCACCAGACAACCCTAGCCGTGTTGCCTCAGTCTCATCAACGACGCCACGCCGCAAGGCTGCCGCAACACAGATATTCAGCGCCACGCCATGCTGTTGGTTAAGCTTTTGCCAGGCTCGTACTAAATCAAATTCATCGCTGGCGGGCGATGTCAGAACATTCGCGTTATACACGCCCTCACGATAGAAGAAGACGCTGCACAATTCGTGTCCTTCTTTGAGTAACGCGTGCGCAAATTGCAATGCGCTACTCGCTTGCTGTGTGCCGTAAGCGGGCCCGGTTACCATGATGGCAAAACGCATTACTTATCTTGCCCCTGGAAATCACCGCTTTTGAACTGGCGAATATAGAGGTAGACCGTGTGCTTGGAGATGTTCAGGCGATCGGCGACCTGATTGATCGCATCTTTAATATCGAAGATCCCTTTCTCATACAGGTTCAGGACAATCTGACGATTCTTGGCATTGTTAGAGACGTTACGATCGGCGTTCACTTCTTCAATGGTGAACTCCAGCGTCTGCGTCACCAGATCTTCGACTGAGGACGCGAAGTTTACGGCTGACCCCACTTCCGGGGTCTCCGGTGGGATAAAGGTATTCATTATCTGCGAGAAAGGGACATCAAGGTTCATGTTGATGCACAGCAGACCAATCACGCGATGCTCACGGTTGCGAATGGCAATCGTCACCGACTTCATCAAGACACCGCTTTTCGCGCGTGTGAAATAACACTTCGACACGCTGCTATCCGCACCCGTCATATCATGCAGCATACGCAACGCAAGGTCGGTAATCGGCGAGCCAATTTTACGACCCGTGTGTTCACCGTTAGCGATGCGAATGGCCGAGCATTTCAAATCCTGCAAAGAGTGCAATACGATTTCACAATGGGAACCAATGAGCATCGCCAACCCGTCCACTACCGCTTCATAGGATTTAAGGATATCGAAGTCGGTTTGATCGAAAGGACGTTGATCCAGCAAATCTAATTCACTGGTTTCGTTGGTTAAAAGCGACCTGGACATGAAAAAAAGCACTCCTTTTCAGGAGCCTGTCGTTATGTTGTCAGGGCAGGCTCATCACTATTATAGGGGCATCTAAAGTAATACAGCGCACAAGGCGCTTTCCAGTATTAATTATATCCTGCCGATAATAAAAAACCGCCGCCCTATGGGCGGCGGTTTCTAATCATTTACTTTTTGCTGCTGTCTGCAGCTTTATCAGCCGGCGCAGCATCTGGCTTCGCATCTGCTTTCGGTGCCGGTTTGATATCTAACAGCTCAACATCAAAAACCAGCGTGGAGTTAGCAGGGATGCCCGGAACGCCCGTTTTGCCGTAAGCCAGATCCGGTGGGATAACTAACTGGATTTTACCGCCTTTCTTGATATTTTTCAGGCCTTCAGTCCAGCCAGGGATCACACCATCCAGACGGAAAGAGAGCGGCTCGCCACGGGTATAAGAGTTATCAAACTCTTTACCATCGATCAGCGTACCTTTGTAGTTCACAACCACAGTATCGCTGTCTTTCGGTGCTTCACCGGTACCTTCTTTCTCTACTTTGTAGACCAGGCCAGTGGAAGAGGTTTTAACCCCTTTCTCTTTAGCAAACTTCTCGCGGTACACTTTACCTTTGGCTTCGTTGTCAGCCGCATCTTTTTCCATTTTCGCCTGAGCGGAAGTCTTCACGCGCGCTTCAAAGGCCTGCAGAGTTTGTTCGATTTCCTGGTCAGACAGTTTACTCTTATCTGCAAACGCATCCTGAACACCCGCGATCAACTGATCTTTATCCAGTTTGATGCCCAGTTTTTCCTGTTCTTTCAGGGAGTTTTCCATGTAACGACCCAGGGACGCGCCCAACGCATAAGCGGCTTTTTGGTCGTCATTTTTGAATGCTGCTTTGCTGTCAGCGGTAGCGGCTGGTTTCGCAGCATCAGCAGCGAAGGTGATCGGGGCATGCAGTGCAACGGCCATTGTGGTCGCCAGCAGCGTTACTTTAAACAGTGATTTCATCCATCTCTCCAGGGCCGGGGCATCTCACCCCAGGGTTAGCTAACATAAAAACGTACTATAAAGCGTTGTAGAACAAATCAACATACAGGCACGCCCTATTATCACCACTTTTCAGACACTTTTTGTTTAAATTAGTTTCGTTGCAGAGGAATGAGTGCTGTGCAAACAGGCAAAGTTAAGTAGAATTCGCCGCAGTCCGCGATCTGCCGGAAAAAAACAAAAGAGGTGAATCATGCAGGATACAACGATGGAAACTCGCCTGGCTGAGCTGGAGAGTCGCCTGGCGTTTCAGGAAATAACCATTGAAGAGCTGAACGTAACCGTAACCGCACATGAACTTGAAATGGCCAAACTGCGCGACCATCTGCGTCTGCTGACAGAAAAGCTCAAAGCCACTCAGCCGTCTCATATCGCGTCGCAGTCTGAAGAGACACCACCACCACATTATTGAGACGTAAAAAAAGCGGGGTTTCCCCGCTTTTTTGTGTCCGAAGGCGCTAACGCTTATCGGATCTACTCACATATACCCAAAGGATTTCAAATCACAGCAAGGCGGCAAGCTTGAGGAAGTCCTGGGAGCATAGATAACTATGTGACCGGGATTCGAAAGCGCAGCCAACACCGCTGTGGGTTGAAAGACGAAGGGTATTAGTGGCAACCGCAACCGCCGCCGTTACCTTTACCGCCACCGCCGCAGCAGCCTTCGCCGCCGTGCTCGTGACCGTGGTCGTGACCGTGACCACCGCAGCAACCATCGTGACCGTGGTCATGATCGTGGTCGTGGCCATGTGCGCCATGAACGTGGCCGTGGGCCAGCTCTTCTTCGGTCGCTTCACGGATAGCAACAACTTCTACGTTGAATTTCAGATTCTGGCCAGCCAGCATGTGGTTACCGTCAACCACAACGTGGTCGTCTTCCACTTCGGTAATTTCTACCGGTACCGGCCCCTGGTCAGTTTCAGCCAGGAAACGCATGCCAACCTGCAGTTCGTCAACGCCCATAAAGACGTCTTTCGGCACGCGCTGCACCAGGTTTTCATCATACTGACCGTAAGCGTCGTTTGCGCCTACAGCAACGTCGAATTTATCGCCAACTTCATGACCGTCCAGCGCTGTTTCCAGGCCAGAAATCAGGGAACCGTGACCATGCAGGTAGTCCAGCGGTGCACTCACCGGAGACTCATCAACCAACACACCGTCTTCTGTACGTACCTGATAGGCCAGGCTGACCACCAGGTCCTTTGCTACTTTCATGATATCTCCTGAGCATGGAAAGAATAGTGGCGCAGATTGTAGCGGAATTCTGCACCCGTGTACCCTCTAGCTTAAAAAAAGCTGCGGCATATCGCTAGTCCGGATGAAAAATCCCGATCACTTGCTCTTCTTTGCGAACGTGCTCGCGGGCCTCTTTATCGGCCTCGCGCATCTGATGACCGCACTTAACACACTCAACAATATCGATATTATTTTCACGCCACATCGCCAGCGAATCCTGCGTCTGGCAGGACGGACATTTTGCGCCTGCAATAAAACGTTTACGAATTGCCATGGTTATCCTCTACTCAAATTCATCCCAGCCATCAAGCTGGCGTCGCTCTCGCTGCATTTCACGCTGGAAAATCTCTTCCAGCTCGCGCCTGGCTTCCCGGGCACGAGAAATTTGTACCGTATCGGTGTGGATAGGGATCAGCTCACGCAACATGCTCATATCCAGCCGACGGAAATGCAACTGGGCACGCTGCGCCTGATGTGGGTGCATCCCCAACGACACCAACGTTTTTCGCCCCAGTTCCAGCGCGCTGGAGAAGGTTTCGCGAGAAAACTGCGTCACTCCAGCCTGTAATAACTCATGCGCCTCTACACGTCCGCGCGCGCGCGCAAGAATATGTAAATGCGGAAAATGCTGTTGGCACAATTCCACCAACTTCATCGTATCTTCCGGCTCGTTACAGGTAATGACAATCGATTGGGCTGCTTCTGCGCCAGCTGAACGTAAAAGCTCCACCTGCGTGGCATCGCCGTAATACACCTTATATCCGTATTTACGCATCAGGTTAACCGCGCTGATATCCCGCTCCAGTACGGTAATGCGCATTTTATTCGCCATCAACAAACGGCCAATAACCTGACCAAAGCGGCCAAACCCCACCACGATCACCTGCGGCTTATCGTCTTCCACCCAGGGCTGTTCATCTTCCTCATCCGGGCCGTTGAACTGGCGAGAGAGCCATTTATCAATCAGCTTCATCAACAAGGGCGTGGTCATCATCGACAGCGTGACAGTTACCAGCAAAAGTGCCATTTGATCGCCCTGAAACAGCCGCTGGGAAGATGCCGTTGAAAACAGCACAAACGCAAATTCTCCGCCCTGGCTTAGCACCCCCGCAAATTGCATCCGCTCCGAGCTTCTCATGCCGTTCAGCCGCGCCAACACATAGAGCACCAGCGTCTTCACGATGACCAGTACCATCACGCTCGCCACTACCCACAAAATATGGGTATAAAGCACGCCAAGGTTAAGTGACATCCCCACCGAGATGAAAAATAACCCGAGCAAAAGCCCTTTAAAGGGATCAATCGCCGTTTCCAGTTCATGTCGATATTCACTTTCCGCCAGCAGCACGCCAGCGATAAACGTTCCAAGCGCCATCGACAGGCCCAGCGCATCCATAAATAACGCAGAGCCCAATACCAGCAGCAGCGTGGCTGCGGTAAATACTTCTCGCACGCCGGACCCCGCAATAAAGCGAAATACCGGACGCAGCAGATAGCGTCCGCCAATCAACATGCCAGCAAAAGCCAACACTTTCATGCCCACTTTGATCCAGTCAAAATGCTCATCGGCTGATCCTGCTAACAGCGGAACCAGCGCCAGTGCGGGAATGACCGCCAGATCCTGAAACAGCAATACCGAAAAACCCAGCTGTCCGGATTCACTGCGGTTCATCCCCTTCTCTCGCATTAACTGGAGCGCCATTGCGGTTGATGACATCGCGAGGCCAATGCCGCCCACTACCGCCGCCTGCCAGGAAAAATTCGTCAGCATCAGCAGGCCGGCCAGAATCACCGCGCTGAGCATCACCTGCGCGGCCCCGACACCAAAGATAGAGCGTCGCAGTTGCCACAGTTTGGCGGGGTTAAGCTCCAGCCCAATAATGAACATCAGAAAAACCACGCCCAGCTCGGAGAAGTGCAGAATTTCATCCACGTCGCTGATGAATCCAAGTCCCCATGGGCCAATAGCGATTCCCGCCAGCAAGTAACCTAACACCGGTCCAATACCCAGCCGCGATGCCAACGGCACCGCAGCCACCGCCGCGAAAAGGAATAGCACTCCCGCAGTCAATAAATCAGAACCTTCCATCAGCGGCCTCCCACAGGAATCGGATTTGCCAGCCATTCACCATACGCTTTGGCATGGCTGTCCAGTTCCTGCTTCGTTTGCCGTCTGGCCCAGTAAACGATGATGGGACTCATCCAATGCATCCGGCACATACCGGCCGTTAGCTCAAAGGGGCGCAGCACATCGCTCATTGGATAGCGATTCAGCGCGTCATAGCGGTACGCACTTTCGGGCTCACCGGTGGTGATGACGCTCCGCCAGTACTTTCCCGCCAGCTGATTCCCTCCCTGCCCGCTGGCAAACCCACGGCTCAGCACGCGGTCAAACCACTCTTTAAGCAGCGCCGGGCAGCTATAGGTATACAACGGATGCTGAAAAACAATCACATCATGGTCACGCAGCAGCGCCTGCTCATGCGGGATGTCGATAAAAAAATCGGGATAGTGCGCGTAAAGATCGTGCACGGTAACATTACTGAGCTGCATGGCCGGTTTAAGCAGTACCCGGTTCGCAACCGAGTCCTGAGATTCCGGATGGGCATACAGCAGCAAAACTTTCGCTGGCTGGAACATCATCCCCCTCCCGGTTATGTCTTTGTCTATTTTCGACGTTTTGGGCTACCATTGCGCCTCGGTGCGGCAAACCGCCCACACATTACATTATCATAATGATAAATTAACATAGTCTGAACATACGGCGCCTTATGATTGTTTTCTCCTCGTTACAAATTCGTCGCGGTGTGCGCGTCTTGCTGGAAAATGCCACGGCCACCATTAATCCAGGCCAGAAAGTCGGTCTGGTGGGTAAAAATGGCTGCGGTAAATCTACCCTGCTGGCATTGCTGAAAAATGAAATCAGCGCTGACGCCGGAGGATTTACGTACCCTGGAAACTGGCAACTCGCGTGGGTGAATCAGGAAACGCCAGCATTACCACAGCCTGCGCTGGAGTACGTGATTGATGGCGACCGCGAGTATCGTCAGCTGGAAGCACAGTTAAACGATGCCAACGAACGTAACGATGGACATGCGATTGCCACCGTGCACGGCAAACTGGACGCCATAGACGCCTGGACCGTTCGCTCACGTGCCGCCAGCCTGCTGCACGGCCTCGGTTTCACTAACGAACAGCTTGAACGTCCGGTCAGCGACTTCTCCGGCGGCTGGCGTATGCGTCTCAACCTGGCCCAGGCGCTGATTTGCCGTTCAGATCTGCTGCTGCTCGATGAACCGACCAACCACCTCGATCTTGACGCCGTTATCTGGCTGGAAAGATGGCTGAAAAGCTACCAGGGTACGCTGATCCTGATCTCCCATGACCGTGACTTCCTTGATCCGGTGGTGGACAAAATTATTCATATCGAACAGCAAACCATGTTCGAGTACACCGGCAACTACAGCGCATTTGAAGTGCAGCGATCCACTCGCCTTGCACAACAACAGGCGATGTACGAAAGCCAGCAGGAGCGCGTGGCGCATCTGCAAAGCTATATCGATCGTTTCCGCGCGAAAGCAACCAAGGCAAAACAGGCGCAGAGCCGTATCAAAATGCTGGAGCGCATGGAGCTGATTGCCCCGGCTCACGTCGATAACCCGTTCCATTTCAGCTTCCGCGAACCGGAAAGCCTGCCTAACCCGCTGCTGAAAATGGAGAAGGTCAGCGCAGGTTATGGTGAGAACATTATTCTCGACTCGATCAAGCTGAACCTGGTGCCGGGTTCGCGCATCGGCCTGTTAGGGCGCAACGGTGCGGGTAAATCCACGCTGATTAAACTGCTGGCAGGAGAGCTGGCTCCGATAAGCGGCGAAATCGGTCTGGCGAAAGGCATTAAACTCGGTTACTTCGCCCAGCATCAGCTGGAATTTTTACGTGCAGATGAATCGCCGATTCAGCATCTGGCCCGCATGGCGCCGCAGGAGTTAGAACAGAAGCTGCGTGATTACCTCGGCGGCTTCGGCTTCCAGGGCGATAAAGTCACCGAACAGACTGCCCGCTTCTCGGGTGGTGAAAAGGCACGACTGGTGCTGGCACTGATCGTCTGGCAGCGTCCGAACCTGCTGCTGCTCGATGAACCGACCAACCACCTGGATCTCGACATGCGCCAGGCGCTGACTGAGGCGTTGATCGATTTCGAAGGCGCACTGGTTGTTGTGTCGCACGACCGTCACCTGATTCGCTCCACCACCGATGACCTCTATCTGGTGCACGACAAGAAGGTCGAACCGTTTGACGGCGATCTGGAAGATTATCAGCAGTGGCTGAGCGACGTGCAAAAACAAGAAAACCAGGGCGACGAACCGGCCAAAGAGAGCGTCAACAGCGCCCAGGCACGTAAAGACCAGAAACGCCGCGAAGCCGAGCTACGCAGCCTGACGCAACCGCTGCGTAAAGAGATTGCCCGTCTGGAAAAAGAGATGGAGAAGCTACACGCACAGCTGGCGCAGGCGGAAGAGATGCTCGGTGACAGCGAACTGTACGACCAAAGTCGCAAAGCCGAGCTGACCGCGTGTCTGCAACAGCAGGCCAGTGCGAAGTCGGGGCTGGAAGAGTGTGAAATGGCCTGGCTGGATGCGCAGGAACAGCTTGAGCAGATGCTGGCCGAGTAAACGTGATTGCCGGATGCGATGCTAAACACCTCATCCGGCATTTTTTCTTTTGAATCAATGCTGCGTCGCCAGACGCTGACGAATTTGCTCGAAGTGCTCACGGTTTAAAAGCTTACCGTTGAGAAAACGGGTTTTCAGCTCGCCTTCCTGCTCCTGTTCCCAACTCTGTTCATCATGCAGACGTAATTCACCCTGTTCATCACGCGTAACGCGCAGCAACCCGCGGGCAGAACGCTTCAGGCCATTATCGGTTTTCGGCTCCTTAAAGATGGTCCGTCCTTTGCCATTCACTTCTCCCCAGGTCGCCTTCATCGCAAAACCGAAGGTATCGCGCGTGTTGTACTGATAGGTAAACGATCCCACCCCGAACACCACGTTTGAGCTGGCAAATCCTTTGGCCTCCAGGCGACGCAGGATCTCATTCGCCCGCTCAAGGGTGATGGAATCGCCGTAAATCAGCCCGACATGTGGGTCGAGCACCTTATACCCTTTGGCGTTAATCGTACCGCCAAAAATCTCCCACAGCACCTCCACAGAGCCTTTCTCCTGCGGGGTGCGATCGGCGCTGTTATCATCATCCGCGCCGGTGCCGCACAGAATATCTACCGGGTTGCCGCTGTCCGGACGGAATACCACCCGCCCCTCACGCGCCAGAATGAGGCCCTTCAGTTCACGGGTATATTCCGTCAGCACCTGCCAGTAGTCCCAGGTATCGGAAACTATCGACACAAACCCCTGCGGATAGATATCGGCAATCAGGCGGCGGAAAGTCTCAATCTCGTGTTCACGCTCACCCATACACATCACGCTGTGCTCGGTGGCAGGAATGCTGGCGCCGATAAAATACGCCTCACCGTCGGTGTAGTAATCACGGGCGTACAACAGAGAGGGAATACTGTCAGTGCCTTTAAAGCTCAATAAATGCCCGCTACCCGCCTGCATGGAGTCCTGCAATCCGGACATGCCGCGAAACGAAAAGTCATGACACTGGAAATCAAGGTGCGTCAAATCGCTGCAGGTTTTTTCTGCCCAATGCGCGCAGATTTTGCGGTAGTGGTGGGCAATTGTCGCATTGGTTGACGCTTTCCACAGCTCCGCCGACAACACCGTCTCAAGGTAATTCACCAGCCAGAAAAACTCAGGTTGGGTGTTGATGATGGTTAATACTGGCACCGCCATTGGCACCTTGCTGCCTTCGTCCAGCGCCTTAATATGCAGCGGCAGATAACCCAACTGATGCAGCGCACGAATGTGATCGACCGCCACCGCATCTTTTCCCAGATAACCGTCCATCACCTGCTTGTATTCACTGACCACCTCTTCCTGCGGTCGGGCAAAGAACGCCTCGTTAAACAGATCGACCAGAAACCACTGCAAAAATCCCTGCAGACCAAAGAACACCAGCTTGCCATCCGGTAGCGGTGACGAGAAAAAGCGATCGCTGCGCGGAGTAAAGTTGGAATAGACCCGGCTGGTGCCCTGCGGATACTGCACGCGGTGAGACACTTTGTAGCCGTCGATAGCTAAAATTGGATTCATTTTCATAACACGTGTCTCCCTCAGGCGCGGTAAATCGCGTCAATATCGATAAGTTCAAGCTGCGGATGGGCCAACGTAGAAACCGCTAGCGACGTGGTGGTGTAGATGGCGTCAATACCGTTAGCAAACAGGTGCTCAACCCCCTTAGAGAAGATCCCGTGGGTGACGTACAGGCTGACGCTGCGGGCACCGGCATCACGCAATACCTGCGCAGAGCCAATGAACGTACCGCCGGCGTCACACAGGTCGTCGACAATCAGCACATCCCGACCCTTAACGTCACCTGCCACCAACGTAAAACCCGTCAGATTACCGCTGGCAACATCGCGTTTTTTGCTCAGAATGGCGTACTCTGCAACCCCTGCGGCTCTGGCAACAGCATCAATTTTCTTCAACGCGCCGGCATCAGGTGCCACCAGCATCAGCGCATTTTGCGTAAACTGGCGCTGCAAGGTCGTACTTTGCAGCAGGCAGACGTCCTGTGGAAGAGAGACAAAATTATCTATTGCTGCCGCCGCCGCGTCGCTGTGTGGGTCAAGCACTTTCACCTTGTCGAACTGCAGCGTATTAAGCTGACGGGCAAAGACCTTCAGCGCAAAGCTGTCGCCCGCAACCATATGTCGGTCCTGTCGCGCCCACGGCAGCCAGGGAAGTTCAAGGTGGCTGACCAGTACATCGGTTTGATGACGCACCGCCTCCACCAGCTGCGCCAGCAGCATAAAGTCATTCATGTCACGCATCGCCGTGGCGCGAATGCGCATCAGACGAGCGAAGGATGGCAACGCATCGGTGACTTTTAACCAGACGGCCCCATCAGGAAAAATGCCGCTGGTAATGGCGTAAGCCTGGTCATCCAGAGTTAATGCTAATTGTACGCTCATCTCGCTTCCCCTTTTAATTATGTCCCTTCGACACAATTAATAATGTCCTTAAGACACATATTAAGCAAGCAAAGAATGCATTCTTTTTGAATATGGCAATAATCTACTGATAAGCAACGAGAAAAAATCGCACCTTGCCCCCCGATGCCGGGCTGGTACACTTGGCGGCGTTACACATCATCGTGAGTACTTTATGACCACCGAAGCCGAATACCTGAATCAGTATGATGCCCGCCGCTTTCCCTCTCCGCTGGTGACGGTGGATAGCGTGTTATTTACCCTGCATCAACAGGCGCTCTGCGTGTTGCTGGTCGAACGGGCAAACCAGCCGCAAAAAGGATGTTGGGGATTACCCGGCGGCTTTATCGATATGGCACACGATGATTCCACGCGCGCCACAGCGCTACGAAAACTCACTGAAAAAACAGGTGTTTCACCTTCCTGGCTGGAACAACTGGACACATTTTCCGGGCCAGATCGTGACCCGCGCGGCTGGAGCCTGACGGTCACCTGGTTTGCACTTATCGCCTGGGTGGACTGCGAGCCGCATATCACCAGCGTCAGCGATGCCCGCTGGGTACCCGTGGATAAGCTTGCCGACTATCCGCTGGCCTTCGATCACCAAAACATCATTGAAGCCGCCCTGCACCGCTTGCGGCAAAAAACGATGTATTCTTTACTGCCCGTTTACTGTTTACCGGATACCTTTACCCATGGTCAGCTACAGGAAGCTACAGAAGTTATCCTCGGCCAGTCGATTCAGCGCAAAAGCCTGATCCGCCGCTTTGAAGCATCAGGTATGTTTGAAGATACCGGTGAAAGTATGGCGACAGGCACGCGAAAAGCCCGCCTGTGGCGACGTAAACCGGGCGTGGAAATTCATCTTTTTTCACGTAACCTGCTGGCCGAATAAGCACAAAATCACATATTGGCTAACCTGCACACGCTGTGCGCGGTATAGTTATTCTTTCCGATTATTAATTGCTCTGGTGTTATGGTTGAAATCACGTCCACAGAAATGACCCCACCTACTGACGATTCGCGAGAATTCCGCCCTATGCGTGGTATCAGTAACCGTCACCTACAGACGATGTTGCCACGTTTAATACGCCGTAAGGTGAAGTTCGACGCCCACTGGCAGCGTCTGGAATTACCCGACGGTGACTTTGTCGATCTGGCATGGAGCGAAGATCCACAGCAGGCCAAACATAAGCCGCGTCTGGTGGTTTTTCACGGTCTGGAAGGAAGCCTGAACAGCCCGTACGCCCACGGCCTGATTGAAGCGGCGCAAAAGCGCGGCTGGCTCGGTGTAGTGATGCATTTTCGTGGCTGTAGCGGCGAGCCAAATCGCCTGAATCGTATTTATCACTCTGGTGAAACAGAAGATGGCACCTGGTTTTTACACTGGCTGGAGCGCGAGTTTGGACGCGTGCCAACCGCTGCAGTAGGCTATTCGCTCGGCGGCAACATGCTGGCCTGCCTGCTGGCAAAAGAAGGCAACGACATTCCAATTGATGCCGCAGTGATTGTCTCTGCGCCTTTCGTACTGGAAGCCTGTAGTTATCATATGGAGAAAGGTTTCTCCCGCGTCTACCAGCGCTACCTGCTCAATCTGCTGAAAGCCAACGCCTCACGTAAACTGGAAGCATACCCGGGGTCGCTGCCAGTGAGCCTCGCGCAATTAAAATCCCTGCGTCGTATTCGCGATTTCGACGATTTGATCACGGCTAAAATCCACGGTTTTGCTGATGCTATAGATTACTATCGTCAGTGCAGCGCCATGCCACTGTTGAATCGGATCGCCAAACCGACGCTGATTATCCACGCCAAAGACGATCCGTTTATGGATAGCCATGTCATCCCACAACCCGAGAATCTGCCCCCGCAGGTGGAGTATCAACTCACCGAGCACGGTGGACACGTCGGATTTATTGGCGGCACGTTACGTCGCCCTGAGATGTGGCTGGAATCCCGTATTCCAGACTGGCTGACAACATATCTGGAGGCATCATCATGATGATTCCCTGGCAAGACATCTCCCCGGAAGCGCTGGACAACCTGATTGAAAGCTTTGTCTTGCGCGAAGGCACCGATTATGGTGAACATGAACGCTCGCTCGAACAAAAAGTCGCCGACGTCAGACGCCAGTTACAATCAGGTGAAGCTGTGCTGGTATGGTCCGAACTGCATGAAACGGTCAACATAATGCCGAGGAAACAGCTTCACAAGTAATCCGCTGCCGACGGCTGACTATAATAAAAAACCAACCTATTTATGGAGTTGTTATGTCTGCCAAACATCCGGTGATTGCGGTAACAGGATCCAGCGGCGCGGGGACCACCACCACCAGCCTCGCGTTTCGTAAAATTTTCGCACAGTTAAATCTGCGTGCCGCCGAGGTGGAAGGTGACAGTTTTCATCGTTATACCCGCCCGGAAATGGATATGGCGATCCGCAAAGCGCGCGACGCCGGACGACACATCAGCTACTTCGGCCCCGAAGCCAACGATTTCAGCCTGCTGGAACACACCTTCATCGAGTACGGTCAGTCGGGCAAAGGCCAGTCACGAAAATATCTGCACACGTATGATGAAGCCGTTCCGTGGAATCAGGTTCCGGGCACATTTACCCCCTGGCAGCCGCTGCCTGAACCGACGGACGTGCTGTTCTATGAAGGCTTGCACGGCGGTGTAGTAACCCCGCAACAAAATGTGGCGCGGCATGTCGATCTGCTTGTTGGTGTTGTCCCTATAGTGAACCTGGAGTGGATCCAGAAACTCACCCGCGATACCAGCGAACGCGGTCACTCCCGCGAGGCAGTAATGGACTCGGTCGTACGCTCAATGGACGATTATATCAATTACATTACGCCGCAGTTTTCCCGCACGCATATTAACTTTCAGCGTGTGCCCACCGTCGACACCTCCAACCCCTTTGCGGCAAAGAGTATTCCGTCGCTGGATGAGAGCTTTGTAGTGATTCATTTTCGTAATCTGGAAGGCATCGATTATCCCTGGCTGCTGGCTATGCTTCAGGGTTCATTCATTTCCCATATTAATACGTTAGTCGTGCCAGGCGGCAAGATGGGGCTGGCGATGGAGCTGATCATGCTGCCATTGGTGCAGAGGCTGATGGAAGGGAAGAAGATCGAGTAATGTGTTCTTTTGCCGAATGGCGGCTGATGCTTTATCCGGCCTACACGTTTATATCCTGTAGGCCTGATAAGTGTAACGCCATCAGGCATGGCATCACGAAGCAGCAATCACTTCATAGGAATGGGTGATATTCACCGCTTTTTCCAGCATCAACGCCACGGAGCAATATTTCTCAGCAGAAAGATCAACCGCCCGAGACACAGAGGCATCTTTCAGGTCGCGCCCCGTCACGATGAAATGCAGATTGATGTGGGTAAACAGACGCGGTGCTTCTTCACGACGCTCAGAGGTGAGCTTCACTTCGCAGTTGGTGACATCCTGGCGACCCTTTTGCAGGATCGACACGACATCAATGGCGCTACACCCCCCTGCCGCCATTAATACCATCTCCATCGGGCTCGGCGCTTTATCACCAGAGTTACCGTCCATCAAAATTTGGTGGCCTGAGGCGGACTCACCGAGGAAGGTTAACCCCTCAACCCACTTTACACGCGCTTGCATATTTCGTAACTCCAATGTTTCAATTTTCCTGACAGATTACGCGTACATAACAATTCTCGCAACGGAAGGCGACCTGCGTCATGCTGAAGCGAGACACCAGGAGACACACGGCGAAAGCTATGCTAAAACAGTCAGGACGCTACAGTAATACATTGGCGTACTGCAGGTATGCAGAGGACATCACATTACAGGCTGCAGTTCACTTTTTAGCAGCCCCTTTCCCAGGTAGCGGGAAGCATATTTTTGCAACCCCAGAGGCAGCGTCGTTTTCTGGCTCTGGAGACAGCTTATAACAGAGGATAACCGCGCATGGTGCTTGGCAAACCGCAAACAGACCCGACTCTCGAATGGTTCTTGTCTCATTGCCATATTCATAAGTACCCATCGAAGAGCACGCTGATTCACCAGGGTGAAAAAGCGGAAACGTTGTATTACATCGTTAAAGGCTCAGTGGCAGTGCTGATCAAAGATGAAGAAGGGAAAGAAATGATCCTTTCTTATCTGAATCAGGGCGATTTCATTGGTGAACTAGGCCTGTTTGAAGAAGGCCAGGAACGTAGCGCCTGGGTACGAGCCAAAACCGCATGTGAAGTCGCTGAAATTTCATACAAAAAATTTCGTCAATTAATCCAGGTTAACCCGGATATTCTGATGCGCCTGTCTTCTCAGATGGCTCGTCGTCTGCAGGTAACGTCTGAAAAAGTGGGCAACCTTGCCTTCCTCGACGTAACCGGTCGTATCGCCCAGACTCTGCTGAACCTGGCGAAACAGCCTGACGCGATGACCCACCCGGACGGCATGCAGATTAAAATCACCCGTCAGGAAATTGGCCAGATCGTTGGCTGTTCCCGTGAAACCGTTGGTCGTATCCTGAAGATGCTGGAAGATCAGAACCTGATCTCCGCGCATGGTAAGACCATCGTCGTCTACGGCACGCGTTAATCCCATCGACATGGCGTGTTACGCAGTAATGCGCCATTTTTGTTTGCTCCGATGTGGCGAAGACTGATTTATCACCCCGAGATCAACTACGCACTACGACAGACGCTGGTGCTATGTTTACCTGTGGCTGTCGGTCTTATCATTGGTCAGCTTCATTTGGGACTGCTTTTCTCCCTCGTCCCCGCCTGCTGCAACATTGCCGGTCTTGATACCCCGCATAAGCGCTTTTTCAAACGCTTAGTTATTGGCGCCTCGCTGTTTGCCGGCTGCAGCCTGATCATGCAGTTACTGCTGGCACAAACGATACCGCTGCCGCTGATCCTCACCGGCCTGACGCTGATTCTCGGTGTGACCGCCGAGCTAAGCCCGTTGCATGCACGACTTCTGCCCGCCTCACTGATCGCGGCGATTTTCACACTGAGTCTGGCCGGGAACATGCCCGTCTGGGAACCACTGCTGATCTACGCGTTGGGGACAGTATGGTACGGCCTGTTTAACTGGTTCTGGTTCTGGATGTGGCGTGAACAACCGCTGCGCGAATCACTCAGTTTGTTGTACCGCGAATTAGCCGATTACTGTGAGGCCAAATACAGCATGTTGACCCAGCATACCGATCCCGAAAAAGCACTACCGCCCCTGCTGGTCCGTCAACAAAAAGCCGTGGATCTGATTACCCAGTGCTACCAGCAAATGCACATGCTGTCGGCACATCACAATAATGAATACAAACGCTTGCTACGTGTTTTCCAGGAAGCGTTGGATTTACAGGAACATATTTCCGTCAGCCTGCATCAACCCGAAGAAGTGCAGAAGCTTGTTGAACGCAGTCATGCTGAACAGGTGATTCGCTGGAACGCTCGCACCGTTGCCGAACGCCTGCGCGTACTGGCTGATGACATTTTGTACCACCGCTTGCCAACGCGTTTTTCGATGGAAAAGCAGATAGGCACCCTGGAGAAGATTGCCCGGCAGCACCCGGATAATCCGGTGGGACAATTTTGCTACTGGCATTTCAGCCGCATTGCCCGTGTGCTGCGTACCCAACGCCCACTATATGCCCGGGATTTGATGGCTGATAAACAGCGTCGATTACCGTTAATTCCGGCACTGAAAAACTATTTGTCGTTGAAATCTCCGGCGCTGCGTAACGCCGGACGCATCAGCGTCATGTTGAGTATCGCCAGCCTGATGGGTAGCGCTTTACACCTGCCAAAACCTTACTGGATCCTGATGACGATACTGTTCGTCACTCAGAATGGCTACGGCGCAACCCGGGTGCGTATTTTACACCGCTCGGTGGGCACGCTTGTCGGACTGGTGATTGCGGGTGTTACGTTGCACTTTCATATTCCTGAGGGCTTCACGCTGGCAGCTATGCTGCTGATAACCCTGGTGAGCTATCTGATCATCCGCAAAAACTATGGCTGGGCCACCGTGGGCTTTACGGTCACGGCGGTATATACCCTGCAGTTACTGACGTTGAACGGGGAACAGTTTATCGTGCCCCGATTTGTCGACACCGTGATCGGCTGTTTGATCGCCTTTGGCGGTACGCTCTGGCTGTGGCCGCAATGGCAGAGTGGTTTACTACGTAAGAACGCTCACGATGCACTAGGAGCAGATCAAGAAGCCATCCGCCTAATCCTCAGCAACGATCCGCAAGCCACACCGTTGGCGTATCAGCGCATGCGGGTCAACCAGGCGCAAAACACGCTGTTTAACTCATTAAACCAGGCCATGCAGGAACCCGGGTTTAACTCGCACTATCTGGCAGATATGAAACTGTGGGTTACACACAGCCAGTTCATCGTCGAGCACATCAATGCAATGACTACCCTGGCAAGAGAGCACACGATGTTGACGCCGGATCTGGCGCAGCGATATCTGGAATCCTGCGAAATTGCGCTCCAGCGCTGTCAACAGCGGCTGGAATATGACGGGCCGGGAAGTTCAGGTGATGTGAATATTCTCGAATCACCAGAGATGCTCTCACACGGCCCATTAAGTACGCTTGAGCAGCATCTACAACGAATACTGGGGCATCTTAATACCATGCACACCATCTCTTCTGTTGCCTGGCGCCAGCGACCGCACCACGGTATCTGGCTTAGCAGGCGGCTGCGGGATATGAAAGGTTAAGAGGTTTGCCGGATGGCGGCACAAGCGCCTTATCCGGCAAACAGGCGATCAACCCACCACTTTCTCGACCGCCTGCGCGAAGCGCTGCATCCCTTCATCGATATCAGCCTGCTCTACCACCAGCGACGGCGCAAAACGCATCACGTCCGGCCCGGCATTCAGCACCATCACCCCTTCGTGAGCAGCAGCGTAGAGGAAATCACGCGCACGACCTTTAAATTGCGGCTTCAATTCAGCGCCAATCAGCAGCCCCATGCCGCGAATATCGCTGAAAATATCAAACTGCTGATCAATTTTCTGCAAATGCTGCACAAAGGCATGGCGTTTGGCCTGAATACCTTCCAGCACTTCCGGGGTATTAATGATATCGAACGCCGCTCCTGCAACCGCGCAGGCCAGCGGGTTACCGCCGTAGGTCGAACCGTGCGAGCCAACATGGAATGCGGAGGCTATCTCCAGCGTCGTCAGTACCGCGCTCACCGGGAATCCACCACCAAGAGCTTTAGCGCTGGTCAGGATATCCGGCGTCACGCCGTAGTGCATATAGGCAAACAGGTCACCGGTACGCCCCATCCCACACTGCACTTCATCAAACACCAGCAATGCCTGATGCTGATCGCACAGTTCGCGCAACCCCTGCAGGAATTCTGGCGTGGCAGCACTAACCCCTCCCTCCCCCTGAATAGGCTCAACCACCACGGCACAGGTATGATCGTCCATCACCGCTTTTACCGCATGCAGGTCGTTAAACGGCACATGGATGATATCCGCGGGCTTTGGGCCAAAGCCGTCGGAATATTTCGGCTGCCCGCCCACGGAAACAGTAAACAGCGAGCGACCGTGAAACGCATTATGGAAGGCGATGATTTTAGTTTTGAATGGGCTATGACGTACACAAGCGTAATGCCGCGCCAGCTTAAAGGCGGTTTCGTTAGCTTCGGTACCGGAGTTCATGAACAACACGCGTTCGGCGAAAGTGGCATCAATGATTTTGCGACCTAAACGCAACGCCGGCTCATTGGTGAACACGTTACTGGTATGCCACAGCGTTTCACCCTGGGTTTTTAATGCCTCGACCAGTGCCGGATGGCAATGCCCTAACGCGGTCACTGCAATGCCGCCCGCGAAATCAACATACTCTTTACCCTGCTGATCCCAGACTCGACTTCCTTTCCCCTTTACCGGGATAAACTCTGCCGGTGCATAAATCGGCAGAATCACTTCATCGAATGTTGCGCGCGTAATTGCAGTTTGTTCAGTTGCCATGTCATTACCACCCTGTTAAGCAGAAATGCTAGTGAAATTATAATCACAAAATATGAATAAAAAATCACTGAATAGCAACCACAAATCACCGGTTAAGGAAATTAGCCAGCAGCTGATGCCCCTGATCGCTGAGGATGCTCTCCGGGTGAAATTGCACACCTTCCACATCCCAATCCCGGTGACGAATGCCCATAATCTCCTGCGTTTCACTCCACGCCGTCACTTCAAAGCATTCAGGCAACGTCTCAGGTGCGACCACCAACGAATGGTAGCGCGTCACCGTTAGCGGGTTTGCCAATCCCTGAAAAACACCTTGCCCGGTATGCGTAATGGGTGAAGTCTTACCGTGCATCACTTTTGCCGCCCGCACGACGGTCGCGCCAAAGGCTTGTGCCATCGCCTGATGGCCCAGACAAACGCCCAGCATAGGGATCTTACCCGCATAAAGACGAATGACATCCAGCGAGATGCCCGCATCATCCGGCGTGCATGGCCCCGGGGAAATGACGATTTTCTGCGGATTCAGCGCATCAATTTGCGCCAGCGTCAGCTCGTCGTTACGTCTGACAAGGACATCTGCGCCCAGTTCGCAGAAGTATTGATACAGGTTCCAGGTAAAAGAATCGTAGTTATCGATAAGCAGGATCATGGCGGCTCCGGTACAGAAGAACCGCGCTATTCTACTCAGTTTCCGGAGCTTCGCTTACCACTTTACGAAATATCGCCTGCAGTGCGGACAGGTTACCCATGGCGCCGCTTTGATTTGCCTGGTTCCACTCCTCAACCTGGATGCCCTCCCAGTTGAGTATATACCCGGCATGAATAGCCAACTGTTCGAAGAAAATACGCTGCGCCAGACCGCTGCCAATACGAAACGGGTGTAACACATTAATTTCACAATAATAATGCGCAAGTCGGTCGACAAATTTGTCTTCCGGCAGTCCCACCAGCCAGGACTCGTCTTCCAGGTCCTGCATCAGCACATTGCCCTCTTTCTCTATCCAGGCAAAATGGCAGAAAGGTGTGTCGCCCTGATAAATATCGACTTCGCGTAGCTTGCCCGCCCAGTCGAAAATATCCTGATAAAGTTGGCGATGAATAGCGCACAGGTAGGGTAAACCACGAACTAACGGCCCCAGTTCAATTGTGGCGGCACGTAGCGCCGTCAATTCATAAGCTGCCTGCGCCAGACGCTGCGCCTGATGAACCCCCAGCCGGTTACGCATGACGTTCAAACCAGGATACAAATAGGGGTCACGTCCATCACCGAATTTATCGCTCATAGTGCCTCCGCAATTCTTCAAGACGCACCAGGGCGTCTTCAGCGCTCAGAGTAACCCGTGGAATATCCACGCCTTCCAGTCGCCGGCTTGCCTGGAAATTGGCATTTCGCAGTTGCGCCCAGAGCCTGGACTTTTGTTTATCGGTGAGTTTTTTCACGTGACCTCCCTGAATGAGCCGACACTTGCCACAAGTATAAGCAGCAATTTCGGGTTACGCAGAGAAGGGGAAGAACGCGGGCAGGAACTACCCGCGCAAAATAGGCTTACGGCAGGACTTTAGCGGAAAGGATAACAATCGGTTTTGACGGAACATTCTGGTAAGGACCGACATCGTGGGTCTGTACCTGCGCAATCTTGTCCGCAACATCCATACCTTTCACAACTTTACCGAACACGGCGTAACCAAAGTCACGCTGGCCATGATCGAGGAATGCATTGTCCGCAATGTTGATAAAGAACTGGCTGGTCGCACTGTCTTTATCCGCAGTACGCGCCATAGCAATAGTGCCTCGGGTGTTACGCAGCCCGTTATCCGCTTCATTCTTGATTGGCGGGTTAGGTTTTTTCTGCTGCATCTGCTCATTAAACCCACCACCCTGCACCATAAATCCCGGGATCACACGGTGGAATGTGGTGTTGTTATAGAAACCGCTGTTGACATAATCGACAAAGTTTTGCACTGAAACCGGGGCTTTCTGGCTGTTCAGTTCCAGTTCAATGTTACCGGCAGAGGTTGTCAGCAGAACGTGCGGATCCCCTTTCGCTGCCAACGCTGCGGGAGAGATAGCAGAAAGAGCGAAAACAGCTGCAACAGCCGCCAGAGTCGATTTGAGCATGAGATTTCCTTAAACAAGAGCAGAAACTAGAGCAAGTGGATTGATTCTAAAGAGCCTTCATGAACAAGGCCATCCCTTTACCTAATTTTACGTACTTGAAACAAATGTAACCTCATAGCTGTAAATATCTATGTGATCATGATCACATTCAAAAATGTAACAGACTCAGTAATTACCAAAAAATATTTAATTACATCACTAAAACGCCTAAAATCTGCCCGCTCACGGCACAGTTAATGTGCCTTACACTTCTATACAGGCCAGTCATGACTAACAGCAATCGCATTAAGCTCACATGGATTAGCTTTCTCTCCTACGCCCTGACAGGTGCGTTGGTAATTGTCACCGGGATGGTGATGGGAAACATCGCGGATTATTTCCATTTGCCCGTTTCCAGTATGAGTAACACCTTCACCTTCCTGAACGCAGGTATCCTGATCTCTATTTTTCTGAATGCCTGGCTGATGGAAATCGTGCCGCTGAAAACGCAATTGCGTTTTGGCTTCATCTTGATGGTATTAGCAATCGCCGGACTGATGCTCAGCCATAGCCTGGCGTTGTTCTCTGCGGCAATGTTTGTGCTGGGCCTGGTGAGTGGTATCACCATGTCGATTGGTACTTTCCTGGTGACTCAGATGTATGAAGGTCGCCAGCGTGGCTCCCGTCTGCTGTTTACCGACTCCTTCTTCAGCATGGCGGGCATGATTTTCCCCATGGTCGCGGCTTTCCTGCTCGCGCGCAGCATTGAATGGTACTGGGTCTATGCTTGTATCGGCCTGGTGTATGTCGCGATTTTCCTTCTGACCTTCGGCTGTGAATTCCCGGCGCTGGGCAAACATGCACAGCAATCAGACACACCGATCGTTAAAGAAAAATGGGGCATTGGCGTACTGTTCCTGGCGATTGCGGCACTGTGCTACATCCTCGGTCAGCTTGGCTTTATCTCCTGGGTACCGGAATATGCCAAAAGCCTCGGCATGAGCCTGAACGATGCGGGTAAACTGGTTAGCGACTTCTGGATGTCTTACATGGTCGGCATGTGGGCGTTTAGCTTTATTCTGCGTTTCTTCGATTTGCAGCGTATTCTGACCGTACTGGCGGGACTGGCCACCGTTCTGATGTATCTGTTCATCACCGGTACACCAGAACATATGCCGTGGTTCATTCTGACGCTGGGCTTCTTCTCCAGCGCGATTTATACCACCATTATTACCCTTGGTTCTCAGCAGACCAAAGTTGCCTCACCTAAACTGGTTAACTTTGTGCTGACCTGCGGTACCATTGGTACCATGCTCACCTTCGTGGTCACTGGCCCTATCGTAGCGCACAGTGGTCCATTGGCCGCATTACAGACTGCGAACGGACTGTATGCCGTGGTGTTCGTGATGTGCTTTATCCTTGGGTTCGTCACGCGTCATCGCCAGCATGGAACTTCCGCTGCCCACTAAATATGAATGCCGGATAAGGTGCAGCCGCCATCCGGCATATTCTCACTCCCTCTTCATCCGCTGGCGATGTCGGCCAAAACACACTAAACCCCCTTAATTTGTATGCTAATTGTACAAATATGAAAAGCCTGTCAATTCCGTCACTTATAAAAATGCTGACAAATCAGTTATATACCTCTTAAGGAGTATATAAGGCCGAATTTGATTTGTATCAATAAGCGCGGTTGCTGAATCGTTAAGGTAGGCAGTAATAGAAAAGAAATCGAGGCAAAAATGAGCAAAGTCAGACTCGCTATTATCGGTAATGGTATGGTCGGCCATCGCTTTATTGAGGATCTTCTTGATAAATCCGACGCTGCCAATTTTGATATTACCGTCTTCTGTGAAGAACCCCGCAAAGCGTACGACCGCGTACACCTGTCATCCTACTTCTCTCACCACACCGCTGAAGAACTTTCGCTGGTGCGTGAAGGCTTCTACGAGAAGCACGGCGTTAAGGTGTTAGTTGGCGAACGCGCAATTACCATCAACCGCCAGGAGAAGGTGATCCACTCCAGCGCGGGTCGTACGGTCTATTACGACAAGCTGATCATGGCGACCGGTTCCTATCCGTGGATCCCACCGATTAAAGGTTCCGAAACCCAGGACTGCTTCGTTTACCGTACCATCGAAGATCTCAACGCCATTGAAGCTTGCGCCCGCCGTAGCAAACGCGGTGCCGTCGTCGGTGGTGGCCTGTTAGGTCTGGAAGCCGCCGGAGCGCTGAAAAGCCTGGGCGTGGAAACCCACGTGATTGAATTCGCCCCTATGCTGATGGCTGAACAGCTGGATCATATGGGTGGCGAGCAGTTACGTCGCAAAATTGAAAGCATGGGCGTGCGTGTGCACACCAGCAAGAACACCAAAGAGATTGTCCAGGAAGGCACCGAAGCGCGCAAAACCATGCGTTTTGCCGACGGCAGCGAACTGGAAGTTGATTTCATCGTCTTCTCCACCGGTATTCGTCCACGCGACAAACTGGCAACCCAGTGCGGTCTTGACGTGGCACAGCGCGGCGGAATCGTGATTAACGACGCCTGCCAGACCTCTGACCCGGATATCTATGCGATTGGCGAATGCGCCAGTTGGAACAACCGCGTATATGGTCTGGTCGCGCCGGGTTACAAAATGGCCCAGGTCGCCGTTGACCATATTCTCGGTAGCGAAAATGCCTTCGAAGGCGCGGATCTGAGCGCCAAACTGAAGCTGCTGGGCGTGGATGTTGGCGGTATCGGCGACGCACATGCGCGCACGCCGGGTGCCCGTAGCTACGTTTACCTCGACGAAAGCAAAGAAGTCTACAAACGCCTGATTGTCAGCGAAGATAACAAAACGCTGCTGGGTGCCGTTCTGGTGGGTGACACCAGCGATTACGGCAACCTGCTGCAACTGGTACTTAACGCTATCGAACTGCCGGAAAACCCGGATTCACTGATCCTGCCAGCGCATGCGGGCAGCGGTAAGCCGTCCATCGGTGTGGATAAACTGCCGGACAGCGCGCAGATTTGTTCCTGTTTCGACGTTACCAAAGGCATGCTGGTCGCCGCTATCAACAAAGGTTGTCACACCGTTGCAGCGCTGAAAGCCGAAACCAAAGCCGGTACCGGCTGCGGCGGTTGTATCCCGCTGGTGACGCAGGTCCTGAACGCCGAACTGGCGAAGCAGGGTATCGAAGTCAATAACAACCTGTGTGAACACTTCCCGTATTCGCGTCAGGAACTGTTCCACCTGATCCGCGTAGAAGGCATTAAAACCTTCGAAGAATTGCTGGCTAAACACGGTAAAGGTTACGGCTGCGAAGTATGTAAACCAACCGTCGGCTCCCTGCTTGCCTCCTGCTGGAATGAATACATTCTTAAACCACAGCATACGCCGCTGCAGGATACCAACGACAACTTCCTGGCCAACATCCAGAAAGACGGTACTTACTCCGTCATTCCACGTTCTGCTGGTGGCGAAATCACCCCAGAAGGTCTGGTTGCCGTGGGCCGTATCGCCCGTGAATTTAACCTGTACACCAAGATCACCGGCTCCCAGCGTATTGGGCTGTTCGGCGCACAAAAAGATGACCTGCCGGAAATCTGGCGTCAGTTGATTGAAGCGGGCTTTGAAACCGGTCATGCATATGCGAAAGCGCTGCGTATGGCAAAAACCTGCGTAGGCAGCACGTGGTGCCGTTATGGCGTTGGCGACAGTGTAGGTTTCGGCGTCGAGCTGGAAAACCGCTACAAGGGTATTCGTACACCGCACAAGATGAAGTTTGGTGTTTCTGGCTGTACCCGCGAATGTGCGGAAGCCCAGGGTAAAGACGTCGGTATTATCGCTACCGAGAAAGGCTGGAACCTGTACGTTTGTGGTAACGGCGGGATGAAACCACGCCACGCAGACCTGCTGGCGGCCGATGTTGATCGTGAAACGCTGCTCAAGTACCTTGACCGCTTTATGATGTTCTACATCCGTACGGCGGACAAACTGACCCGTACTGCACCGTGGTTAGATAACCTGGAAGGCGGTATCGAGTACCTGAAGTCAGTCATCATCGATGACAAACTGGGCCTCAACCAGCATCTGGAAGAAGAGATGGCCCGTCTGCGTGAAGCCGTCGTGTGCGAGTGGACAGAAACGGTCAACACGCCGTCCGCACAGGTTCGTTTCAAACACTTTATCAACAGCGATAAACGCGATCCGAATGTTCAGGTTGTACCTGAGCGCGAACAACATCGTCCGGCCACGCCGTATGAGCGTATCCCGGTCACTCTGGTGGAGGAAAACGCATGAGCCAGTGGGAAAACATCTGCAAAATCGATGACATTCTACCTGCGACAGGCGTCTGCGCCCTGTTAGGTACTGAGCAGGTTGCTATTTTCCGCCCGTATCACAGCGATCAGGTGTTTGCGATCAGCAATATCGACCCATTCTTTGAGTCCAGTGTGCTGTCGCGTGGGTTGATTGCTGAACATCAGGGTGAGCTGTGGGTCGCCAGCCCGCTGAAAAAACAGCGCTTTCGTTTAAGCGACGGCTTGTGCATGGAAGATGAACAGTTCTCCGTGAAACATTACGAAGCGCGAGTAAAAGACGGCATGGTGCAACTGCGCGGTTAATGACTTTTGGGGAGGCGCAACACCTCCCCTTTTTTGACGTATTTGTAGTTCTTTTATTGGTAGGCCTGATAGGGCATTTATGCCTTATCCGGCCTACGGTTACGATTTCTTTTTATTTTTGTACTTCAAGGATAATCAACACATGTTCACAGACACTATTAACAAGTGTGCGGCTAACGCTGCGCGCATCGCACGCCTGTCGGCAAATAACCCCATCGGATTCTGGGTCAGCTCAGCAATGGCAGGGGCCTACGTCGGGCTCGGTATCATTCTTATTTTCACGCTCGGTAATTTACTCGATCCGTCCGTACGTCCTCTGGTAATGGGTGCAACCTTTGGTATTGCCTTAACGCTGGTTATTATTGCCGGTTCTGAACTGTTCACCGGGCACACGATGTTTCTCACGCTCGGCGTTAAAGCCGGCACCATCAGCCACGGTCAAATGTGGGCGATTCTGCCGCAAACCTGGCTCGGCAACCTCGTGGGCTCTGTATTTGTCGCTCTGCTATACAGTTGGGGCGGTGGCAGTCTGTTGCCGGTAGACACCAGCATCGTGCATACGGTCGCGCTGGCGAAAACCACCGCACCTGCAACAGTACTGTTCTTTAAAGGCGCCCTGTGTAACTGGTTGGTTTGTCTGGCAATCTGGATGGCAATCCGCACCGAAGGCGCGGCGAAGTTCCTCGCAATCTGGTGGTGCCTGCTGGCGTTTATCGCTTCTGGCTATGAACACTCCGTGGCCAATATGACGCTGTTTGCCCTTTCCTGGTTCGGTCATCACAGCGAGGCCTATACCCTGACCGGAATCGGTCACAATCTGTTGTGGGTAACACTCGGTAATACTTTGTCCGGTGTCGTATTCATGGGGTTGGGTTATTGGTATGCTACGCCAAAATCGGAGCGACCAGCTCCGGCAAAAATCAACCAGCCTGAGGCTGCTGCCAATAATTAAGGGGTATTTGTCGTGGATCATTTGCCTATATTTTGTCAACTACGTGACCGCGACTGCTTGATCGTCGGCGGTGGTGATGTCGCAGAACGCAAAGCGCGGTTACTGCTGGAAGCTGGCGCCCGTTTAACGGTCAATGCGCTGGCGTTTATTCCGCAGTTCACCGTATGGGCAAATGAAGGCATGCTGACGCTGGTTGAGGGGCCGTTTGACGAAGCTCTGCTCGACACCTGCTGGCTGGCTATTGCCGCCACCGATGACGATGCCGTCAACAAAAGCGTCAGTACCGCCGCTGAGTCACGCCGTATCTTCTGTAACGTGGTCGATGCACCAAAAGCGGCCAGTTTCATCATGCCCTCAATTATCGACCGCTCTCCGCTGATGGTGGCGGTCTCCTCAGGCGGTACATCCCCAGTTCTTGCCCGCCTGCTGCGTGAAAGACTCGAATCCGTGTTGCCGCAGCATCTGGGCCAGGTCGCACAGTATGCCGGGCAGTTGCGTTCCCGGGTGAAAAAGCAGTTTGCCAGCATGGGTGAACGTCGCCGCTTCTGGGAAAAATTGTTTGTTAATGACCGCCTGGCGCAGTCGCTGGCAAACAACGACCAGCAAGCCGTAGAAGAAACCACCGAGCAGATGCTCAGCGAACCGCTGGATCATCGCGGTGAAGTGGTCCTGGTTGGCGCCGGTCCTGGCGATGCCGGGCTGCTGACGCTGAAAGGGCTGCAACAAATCCAGCAGGCCGATGTGGTGGTGTATGACCGCCTGGTTTCTGACGACATCATGAACCTTGTACGCCGCGATGCAGACCGTATCTTCGTAGGTAAGCGCGCGGGTTATCACTGCGTACCGCAGGAAGAGATCAACCAGATCCTGCTGAACGAAGCGCAACAGGGTAAACGCGTGGTGCGCCTGAAAGGCGGCGACCCGTTCATCTTTGGACGCGGTGGCGAAGAGCTGGAAACCCTGTGTCATGCCGGTATTCCATTCTCTGTCGTACCGGGCATTACTGCAGCTTCCGGCTGTTCCGCTTATTCAGGTATCCCACTGACGCATCGTGATTACGCCCAAAGCGTACGCCTGGTTACTGGGCACCTGAAAACCGGCGGTGAACTGGACTGGGAAAACCTGGCGGCAGAGAAACAAACATTGGTGTTCTACATGGGACTGAATCAGGCGGCAACGATTCAGGAAAAACTCATCGAGTTTGGTATGCAAGCCGATATGCCGGTTGCCCTGGTCGAGAATGGTACTGCCGTAACACAGCGCGTCGTCAGTGGTGCGCTGACACAGCTCGGTGAACTGGCAAAACAGGTTGAAAGCCCGGCACTGATTATCGTGGGCCGTGTTGTGGGATTACGCGATAAGCTGAACTGGTTCTCGAATCATTAACTGAGCCCCAGATAATGCCCTGATATTCAGGGCATTTATGTATAGTACAGAAAAACAAAGACAAAATTAACACACTCCATATATCCACCGCAGTAATCCGTCCGTTAATGATTAGAACAAGACTAATTCTATAAGGCTTTAATTCATTGAATATATAATTTACACAAACATTACCATGTCTTATTCCGGACTACTTAGAGCTTTAATTAGTTGATATCTTAGGCTTCGATAAATGGATTTCATCCATTTAAAAATAGATATCTAATAAGGATTTTGACATGTTGAAATTTGCAAAAATCACCATTGTTGCAGGGATTCTGGCAACGCTGACCGCATGTACTGGTCACATCGAAAACACAAAAAACAACTGTAGCTACGATTATTTATTTCATCCGGCAATTTCAATTTCTAAAATTATTGGTGGCTGTGGCCCAGCGGCAAATCAATAATAGAATCGATTGTGCCGATACAAAAAACCGGGAAATTCCCGGTTTTTCACATTCGATATATCACTCTCTATCACTCGTACTTTGTCTTACGCTTTCCCGCAAAATACGCAGCACGGTTTCTTCTCCGCTACGGTTTGGATTAATACGAATCGCGTAATCGCCCAGTAACGGATTCGCTTCACGGAAGGTCCCGGAGAGGCGATAAAACAGCGGCGGGATTTCATATTTCGACTCCGCCCCTACCGGATAAGGTAGCGCGCCGCGCTTATGCGCCTCTTCCAGCACACTGGCGGCAATTGGCTGGTGAAACTCAACAATCAGCACCTTCGACTGGGCATTGGCGATAACCCCTTTTTTCACCTCGGGTATCGCTCCGCTATCGAGCAGACTCAGCAGGCGCTCAGAAACACCAGCCTGCACCGCATGCATCACCGGAGCGAAAACCAGACCGCGGAGTACCTCCAGCGCCTGTGAACCCTGAATCTGACTGCCGCCGGAATAGAGAGTCGCACGAATTCTGGCGATGGCTTCCGCCTTACCAACAACGACCCCAACCCCTTCCGGACCAAAGAGTTTAAAACAGGAAAAGGTGGACAGCGTCGCCCCACATTCACAGCCAATATGCTCAACTTTCATCACCGCGTAGTTATCATCGGTTAATGTCGGTACGTCACACCGTGTAATTTCCGCCAGCACCTCGGCTAAAATATAGCTGTCCTGTGGTTGTTGCCGCGTATGTTGCACCAGCGCAGCATCGGGGTGGTGCTCTGCGATAGCCCGCCTAATCGCCGAAAGATCGTTGAAATCAGCCCTGACCAGCACGATCCCCATCTGCTCGATAAGCACCTGCGTGGTGGGATAAACAGGCGCATCGTGAACCAACAACCTCTGACCAGGTTTAAGCAATGCCGCAAGACCCGCGCGAATAGCCCCGGTACCCGCGCCCTGAACCAGAACCGCCGCCTCAGCATGAAAAACATCGGCCAACACGTTTTCCACGCGCTGCGTTACCCGGGGTTGGTTCAGCCCCGGTACCAGTCCCAAATCGCCGCCAGCCAGAAAATCAGCACCTGGGAAGTGACGACAGAGCGTATCCACCAGCGCAAACTGCTTCTGCTGCGCTTCTGTAAGCGTCAGGCTTTGCAAGGGGAACGTCTTCATTTTTTACACCTCCTCAGGCCGGGACAAACAGCCCGCACCAGTAGAGAATATTCAACAGAATACCGGTGATCATCACTGCGACTACCGGTGCTGCCATCTTCTGTACAGGGCGTCCAATTGATTCGTTAAGGAAATAAATGGCCACCGCAATAGAGAATCCGGTATAGCCTGCCATCTTGATTGCGGCAAAAATCGAGCCGATCAGCAGCGCCATTTCCATCAGCATATTCATCGCATTACGAATATTGTCCGACGCGTTGCGTATTGACGGATAGCGACCCAGCCATTTACCAATAGAGCGCAGCAGCAGCACTTCCGCTGAAATCACTACAGCGCCAAGGATAGCCGCAATCCACGGGTTCGGCGCCAGATAGCCAACCGAATAAACAAAGGTAAAACCGGCTACCGCGTAAACGCCCGTCGCCAGCGCGGTGGTGGCAATCAGCGGCACGAAACCCAGCCCGCGCATAAACTCCGCCAGCGCCGCCTGATTCACCAGCGTTTGCGACTGTTCCGGCGTTATCCCCGCCGAGTAGGCTTTTTCCAGCGTAAAGATTGATACTTCGCTACCTGCAAATATCTTCATACTGGCGACAGCGGCGATCAGCGCACCAACAATGGCGATATATGGCAGATTTTTAATGATTCGTGAGGTTCGTTCCTCAAACACTGATAGCCCACTGGTATCCATCTCCTCATCACCGCGATGGCGTATATCGTGGAAAATAGCAATCGCCAGCAGCATGACCATCCCAATGAAAATCTCGATTGATTCCGGATTTAGGTGTGGGAAGAAACGAACGACAGCCACGCGAGTCATCAACACCACAAAGGCAGCAACCAGGCTGTGCTTCCAGCCAAACTGATAGAAAATCGCCACCAGAGGAAAGAGCGCAAATGCCGCTACCACCGGAGAACTCAACTCCCCGAGGCTACCCAACACATCTACGGGTAATGCCGTCAGTAACTGGTTCACCGGGAGTAGACAGGTCAGGATCAATACGCCCCAGATAGCCCCCAGACCAAACGCCAGCAAGCTATTAACCGCCAGCACGCCGAGAATATCCGTTGGCAGAAACAACAGCCACGCATTAAGCAGCCCAGTTTTCAGAGTGAACGAGATCCCGACGGAGGCAACAAAACCGATGCTCAGACCAAACGCGATACTCCCCGCCTCACGGCGGTTCATATTCCCCTCAATAAGCTGCGGCAGAATAGGACGGATTCCATCATGAAAAACGGCAGCCGACCGATGCGCCAGAAGTGATGTCATGCCGGTCAGACAGGCCACCAGGATAATCTGAATATACAGATCCATAATAGTGCCTTTTATTTCAGATGGTTAACCAGCATCGGGATCGCATGTTCAACATGTTCGACGGAGAGACCAAAAGCCACCTTCCCTTCCGCAATCATTTTTGCGATATGTTCGTCTTTCGCCTTAATGCCCGGCCTGGCGATAGTGCAGCTTTTGTTGTAGCCAATTACCGCGATGGCAATCGACAATGCGGCACCGGCTCCGGTGTTACAAGCGCCAATGTAGTAGTCCAGTTGCCCGGATTTCACCTTCATTGCCGCGTCCATATCGTTGTGAATTGATACTTCAAAGCAGCCTGGAGCAACCGTTTCGATGGTCTTTTTAATCTGCTCACGCTGTAAGCCAGCAACGCCAATCTTTTTCATGGTTCTGTCCTTATTGGAAAAATTGTGAGGGGTTATCACGTAACATCGTGTCCACATCGGCCAGGTCGAATCCTGACTGGCGTAACTGTGGGATAAAAGTCGTTAACAGGTAGTCATAGCCGTTGCCGCCATTACCTTTTAAATGGGAGCGACGGGTAATATCCATTGAGAGCATCACGCGGTTAAGCAACCCGCGATCGCGTAGCGCATGCAGCATGCCAATGCGTTTCTCGTCGGGGTAGTAGCTGTTTTTACCAATGGTGTCGAACTGTACATACGCACCGAGATCGATCATGCGCAGAATATTGTCGAGGTTATCTTTTAAATCGCAGTGGCCGACAACCACGCGCGCAAGCGAAACACCCTGAGTTTTCAGCAACGCCAGTTGCTCCAGCCCCATAGTGCTGAAAGACGTATGCGTCGAGATGGGACGCCCGGTTTCGTTGTGCGCACGCGCGGCGGCGATGAACACCTTCTCTTCAAGCGGGGTGATCACCCCTTCGCTGGAGCCGATCTCCGCGATGATCCCAGCCTTGAGTTCCGTACCATCAATGCCAATGAGGATCTCATCAACCATCTCCTGCGCGAGCTGTTCCACACTTCGGGTCGCCACATGCTCGGGGAAAAACGCATCCTGGTAATAGCCAGTGCAAGCCACCACATTGATCCCCGTATCGCGCATCAGATCGAGCATAAATTGCGGGTTACGTCCCATGTAGCGGTTGGTCATCTCAATAATGTTGCTGACGCCTAATACCCGCAGATCCTTCATCTCCTGACAGATGAGATCGTACTGATCTAACCGGCAGTCGAGGTTCCCCTTAAAACCAGAGAGATCGATATGCAGATGCTCGTGGACATAGGTGTAGCCCGTCGTATCAATGCTCATAAAACATCTCCTGTGAGTCGTAACGCAGAAAGAAAAGAGGTGCCGTTTTGTGGTGGAGGAGCACCGAAAAACTCGCATACCGTCGCACCAACATCCGACAGCGTGGTACGAACACCTAACTGGCCTGGCTCCAGCTCCTGCTGGTACACCAGCACCGGCACAACTTCACGGGTATGATGGCTATGTCCAATAGTTGGATCGTTACCGTGATCGGCCATGACCACCAGGCAATCATGTGGATCCATAGCGGCCAGAAGACGCGAAAGGTTGAGGTCAACAAGCTGCAACCGTTCGGCATAACGTGCGACATCTTCAGCATGTCCGGCGAGATCGGTTTCCTGGATGTTGGTGCAGATGAAAACCGTAGATTCAGCCTGAAACTCCTCCAGGGTGATATCCATAATCTGCTGACTGTCCACCAGGTTTTGCCAGCTACGTCCGTGAGGGTTACTGACGATATCCGCCACTTTGCCAACTAAAACTGTTGGCACCCCGACCTCATGCAGCTTTTGTGGAGCCTGTACCTGTTCATCTACGCCGTAACCCATATGCCTGACCTGAAAACCACTTTCATACGCGCCGGAACGTGGAGCGTTAATGCCGATAAAACGGCCTTCTTTGGTCTCAGCGGCGTCCAGAATGCGCTGGCTGTCATTAAGCAAACCGCCAAATGCGATCACCCGCCCGACCTGTACCTGCTCACGTACTACGCGACCTATTTCCAGCACCTCATCAAATGGGATAGCGGTAAGATTGGCGGTAATGTTATAGACCTGACCTAAATCTGCTTCGAGGTTATCCCCCACAGCTACAGCTGCGTTGACCCACAGAAATGCAAGATCGCCACCACGTCGTTCCACCTGCCAGCCTGCTGTTTTCAGCGCCAGTTCAACACTGTCAATAACCTGACTAAACGGCATCCGCAGCGGCGATTGTGGCCGTGTACCTAAAATTTCCTGATGCCCCATAAAGGTATCGCCACCTTCATGCTGCAACTCCGCAACGCCCCAGACTGCCGATGCCGAAGGTTTCATCACGCCTGGCGTATAGCCCAACGCATTAATTAATCCCAGTTTTTCGAGGGCCGGAAGGTGTAAATGCGGTACTTCAGCAAGGATATGTCCGCACGTGTTCGCCCCGGCATCCTGGGGTCTGACCAGCGTTACGTCTTTCATTGCACCGACACCAAAGCTATCGATCACCAACACCACGAATCGGGCCATTACTCCTCCAGTACATTGCCAAGGCTGTCGTAACGGGCGACAATTTCAGCCGCGCCACGCTGGATACCAGACACCAGCACCACGTCGCTGCGCGTCACGAAGATCTGTGTGCGGAAGCAGAACACTACCGCGCTGCTCACCGGAAATTCGCCTGCCAGAGGCAGGTAGTAATCGATACTGCTGTCATCTACAGGTTTCAGCGTCGCTGCAATAGGGGCGTTACTCTCTGGCGTGAAGACCAGCGCATTTTGCGCATGGCCGCGACGGTAATAACCGCCGCCATAGCAATAACTGTCTCCACGGAATTGATGGGAAACCTCGCTCAGCCAGAGCATTGCAATACGTTCGGGTTGATCACCCTTCTGATTGGAAGGAACGGTTCCGGTCAGCGCATGTCCAGGCTCGGCGTGAGTTACGCCATATTTCGCCAGTAACGGTAGCGATGCGCAGCTACTGGCGGAAGGAGCATTGAGTTGCTCAATCTCAACTTCCGCCGCCGCTAACTGACGCCGGGCCGACACTAGGGTGTGCAGATTTGGCGTCGGTATCGTTTCTGCGGATTTCTCATCCCACAGCAGACAGGGGAAATGGGTTAGCCCACGAAAATGCAGGCCAGGTAAACCACGTATTTCACTCACAACATCGTTCAGACAGGTCAGCGGAAACCCGCTTTCTTGCCCCGGATATAGAAAGTCATCTTTATCGTACACTTTGAGCATGACAGCCTGTTCTCGGCCAGCTTTTACCGCCGCAGCGGAAACCTCACGCGCTTTCTCCAGCGAAAAAAGAGTAATGACGTCAGTACCCTGAGCTACTGCATCACTAACCTCTCGTGAAGGGATCTGTACGAGATGCCCCTGATGCGCTACCGGTAGCCCGGCACGACGCATGACCCGGCCTTCTTTATAATCCACGACCACAATCCCCGCGTAGCCGAGCTGTAATAACTTTTCCGCCAGCCAGGGATTTCGCCCAAACTGCTTGGTCATCAGATACAACGAGATACCGTGCTGTCGAGCCACGTCTAGCAGGCGTTTGCCATTCTCCATCACCTGGTCAACATCGATGACCCAACTGTCCGGAGCGATCTTTCCCTTCTGCCACAAGCTAACGGCAGCGGTAATGAGTGCAGGGTTCTGGCGTTTCAATGCATGTATAAACATCTGTATGCCTCGTTTCTAATCCTTCAGTTAAATATTCATTTTTTTGAATATTTAGGGTGCACTGCGCCGATATTCGATTTATTTCAGACGCCTTCGTGCGCCGCCATCCACAATCCGTACAGGTTCGCCAACAGATATCCCTCTTCATTCGCATGCAGCGTAAGCGCAAACTCTTTCAGCAGCCCATGATGCACCAATAAAATAGTTGGCCAGAGATGTGATTGCGCCATTTCAGCCAGCAGTTGGTCATCCAGGGCTTCTATGACTTCCCCCCGACGGCTACGCATCAATGCGCTCGCCATATGGGTCATCGCCATCGCCCCTTGATCGGTATGGATCGGTAAACACCACTCTTCATCAAGTTGCTTCACAACCTGCAGCATGCCGCTGCAGATATCCTTGTCGATGACGCCCGCTTCACATAGCAGGTTTAACCTTTTTTCCATGACACTCGCCTTAACTTAATAACTGGGTTCCTGCTCGCCATTTGCTACACGTTGCTGGTGGGCAAGCAGTGCTTCTTTGTTGACGACAGCACGGAGCAACTGCTGCATCGGATAATCATCTGTACGGGTCAGCACCACTGCCTCCGTCGCCTGCAGGAATCGCGGATCGTTGGTCAGCGGAGTGGCTTCCAGCCCTAGTACCTCCAGCTCAGCCTCCGCAACCACGTTCCAAATCACCGCATCCACATCCCCTTTCGCAATGCGCTGCAAGCTCTCATGGTAAGGCAGGTCAATCAATTCAACATCGTGACTACCAAAACAGGCTTCGGTCATGATTTTCTGATCCGCCGAGCGGTTATCCAGCCCCACCCGCTTCACGCGCCCGGATTCACCTTTGCGGCAGATGAGCTGGTGTTCACCTACGTAAGTGTGCGGTCCCAGCGCCAGTGCGATGCGAAGCCCATTTTGCGCAAGGTAGCTTTCCGCCGCCAGACGAGAAACTACCGCCATGTCGTAGACGCCATTGCGCAGGCATTCCACGCGAATATCGGCCCCACGCATGTGTGCGTAATAAAATGGGATCCCGTCGAATTGCGCCTTCAGCCCACTCGCCAGCCCTTCATATAAACGGGTATAGGGCAGCGGCATCGCACAGACCACGTTGTTGATATCGACATGCGTTAACAACGTGCGATTATCCATCTCCACCAGGAAACTGCCGTTACGCCCACGACGCTCAATACGGATCGCCCCTGACGATTCCAGTGTTTTTAGCGCGGCCTGTGTTAATCCCACCGACGAGTGGCATTCGCTCGCCAATTCATCAATAGTTTTCAAACGGTTACCACACTTTTCACCGAGCAGGTAACGGGCCAGGGTTGTCAGTACAACCCCTTCTTTCTTGATAAATGTCCGACTCATTATTTATTTTCAGTAAATTGAATATTTATATCTTCATTAAAGTGAAGATATAACGCAATGACGAGATATACAAACGGCGAGGTGCTTCACATTTTTTATTGTTCGAAAGCACAGGCGAAAAAAAACCGGGCGAACCCGGTTCTTGACGACACAGAATGAATTTACGGCTTAGCGACAAAACCAATTGCTTCGTACACCGCTTTCAGCGTTTGTGCAGCACGCGCGCTGGCTTTTTCTGCGCCCTCTTTCATCACTTTCTGCAGGAAGGCTTCATCGTTACGGAAACGGTGGTAGCGTTCCTGGAGTTCAGTCAGCATGCCAGAAACGGCTTCTGCGACTTCCCCCTTCAGATGACCATACATCTTGCCTTCAAAGTGCTGCTCCAGTTCAGGAATGCTCTGACCGGTCACGGCAGAGAGAATATCCAGCAGGTTGGCGACACCCGCTTTATTCTGCACATCGTAGCGTACAACAGGCGGCTCATCGGAATCCGTCATGGCGCGTTTGATCTTCTTCACCACAGATTTCGGATCTTCCAGCAGGCCGATCACGTTATTACGGTTGTCATCCGACTTAGACATTTTCTTCGTCGGCTCCAGCAGGGACATCACGCGCGCACCGGACTTCGGAATAAACGGCTCAGGCACTTTGAAAATGTCACCATACAGTGCGTTAAAACGCTGGGCGACATCACGGCTCAGCTCCAGATGCTGTTTCTGATCTTCCCCTACTGGTACCAGGTTGGTCTGGTACAGCAGAATATCGGCAGCCATCAGTACCGGATAGTCGAACAGACCGGCATTGATGTTTTCAGCGTAACGAGCTGATTTATCTTTGAACTGGGTCATACGACTCAGTTCACCAAAATAGGTGTAGCAGTTCAGCGCCCAGCCTAACTGTGCATGTTCCGGTACGTGGGACTGAACGAAAATGGTGCTTTTTTCAGGATCGATACCGCACGCCAGGTACAGCGCCAGCGTATCCAGAGTTGCTTTACGCAGTTGCTGGGCATCCTGACGAACGGTGATAGCATGTTGGTCAACGATGCAATAGATGCAATGGTAGTCATCCTGCATGCTCACCCACTGACGCAGCGCACCCATATAGTTGCCAATGGTCAATTCACCTGAGGGCTGTGCGCCACTAAAAACGATGGGCTTAGTCATTTTTCAATTCCTGATTTTCGCTATGCGGAAGCCCGAGAGCGGGCAGTAGTTCATTAATACGGTCGGATATGACGTCAGGCTGGCTCAGCGCAATTGACTCACCATAGTTATAGCCATAAGTCAGGCCAACGGATGGGCAGCCAGCGGCTTTTGCCGCCTGAATATCATTACGAGAATCCCCAACAAAGAGCAATTGCTCAGGTCTGATGCCAAGCTTGCTTGCCACCAACAGCAGCGGGTCCGGATGCGGTTTTTTGTTCTGTACGTCATCACCACCGATGACCACACTAAAATATTTGGCAATATCCAGCGCATCAAGTAACGGCGCGACAAACGGCGTCGGTTTATTGGTCACCAGACCCAGCGGCAATCCGTTGGCATGCAGTGCGCCCAACGTGTCGGCTACATCAGGGAACAGGAACGTCCCCTCTTCGGCGACATCGCCGTAATATCTGTCGAACAGCTTGCGCAGAATTCGCACCTGTTCCGCAGTGGGAATATCGTCATCAACAGGCGGTTTGCCCATCGTTTTACGTAAGGTCGCACGCTCCTGACGAGACCAGGCAAGCGCACGTTCCATCAACACATCGGCACCATTACCAATCCAGGTAATGACACGCTCTTCACCCGCTACCGGTAGCTCCAGCGCATACAGCGCCATATCTACCGCGGCGGTTAATCCCGGCGCACTGTCAACCAGCGTGCCGTCGAGGTCAAATGCTACGCCCCGAATGTCCTGAAATTTATCCATGACTTACCTTCGCCAGTTCATTGCGCATTTCATCAATGACTTTTTTGTAGTCTGGTTGATCGAAAATCGCGGAACCCGCGACAAACATATCCGCACCGGCAGCCGCGATTTCACCAATGTTGTTCACCTTGACGCCGCCATCCACTTCCAGACGGATGTCATAACCAGACTCATCAATACGACGACGGACTTCGCGCAGCTTATCCAGCGTTTGCGGGATAAAGGACTGTCCACCAAAACCTGGGTTAACAGACATCAGCAGGATCACATCCAGCTTATCCATGACATAGTCCAGATAGCTCAGCGGCGTAGCCGGGTTGAACACCAGACCCGCTTTACAGCCATTCTCTTTGATCAGTTGCAAAGTGCGATCGACGTGTTCGGAGGCTTCCGGGTGAAAAGTAATGATGCTGGCACCGGCCGCTGCGAAGTCAGGGACAATTCGATCAACTGGCTTCACCATCAGATGCACATCAATAGGGGCGGTGATCCCATATTTGCGCAGCGATTTCAGTACCATCGGGCCGATGGTCAGGTTCGGCACGTAGTGGTTGTCCATGACGTCGAAGTGAACGACATCAGCACCCGCCGTCAGTGCTTTCGCGGTGTCCTCACCCAGGCGGGCAAAATCAGCCGACAGAATTGAGGGGGCAATCAAATACTGTTTCATCCGCTTCTCCTTGAGAATTATTTTTTCGCAGGCGTTGCGACTCCTGGTTTGTATAGTGCCAGCAGTTCGTTCACCTTTTTACGTGTGCCGCCGTTGCTGCTTATACTGCGCCGCACTTTGACCTGAAAATGTTTCGCCGCTCGATACCATTCACGGGTATCCGGCGTGTCATGATTCGAAATTAACACCGGGATCTGCTTACTGACCAGCTTTTCCGCCATCTCGGCCAGATGCGCCTGCTCTTTCGGGCTAAAGCTGTTGGTATGATACGCGGTGAAATTTGCCGTCGCCGAGAGCGGTGCATATGGCGGGTCACAGTAGACCACAGAGTTGGTATCCGCGCGATCCATGCACTCTTCATAGGAGAGGCAATGGAACTCTGCATTTTGCGCTTTTTCGGCAAAATGGTACAACTCGGCTTCCGGGAAGTAGGGTTTTTTATAACGACCAAAGGGGACGTTAAACTCACCGCGCAGGTTATAACGGCATAACCCGTTATAGCCAAAACGGTTGAGATATAAGAACAGCACTGCACGTCGGAACGAGTCCTGGCAGGCATTAAATTCTTCCCGGAGCTGGTAGTACACCTCAGCCTGATTCGTTTCAGGCATAAACAGCTCACGTGAAGCCTGCACATACTCATCGGTACGCGTCTTCACGATGTTATAGAGACTGATCAGGTCGCTGTTGATATCGGCAAGAATATAACGAGAAAAGTCGGTGTTGAGAAACACCGACCCGGCACCCACGAAGGGTTCAATCAGGCACTCACCCTGAGGTAAATGCCGTTTGATATCATCAAGCAGGGGGTATTTCCCCCCTGCCCATTTCAAAAAAGCGCGATTTTTTTTCATGCTGACTAACTAATTACACCTTCTCCGGCTGTGGAGAAAGCTCCGACAGCATCCTGCGCTTTAGTCTTTGTCCCGCAATTGGGCGAAACAGCAAACCATTGCAGAACATATCCTATCTTACTTCAAATCGGCCTGAACCTGGTGCAGCGGTTTTGCCCACGGATTTTTCGCCTGAATGTCGGCGGGTAACGTAGACACTGCACGTTTCGCATCTTCTTTAGACGCATACACGCCCGTCACCAGAACATACCACGGTTGACCGTTACGCGTCGTCTGGTACACCACGTAGTTCTTCAGGTTCTCTTTCTTCGCCCAACCATTCAGGTTGTCGTAGTTAGAGGAACTGCTGAGCTGCAGCGTGTAGTGACTGGATGGCGCTGATTTTAACGCGCCAACATTCCCAGCACTTTTCGCACCACCGGCAACCGGTGTTGCTGTCGTTGGTGCAGGTGTTGCAGTCTGCTGAGCTGGCGCGGTGCTTGCCGTTGCTTTTGGCTCAGTTGACGCTTTCGGTGTAGCGGTTACCACTGGCGCTTTCGTTGTTGTCGTCGGCGCGGTCGCGGTCACAGTCGGTTTCGCCTGAGCGACAGGTTTCGGCTCTGCCGGCGTCGCTCTTACCGTGGTCTGCGGCTTGCTCTTCGGCTCAATAACAGCCTGTTTGCGTTCCTGATGTGCAGCTGCAGTACGTTCTGCTGGCTCAGTCTTCGCAGTCTGACGCCCTGCATTACCATTGCGAACTGGCGCTACGGTAGCAGGTTCAGTTGGCAGCGTAGAGTTGACTACGACGTTGTTAACCTGTGCCTGACCTTGCGGCTGCGTCAGCGCATTGTTCAGATCGCCCTGAACTTCAACGCGCTGCTGACCTTCTGCTGTGGCAGGTGCCTGGCCTTGAGTCGGGGTAGAGGAAATCGGCGGCAGAGAAACATCCTGCTGCGTATTACCAGCGGTCTGCTCAGCACCCGTCGCAGGCATTGTGGTGTTCGCCTGATCCGTCGCATTGCTGCCAGAAAGATCGATGCTCTTCTCACCAGACGCAACCTGCTCGCTGGAAGAGGAAGATGAGGGGGCCTTCAGCGCGGAACCGATACCGACAATCAGCAGCAGCAGTACCAGAACACCCACACCCATCATAATGTACTGACGGGAGGCTGGTTTACTGACCGCTTTTTTACGCTTGCGTGGGCGACGTTCTACACGTTCTTCATCCACAACATCGTCATCAGATTCATAGTCTTCTTCAATGTCCTGCTCTTCATCACGCTCTTTACGTGCCCGCGCAGGACGGCGATCGTCGGCATCCAGATCAACATCATCAAAATTGATTTGTGGCTCATTATCGCGTTCAGACGATTGACGAGAACGACCAGTACGACGATCGCTGGGATCGGGTTTCAGCTCGTCTTCTGGTTTGAATTCATCCATTTAACACCCCACTCAAAGGTTAATGCTTACGACTTTGCACATAACCTGAAGCTAAAAGACTTACGCTTTACAACGCAAGCCTGACCTTTCTTGTTGTTACGCCTGCTGGCAATCAGCAATCGCGTTAAGAACCACCTCATGCGACACTCCGCCGCGTACTTCACTCTTCCCTATTGCCTGCGGAAGTACTAAACGAATCTCTCCCGCCAACACTTTTTTATCTCGCTGCATGTGCGGCAAATAAGCCTGTGCAGACATTTCACGCGGCCCATTCACCGGTAAACCTGCGCGCTGCAACAGCGTAATAATGCGCTGCGTTTCAGCGGAGGTAAACTGGCCCAAACGTTCTGACGTGCGGGCAGCCATTACCATACCTGCTGCGACGGCTTCACCATGTAACCAATTGCCATAACCCATTTCAGCTTCGATAGCATGGCCAAACGTGTGTCCCAGATTCAGTAAAGCACGTAAGCCCATTTCGCGCTCGTCCGCTGCGACAACTTCTGCTTTCAGCTCACAACAACGGCGAATACAGTACGCCATTGCCGGACCATCCAGACGTAATAATGCGTCCAGATTGTCTTCCAGCCAGCTGAAAAATTCACCGTCAAGGATGATGCCGTATTTGATCACTTCCGCCAGGCCCGATGCCAATTCACGCGCAGGAAGCGTTTTCAGGCAGTCGAGATCCACCACCACGGAGGCCGGTTGGTAAAACGCGCCAATCATGTTTTTACCGAGGGGATGGTTTACGGCGGTTTTACCGCCTACGGAGGAGTCAACCTGCGACAGCAGCGTTGTCGGGACTTGAATAAAACGAACACCACGCTGATAGCTGGCTGCTGCAAAACCGGTAAGATCGCCAATCACGCCGCCGCCAAGTGCGACCAGCGTGGTATCACGACCATGCGGTTTTTGCAGTAACGCAGTGAAGACCGTATCCAGAACCGTCAGGCTTTTATACTGCTCGCCATCGGGAAGGATAACGCTATCAACGTTAACACCCGCCTGTTCAAGTACGCCGCGAACCTTATCGAGATAAAGGGGAGCCAGGGTTTCGTTGGTCACCAACATAACCTGATCGCCCGATTTCAGCGGTAAGAATGAAGCTGGCTCATTAAACAAACCAGCCGCGATGGTGATAGGGTAACTACGTTCCCCGAGAGTGACTGTAATCCTCTCCATTACGCGACATCCACCTTAGTTACTTGTACCCGCAGACGAGTGTGTATTCAGCCAGAATTAGTTGCTTTCCAACATATGAATAATCTGGTTTGCTACGACCTTCGCGCTCTGATCGTCGGTGCGAATGGTCACGTCAGCAATCTCTTCATACAGAGGATTGCGTTCGTCAGCCAATGCTTCCAGAACCTCACGCGGCGGCGATTCTACCTGCAGCAGCGGGCGTTTCTTGTCACGTTGAGTACGTGCAAGTTGTTTTTCAATTGTTGTTTCAAGATAGACCACGACGCCACGCGCGGAAAGACGGTTACGTGTTTCACGTGATTTTACAGAGCCACCGCCAGTTGCCAGCACAATACCCTGTTTTTCCGTCAACTCGTTGATGACTTTTTCTTCGCGATCACGGAAGCCGTCTTCACCTTCTACATCGAAGACCCAGCCCACATCAGCTCCGGTTCGTTTCTCAATCTCTTGATCAGAATCGTAAAATTCCATATTGAGTTGTTGAGCTAACTGGCGCCCAATAGTGCTTTTTCCGGCACCCATAGGCCCAACCAGAAAGATATTGCGTTTCTCTGCCATTTTTTCGGTACTACTAAGACTATTCGTTAATGGTAAACCCGCTTCGCAGACACTCGGCGCAGCAGGACATGAACTGAAACCTCATAAGATATTGCGAGAGTCAGACTGAAAATTATCTCAATACTCAAGCGGGTTTGGCAACTGAATAAATCACCAAACCTTACGCATTTCTGGTCGTGGCAGGCATGCTACCCTGCAAACATCTGACCTGACGACGTGTCGTGTAGCCAAATGACGCCAAATAAGCCTATGACACACCACCGGAAAGGCGAAGCGTATTCACTGCTGTATAAGTAAAGAAAAGTCCCGACACTCAAATCGGTACTCCTTGTATGCTAAATACACCCGCACGTCAAATCCCTGAAACGTGTTCATCGCAAAAACAACGGGTTTTCATGCATAAGTTATTCTGTTGAGACCAGTCTGGGCGTGATAAAAACCACTAACTCTCGCCGCTCATCTTCTTTACCATCATGACGAAAAAAATGGCCTAGCAACGGAATGTCGCCGAGTAACGGCACACTGTCAGCTGCTGATTTATTTTTATGTGAAAAAATCCCGCCCAACGCGATCGTTTCACCACTCTTAACCTCCACCAGGGTTTCAATTTCCTGCTTATCGATGGCCAGCACTTCGCCATCCGCTTGCTGTAGCACCTGTCCGGGAACATTCTGGCTAATATGCAGTTTCAGTCTGATCCGCCCTTTCTGCAGTACGGTTGGCGTTACTTCCATCCCCAGCACCGCTTCTTTAAATTCGACAGACGTTGCGCCGCTTTCACCACTGGAGACCTGATACGGGATTTCACTGCCCTGCTTAATACTGGCAGGTTGCAGATGAGAAGCCAGTAATCGGGGACTGGCGATGATATCGAGTTGCTGTTTTTGCTCCAGTGCAGACAACTCAAGCTCCAGCAAACGACCATTAATGCGGCCAATATTAAATCCCACCCGCGATGTTGCAGTTGACACGGAAAGATCGCTGGCCAGCGTGGTGACATTTCCCACCCCCCCTGGCTGCTGTGCATCTACCAGCGACCACTTCACCCCCAGCTCACGCAAACTTTTTTCATTAATCGTGACGATGTGCGCCGCCAGTTCGACCTGTTCTACGGGCAAGTCCATTTGCGCCACCCACTGTTCCAGTATGTTTAGCGCAACCGCGTTGTCACGCAGCAGCAGGCGGTTGGTACGCTTATCGACCGTTATACTTCCTTTAGTACTCAGCAGTTTTTCACCGGCTTTTGCCAACTCAGTGGCATCCGCGTATAGCAAGATTATGTTGCGCTGTTCCAGCGGCAAACCGGCCTGAATCCGCGCTTGTTCACTCTCCAGGCGAGCTGCATTTTCGTTTTGCCAGCGTACAGTATGCACATGCAGAATGTTTCCCTCCTGGCGTAACACCAGTCCAGCGCTTTTTACCACCGTCTGCAATGCCTGTTTCCACGGCACATCCGTCAAATGCAATGACAGCGCACCGCTCACATCCGGTGACACCACCAGATTTTTCTTCTCCTGCACCGCCAGCGCCTGCAGCACCTGTACAACGGGAACATCATCCACCACCAGCGTCACGTTTTGTGCTTTCCCGGCCAGCACGCTGGGTATAACGGTCATCAGCACGATGACTATCCATCGCTTCATTCACCTCTCCTTGTCGTTGCCACTGCCACCGTGATGGCTCACAATCGTTCCCTGTGTCGATAGTTACGCTTTGGGCTGTCACCTGAGATACCCTCCAGATGCTATTCAGAACATCTCGCTGCTCGACCCTCCGCCATGTGTGTTGACCATCCCGAATAAAACCAATTGAGCGTCCTCCCTGGATCACCGCCCCCTGATAACGCCATGCCGACAACTCAGCCATCCGGCAGAGATCCTCTGGAGGCTGAAAGGGATTGCGCATGCCGGTCAGCAGCAGCACGCTAAAACACGCGAACAGCCAGCGCTTAGTCATCATTCTGATGCTCCAGCTGTATCGTCAACAACACATCAGCATCTTCTGCACTAAGAGAAAACTGACTCGTACTCATCCCCTGTTCCGCCAGTCGGGCAAACACCTGTGGGACCGCATCCCACGCAGTTTTCAGTGCCAGTTCGCCTCCCCGTACGGAGGGCTGCCAGTGGATCAGACGTGTAAGAGAGGTTTGATATACCAATGGGGAAAAAGGAACCGGCCTCGCTTCAGTGGGAGAAAAGGGTTTCCCAACCGATGACGCCAACAGATACAAATTGCGCCATTGTTCTTGAATAGCCACGCGTTGGCGGATTAATGCTGCCTGCTGCGCCTTCCGTTGCTGCTCTGCAGGATAAAAGCACAGCAGCGCAGCCGTGATCAGGACCAACATCCAGCAGCCCCAGCACAAAAGTCGAAACCGTGGCGTCTGCGCTAACCAGCTATCACAAAGCGCCTGCATGCATACCGCTCCGTATCAGACGATAGTGAAACTGCCAGCGCCCCTGCGCATCTTGTCGCGTTTCCCCTGGGCTTCCCAATTGAAACCTGGGGTGTTTGCGTAGCTGCGTCTCCAGTCGATGAAGCGCGGCAACGTTCAGCGCCAGCCCTGTCAGCTCCAGCGTATCCTGCTGCCAGGTCATTCCTGTGAACCACGCCTGTTCTGGCAGCAACTCGGCCACTCCTTGTAAAACAGAGTGCCAGCTTCGCATCTGTTCACGCCGTTTTTCTCTTTGTTGCGCCTGCTGCCATTGTTGTTGACGCTGTTGCAGGCGCGGCTTGAGCGCCATCAGGGTTTCAGCCCGCATTTTTTCGGCATCTGCCAACAGTAATTCGACCCGATTATCTACGCGAGAAAGCGCGTAATAACCCAACGCGATACCCACAATAGCCAGTAAAGATCCACTTAATAGCGTTCCCCACCATTGCAGACAGGCATACCGCCGCGACTGGCGCCAGGGCAAAAGATTGATGGTCGCCGTCATCAGTACATTCCTCCCATCGCCAGCCCAAGCGCAACGGCAAAGTTGTGGCTTTCCGTAGGAATCGGTGGCTGGCGGACGGACACCGCATTTAAGGGATCAAAGCCACCGGCTTCACATCGCGCAATATCCGCAGGGTAAAGAGATAATGCCGCAGCAAGCGCGCCGATATCGTCAATTTCCCCCGTCGATTTACGCCCCCATGCCGTGCGACTCGCCCAGAGCCACTGGGTATCGTCGCGCCATGCCAGACACGATTGATGCACGGGTAAATAAGGAATTAATCGCTGCAAGGCGCTGGCATCCGGCGTAATGGCCGTAACCTGTACTTTCAGGGGATGCATCAGTGTCAGGAGTGCCGATATTTCTTTGCTTTGTGCTGCAGTCACGTTGAACGCCGGGCTTAGCGCGTCTTCGCTATAATCAAAATGCAGCGCATCCGGCTCCATATCCAGTTCACGAGCCATTGCCCCGGACAACCATGCCGTTTGCTCTGGTTCGCGCAGGATCATTGCAGGACGGGGCAACTTTTTTTGTAACGTCCTGTTGGCAGGAAAAGAAAGGTGGATATGGTGCCTGTACGGTAGCTCACGGCTCCACGGCTGGAGCACCGCCGCAAGCTGTTCCGGCTCACGAATGTGACCATCGACGACAACCTGATGTGCCAGCGGCATACGCCACCAGCGGTGTAGGACCCAACCGGACGCGTCACGAACGATAGCGACAGCCAGCACGTCATGTTGCTGAATATGCAGACCAATTTCCCATATACGAAAAGCCATTGCTGATGATCTCCTTATCACCCGTTGCTTCAACGGGTATATCAATGCGTCTGGCTTGCCTTTATACTACCGCGCGTTTGTTTATAAACTGCCCAAATGCCACTAAATGGGAAATCTCCAGTGAAGTTCGTAAAGTATTTATTAATCCTTGCAGTATGTTGCATCCTGCTGGGAGCAGGCTCGATCTATGGCCTCTATCGCTATATCGAGCCACAATTACCTGACGTCGCGACGCTAAAAGATGTGCGTCTGCAGATCCCAATGCAGGTTTACAGTGCTGACGGCGAACTCATCGCGCAGTATGGCGAGAAACGTCGAATTCCGGTCACACTGGATCAAATGCCGCCGGTAATGGTTAAAGCCTTTATCGCTACAGAAGACAGCCGATTCTATGAGCACCACGGGGTGGACCCGGTGGGGATCTTCCGTGCAGCCAGCGTCGCATTGTTCTCCGGCCACGCCTCACAAGGGGCAAGTACCATTACCCAGCAGTTGGCAAGAAACTTCTTCCTGAGTCCGGAACGTACGCTGATGCGTAAGATTAAAGAAGTGTTCCTGGCTATCCGTATTGAGCAATTGCTGAGTAAAGACGAGATCCTCGAGCTTTATCTGAACAAGATCTACCTGGGGTATCGCGCCTATGGCGTGGGTGCTGCCGCGCAGGTCTATTTCGGGAAGACAGTTGATCAACTCAGCTTAAGTGAAATCGCGGTGATCGCCGGTTTGCCAAAAGCACCCTCGACCTTCAACCCGCTCTATTCGATGGACCGGGCAACTGCGCGACGTAACGTTGTACTGTCGCGTATGTTGAGCGAAAACTACATTACCCAGGCCCAATACGATCAGGCGCGTAGTGAAGCGATCGATGCCAACTATCACGCGCCGGAAATCGCTTTCTCAGCACCTTATCTGTCTGAGATGGTGCGCCAGGAGATGTATAACCGCTATGGCGAGAAAGCCTATGAAGACGGGTATCGCATCACCACCACCATTACGCGCAAAGTCCAGCAGGCCGCCCAGCAGGCGGTACGTAACAATGTCATGGATTACGACATGCGCCACGGCTACCGCGGCCCATCAAACGTCCTGTGGAAAGTCGGTGAAGCCAGTTGGGATAGCAAGAAAATCACCGATACGCTGAAAGCGCTACCGACCTATGGCCCACTGCTGCCCGCGGTTGTCACCAGCGCCAACCCGCAGGAAGCGACCGCTGCGTTGGCGGATGGAACATCGGTCTCATTACGTATGGAAGGTATGCGCTGGGCGCGTCCTTATCGTTCCGATACACAGCAAGGCCCGACGCCACGTAAAGTCACCGATGTGGTTCAGGCCGGTCAGCAAATCTGGGTACGCCAGGTTGGCGACGCCTGGTGGCTGGCACAAGTGCCGGACGTTAACTCCGCACTGGTTTCGATTAATCCGCAAAACGGCGCAGTGCTGGCACTGGTGGGTGGTTTTGATTTCAACCAGAGCAAATTTAACCGTGCGACCCAGGCATTACGCCAGGTGGGTTCGAACATCAAACCCTTCCTCTATACCGCCGCGATGGATAAAGGCCTGACGCTGGCAAGTATGCTGAATGATGTACCGATTTCCCGTTGGGATGCCGGTGCAGGTTCTGACTGGCAGCCGAAAAACTCACCGCCGCAATATGCTGGCCCTATCCGCTTACGTCAGGGGCTGGGTCAGTCGAAAAACGTGGTGATGGTTCGTGCCATGCGCGCAATGGGGGTGGATTACGCGGCAGAGTATCTGCAACGTTTCGGCTTCCCGGCACAAAACATTGTGCATACTGAATCACTGGCGCTGGGTTCAGCCTCGTTCACTCCGCTGCAGGTTGCTCGCGGTTACGCGGTAATGGCGAACGGCGGATTCCTGGTCGACCCGTATTTCATCAGTAAGATTGAAAGCGATATGGGTGGCGTTATCTTTGAGGCGAAGCCAAAAATTGCCTGCCCGGAATGTGATATCCCGGTGATTTATGGCGATACGCAGAAGTCTAACGTGCTGGAAAACAGTAACGTCGAAGATGTTGCTGTATCTCAGGAACAACAGAACGCCGCCGTGCCAATGCCACAGCTGGAACAAGCTAACCAGGCGCTGGTCGCACAAAGCGGAACGCAAGAATACGCACCACACGTCATCAACACGCCGCTGGCCTTCCTGATCAAGAGCGCATTGAACACCAATATCTTTGGTGAACCAGGCTGGATGGGAACCGGCTGGCGTGCAGGACGTGATTTACAACGCCATGACATCGGCGGGAAAACCGGGACAACCAACAGCTCGAAAGATGCATGGTTCTCCGGCTATGGCCCAGGGGTTGTGACCTCGGTATGGATCGGGTTTGATGATCATCGTCGCGATCTCGGACATACGACGGCATCCGGCGCGATCAAAGACCAAATCTCCGGCTACGAAGGCGGTGCGAAGAGTGCACAACCTGCGTGGGATGCCTACATGAAGAGTGTATTAGAAGGCGTCCCTGAGCAGCCGCTGACACCACCACCGGGTATCGTTACAGTCAATATCGATCGTAGCACCGGGCAACTGGCGAACGGCGGTAACAGCCGTGCAGAGTATTTCATCGAAGGTACTCAGCCAACGCAACAGGCGGTGCATGAGGTGGGGACCACCATTATCGATAATGGTGAAACGCACGAACTGTTCTGATCAAAAAAAGGCGCTTCGGCGCCTTTTTTATTGCGAGCGTATTACCACGCCATCCTGTTCAGCCTACAGCCGCCCTTGCCCTTTCAGCCATTCGCGTACCAGGAACAGCGCACTGACATTACGCGCTTCGTGGAAGTCAGGGTCTTCTAACAGATCCATCAAATGCGCCAGCGGCCAGCGCACCTGTGGCAATGGCTCAGGCTCATCACCTTCCAGCGACTCAGGATAAAGTTCCTCTGCGACCACAATATTCATCTTGCTGGAGAAATAGGAAGGCGCCATGCTGAGTTTTTTCAAAAACGTCAGATCCTTCGCACCGTATCCCACTTCTTCTTTCAGTTCCCGGTTAGCCGCTTCAAACACGCTTTCACCCGGATCGATTAATCCTTTGGAAAAACCAAGCTCGTAGGATTCGGTTCCGACCGCATATTCGCGAATGAGGATCAGGTGGTCATCCACAATCGGCACAATCATTACCGCTTCGCGCGTGGATGGGCGCATACGCTCATAAACACGACGTACGCCGTTGCTGAACTCAAGGTCCACGCTTTCGACTTTAAACAGCCGGGATTGTGCGACGGTTTCCACTTTCAAAATCGTGGGTTTTTGTAATGATTTGCTCATCATGAGGATCTTTGCTGTGAAATCTGGGGTTATTGTGCGATATACAGCACGGTTTCGGCAATGTGAATTGCCGTTTATTTACATTTATGTAACGCACTAAAAGTTAATCCCTATTTCAAATTAAAAGTCAATAGGTTGAAATAACTCCAGGAATTTGCTGATATTCCATTTTTGGTGATTTTGCTATTATTCGCATTTATTGGGCTGTACTTAAAGATGCTCAAGTTCAACTCCACACTTGCCGATAGCCAACCACAGAATCACGAATATTGAACAGGGTGCGACTGACCACGCCTGACAGACTAAGTAAGATGGGGAAAGCATGAGCACCATTCTGATTTTTTTAGCTGCTTTGCTGGCCTGCTCATTGCTTGCAGGGTGGCGATTCAGATCAAAATTCAGACAACAAAAATTACCGTTAAGCAACGTCTTCTCTGACGCGTCTAAGCGTAAACTCACACCCGAAGAACGTGGTGCGGTCGAAAACTATCTCGAAAACCTCAGTCAAATTCAGCAGGTGCCTGGCCCAACAGGTGCCAGTTCGGCACCGATATCGTTAACCCTGAATGCCCAAAGTAATAGCGTCATCGTACTGACGCATTCAATTACGCGCTATGGCATCACCACCGACGATCCGAACAAATGGCGCTACTATCTCGACTCCGTCGAAGTACATTTGCCTCCCTTCTGGGAACAATACATCAATGATGAAAACAGCGTTGAGCTGATCCACACCAATACGCTGCCGCTGGTTATCTCGTTAAACGGTCACACGCTGAAAGAGTATATGCAGGAAGCGCGCGGCTACGCCCTACAGCACACCGCATCGACTCAGGCATCTATTCGTGGTGAAGAAAGCGAGCAGATCGAACTGCTGAATATTCGCCAGGAAACGCATGAAGAATTTGCGCTCAGCCGCCCGACGGGCCTGCGTGAAGCATCGCTAATCGCCATATCGTTCCTGTTATTCTTTTTCTGTTTAATCATGCCAGACGCGTTCGTACCGTGGACCGCCGGTGGGGCGGTGTTGCTGCTGGCTGCGGGTCTGTGGGGCCTGTTTGCACCGCCGTCTAAAACGGCCCTACGAGAAATCCACTGTCTGCGTGGCACTCCACGTCGCTGGGGGCTGTTTGGTGAAAACGATCAGGAGCAAATTAATAATATCTCGCTGGGCATTATTGACCTGATTTATCCACCACACTGGCAGCCTTACATTGCACAGGACCTTGGCCAGCAAACGGATATTGATATCTATCTGGATCGCCATGTTGTCCGCCAGGGGCGTTTTTTATCTTTGCATGACGAGGTGAAAAACTTTCCGTTGCAACACTGGCTACGCAGCGCCGTCATTGCCGGCGGTTCGTTGCTGGTATTGCTAATGCTGCTGTTTTGGGTCCCGTTGGATATGCCGATTAAACTTACGCTTTCCTGGATGAAAGGGGCGCAAACTATCGAGGCCACCAGCGTTAAGCAACTGGAAAAGGCGGGCGTTCGCGTGGGTGACACGCTGCATCTGAGTGGCACGGGGATGTGTAATATCCACACTCAGGGGAGCTGGAACGCACAACCCGCGACACCTTTTATGCCTTTTGATTGTTCGCAGATTCTCTGGAATGACGCGCGCGCCCTACCGCTGCCCGAATCTGACCTGGTCAATAAAGCGACTGCGCTGACCCAAAGTGTTAATCGCCAACTGCACCCCAAACCCGACGATGACTCTCGCGTCAGCTCATCGTTACGCTCAGCCATTCAGAAGTCCGGCATGGTATTGCTGGATGATTTTGGCGATATTGTCCTGAAAACCGCCGATCTGTGTGCCGCCAAAGATGAATGCGTACGCCTGAAAAATGCCCTGGTTAACCTGGGTAACAGTAAGGACTGGAACGCTCTGGTTAAGCGAGCAAACGCCGGGAAACTGGATGGTGTGAATGTGCTGTTGCGCCCGGTCAGCGCCGAATCACTGGATAACCTGGTGAATACCTCTACGGCACCGTTCATTTCACGCGAGACCGCCCGGGCCGCTCAGGCACTGAATAGCCCTGCCCCCGGTGGTTTCCTGATTATCAGTGACGAAGGCAGCGACCTGGTTGATCAGCCCTGGCCGGCGACCTCGCTGTACGACTATCCGCCACAAGAACAATGGAACGCCTTCCAGCGCCTTGCCCAGATGCTTATGCAAACGCCATTTCGTGCTGAAGGGATTGTCACCAACATCTCGACCGACGCCAACGGTACCCGGCACATTGGCCTGCACCGAATCCCGGATCGTTCAGGTTTATGGCGTTATCTTGGCACCACGCTGCTGATGCTCTCCATGCTGGGATGCGCTATCTACAACAGCGTTCAGGCATTCAGACGCTACCAGCGTCATCGTTCCCGCATCACGGAAATTCAGGAATATTACGAGAGTTGCCTGAATCCAACGCTGATTGAAGACCCGGAAAGCCTGATTCGATAACACGCCCGCGCGACGGAATATGCTACCCTGTCGCGCATCTTGTTTTCCTCTGGGGAGTTTCCATGCACATAGATATTGCCTGGCAGGACGTCGACACCGTTCTGCTGGATATGGACGGTACGCTGCTCGATCTGGCATTCGATAACTATTTCTGGCAAAAACTGGTGCCGGAGACCTACGGCGCGCAACAAGGTATCTCTCCCCAGGAAGCCCAGGAATTTATTCGTCAGCAGTATCATGCCGTACAACATACGCTAAACTGGTACTGCCTGGATTACTGGAGCGAACGCCTGGGTCTGGATATATGCGCTATGACAACCGCACAGGGACCACGCGCCGTACTGCGTGAAGATACGGTACCGTTCCTGGATGCCCTGAAAGCCAGCGGCAAACGTCGCATTTTGCTCACCAATGCGCATCCGCATAACCTGGCGGTGAAGCTTCAGCATACCGGTCTGGCCTCACACCTTGATTTATTACTTTCCACCCACACATTTGGTTATCCCAAAGAGGATCAGCGGTTATGGCACGCTGTCGCTGAAGAAACGGGAATGAGTGCAGAGAAGACGTTGTTTATTGACGACAGCGAACCCATTCTCGACGCCGCTGCTCAATTCGGTATTCGTTACTGCCTCGGCGTAACCAATCCCGACTCCGGTACAGCGGAAAAACAGTATGCACGCCATCCGTCACTGAATGACTACCGCCGACTGATCCCCTCACTGATGTGAAGGAGACGCCATGAAAGAGAAGCCCCTTGTCGAAGTCAGGCTGGATAAATGGCTGTGGGCAGCACGCTTTTATAAAACGCGCGCAGTCGCCCGCGAAATGGTTGAAGGCGGTAAGGTGCATTACAACGGGCAGCGCAGCAAGCCGAGTAAGATTGTCGAGCTAAATGCGACCCTCACCCTGCGCCAGGGAAATGACGAACGGACGGTCATTATTAAAGCCATTAGCGAGCAGCGTCGCCCGGCTACGGAAGCCGTTATGCTGTATGAAGAAACCGCGGAAAGCGTGGAAAAACGCGAAAAAATGGCGCTGGCGCGTAAACTTAACGCGTTAACCATGCCGCATCCGGACAGGCGACCGGACAAAAAAGAGCGCCGCGACCTGTTACGATTTAAACACGGCGACAGCGAGTGACTGTCACCTGCAAGAGAGATGATTATGCCGCAACATGACCAATTACATCGTTATCTGTTTGAAAACTTTGCCGTGCGCGGCGAGCTGGTAACCGTTTCGCAAACCCTGCAACAGATCCTCGAAAATCATACTTACCCGCAGCCGGTCAAAACCGTACTGTCGGAGCTGCTGGTTGCCACCAGCCTACTGACCGCGACGCTGAAGTTTGCCGGTGATATCACCGTACAACTGCAAGGCGACGGTCCGTTGAGCCTGGCGGTAATTAACGGCAACAATAACCAGCAAATGCGTGGAGTGGCTCGCATACAGGGCGATATCCCTGAAGATGCCGATCTGAAAACACTGGTTGGCAACGGCTACCTGGTGATCACCATTACACCGGAAGAAGGCGAACGCTATCAGGGCGTGGTCGGTCTGGAAGGTGACACGCTGGCGGCCTGCCTGGAAGATTACTTCATGCGTTCAGAACAACTGCCGACGCGTCTGTTTATCCGTACTGGCGACGTCGACGGTAAACCTGCTGCTGGCGGTATGCTGTTGCAGGTCATGCCAGCGCAAAACGCACAGGCAGATGATTTCGATCACCTTGCAGCACTGACAGAAACCATCAAATCCGAAGAGTTGCTGACGCTGCCAGCCAACGAAGTTCTGTGGCGTTTGTACCACGAAGAAGAAGTCACCCTCTACGATCCGCAGGATGTTGAGTTCAAATGTACCTGTTCACGCGAACGCTGCGCAGGCGCGCTGAAAACGCTGCCGGATGAAGAAGTTGACAGCATTCTGGCAGAAGAAGGTGAGATCGATATGCACTGCGATTATTGCGGTAGCCACTACCTGTTTAACGCCATGGATATTGCAGAGATCCGCAGCAACGCCTCCCCTGCCGATCCGCAGGTACACTAAGTTCTGAGCCCGGCAGGCAGTCCAGTCTGCCGGGCAATATCATGCTTACTCGTCGTAGAACGTCATCTTAAGCCGCTCGCCATTAATGGTGATATCCCGCCAGACTTGGGGAGCCGAATCCAGTTGATGATTCGCCAGCGTCTGCAGCAGTTGATCCTTATTGAATCCCTCCGGTAGCCGGGCTGTTGCAATCAACACCCATTTGTTCTCCTTAACGCCAAAGACCAGACTCTCCCCATCACCAAAAGCATACAATACTTGCTCGGGCTGCCCATCCGCGTTGAGATCCTGATCCACCAACACACACGCATCCTGCTCAATACAGGAGGCGATCCGGTAGCGTTGCCCCTTTAAAAACGTCCAAAACGCGTCATCGGGCTTCTTGCTTCCCGGAGCAATCATCACCTTCGGCGCTAACTGCGTTGCTGTCAGCTCATTTACCGGATCGCGATGCCCCCGCAGAATGGCATTTAAATCACGCCTGCGCTTGCTGTCTTTGTTGAACGCATCGTCTTTTTGTAATGCTTCCAGTGCGGCGCGACCGGGTTTTCCGCTGTGATCCAGCATATACAGACTGACCTGGTCAGCCGTAATTTTCCCGCTGTAGTAGCGCCCCATATGGCTGTTGACGCTAATACGCCAGACATCAATGACCGGCGACGTCAGCAGAATCAACAGGCCCAATGTCAGGAGCGAAACGCCGAGAGTGACCTTTCCCTGAATATCGAGCGGGTTGCCTCCAGCGCGCAAAATACTCACCAGAAAGCCGAGGGACCACACCAGTAATACAAAGACCACCAATGCGCCATACAAACGCTCAGGCGTCCAGCCATACTGATGAATTCTAAGCCACATTGCCCAACCGGCAATCAGCATATAGAAAGGAGCAACAACCAGGGAAACGTTAATCAAATAACGTAATGCACCAGGATAAGGTAACGCCTCTTTGTGCGGCTCGCGCACGATGGCCACCAGCAACAGGAAGATCAGCGTCAACGTGGACATCAAACCAGCCGCTGACACGCGCTGTGAGATAGCGTCCAGTCCGGTGAAAGGCAGGGTCAGCATAAACATCAGCGCTAACAGTGCAACCAGCGGGAGTAAACCTGTGGCGAGGAACGTCAGCAACTTTTGCACCGCAGCAACCAGGCGCGACTGCGTACGCGCCAGCACCACTGCCAGTGCAGTAATCAGGCCAAGCGCCAGATAGACAAACCAGTCAGTCTCAAAGAAAAGCGTGTTGAAGAAAGTGATGCCGACCAGTTGAAACATTTCACTCCACAACAGGAGCACCAGCCAGAACAGGCCGTTGGCCACAAAAGCAATCAGCAACGTCAGCGAATTAAGCCACAGGTAGGTATAAAACTGCGGATAGCGGGCCTGTTCACGACGGGCGTGAAGTTGATATTGAATCCACGGCAAAGCCAGCATCGCCATCAACAGTAAGCGCCAACCGTAGGCAAAAAAAATGTCATCCTGTCGCCATCGGTCACTGCCCGCCACACTCCACTTCAGCCACACACTCATCGCCAGCACAACCACGCAGATCAGCGTCATCCAGCACCATAGCGCGCGTTGCTTAAATGAGACGACAGTCAGCAAAAGCGCTGAGGAGAGTGCAATCGTTACGGGCATCCCATAGAACAGCCAGTCACTGTTCTGCGGCGCGAGATACGCCATCAGCAGATAGCACACACACCCTTGTAGCAGTCCGATAAAGACCATGCCCCAGCGGGTCGTTGGTGAAAGCTCAACACTGTCCATGTCGTTTTCCAGAAAGAAGAGAAAATCTAATTATCGCATCAACTTCACAAATATGAGTATTCGTCAGTCCATTTCGGCCCCCAGCTGCGCGAGGTGAATCGATATTGTTTATGTTTGAGTTACGTTTTTTTCTTACATGAATGCGATTACACTCACAAGATCCCCGCCAAAAACACTCTCCATTAACGTTTTAAGAACATTTTCCACAACAAAAAAAGGTTTCCTGCCATAATATCCACCTCTTTGTGACAGGAGTCGCAGCGTATTCAGTTATCTGTGATTTTGCCGGATGCGTAAATCTATGAGCCTTGTCGCGGTTAGCAATCCCTAAAAAACCTTACTATTCCAGGTAATACATATTGGCTAAGGAGCAGTGAAATGCGTGTGAACAACAGTTTAACCCCGCAAGATCTCAAGGCTTATGGTATCAATGACGTTCAGGATATCGTTTACAATCCAGACTACGACACGCTTTATCAGGAAGAACTTGATCCAAACCTGGAAGGTTATGAGCGTGGCGTGTTAACGAATCTGGGCGCCGTTGCAGTTGATACCGGTATCTTTACCGGACGTTCGCCAAAGGATAAGTACATTGTCCGTGACGACACCACACGAGACACACTCTGGTGGTCCGACAAAGGTAAAGGTAAGAACGACAACAAACCGCTTTCCCAGGAAACCTGGCAGCATTTGAAAGGGTTAGTCACCCATCAACTCTCTGGCAAACGTCTGTTTATCATTGATGCTTTCTGCGGGGCTAATGCGGATACCCGTCTTTCCGTGCGCTTCATTACCGAAGTCGCCTGGCAGGCACATTTTGTCAAAAACATGTTCATCCGCCCGAGCGACGAAGAACTGGTTGGTTTCAAACCTGATTTCATCGTGATGAACGGTGCGAAATGCACAAACCCACAGTGGAAAGAACAGGGGCTGAACTCCGAAAACTTCGTGGCGTTCAACCTGACTGAACGCATTCAGTTAATTGGCGGCACCTGGTACGGCGGCGAGATGAAGAAAGGTATGTTCTCCGTCATGAACTACCTGCTGCCGCTGAAAGGCATTGCATCGATGCACTGCTCAGCAAACGTCGGTGAAAAAGGTGATGTGGCAGTCTTCTTTGGCCTGTCCGGTACCGGTAAAACCACGCTGTCCACCGACCCGAAACGCCGCCTGATTGGCGATGATGAGCATGGTTGGGATGACGACGGCGTATTTAACTTCGAAGGCGGTTGCTACGCGAAGACCATCAAACTGTCTAAAGAGGCTGAGCCGGAAATCTACAACGCAATCCGCCGTGATGCCCTGCTGGAAAACGTCACCGTGCGCGAAGATGGCTCCATCGACTTCGATGATGGTTCCAAAACCGAGAACACCCGCGTTTCCTACCCGATTTATCACATCGACAATATCGTTAAGCCGGTGTCAAAAGCGGGTCATGCAACGAAAGTTATCTTCCTGACCGCCGACGCCTTTGGCGTACTGCCACCGGTTTCTCGCCTGACGGCCGATCAAACCCAGTATCACTTCCTGTCTGGCTTTACCGCCAAACTGGCTGGCACTGAGCGTGGCGTAACTGAGCCAACACCAACCTTCTCTGCCTGTTTCGGCGCGGCATTCCTGTCACTGCACCCAACGCAGTACGCAGAAGTGCTGGTGAAACGCATGCAGGCGGCTGGCGCACAGGCTTATCTGGTTAACACCGGCTGGAACGGCACCGGCAAACGTATCTCCATTAAAGATACCCGTGCCATTATCGATGCCATCCTGAACGGGTCTCTGGATAACGCAGAAACGTTCCGTCTGCCGATGTTTGACCTGGCAATCCCGACCGAACTGCCGGGTGTGGATACACGTATTCTCGATCCGCGTAATACCTACGCGTCACCAGAGCAATGGCAAGAAAAAGCCAATGCGCTGGCGAAACTGTTTATTGAGAACTTCGAGAAGTACACCGACACCCCTGCGGGCGAAGCGCTGGTTAGCGCCGGACCGAAGCTGTAACGAATATTGCCGAATCAGGTAGTTAAGCAACAGCAACAAAAAGGGAGGCGTTTCGCCTCCCTTTTTACGCGTCTTTGGTTGTTCCCGGTATACGAGAGACTGGAACCGGAAGCCAGGCGCGTATCGACAGCCCACCTCGCTCACTGGTCCCAATTTCCAGCATACCGTTATGGTTATCAATAATACGCTGCACAATAGCCAGTCCCAGCCCCGTGCCGCTGGTGCTACGCGCGCTGTCGCCGCGTACAAACGGCTGGAACAGGTGTTGACGCTGTTCCGGTTTGATACCCGGACCATCATCTTCTACCTGGAACCAGGCGCGATGCGGCTCTGTGCCGCTACTGACCTTAATCCAGCCATTACCGTAGCGGGCGGCGTTAACCACCATATTAGCAACCGCGCGTTTGATAGACAGTGGGTGCATCTTCACCTGAATGACGCCAGGGCGTAATGCAGTATCAATTTCACGCTCGTAACCACTTTCTGCCGCGATCACTTCACCTAATACCGAGTTCAGATCGGCCATCTCCATCGGCATCTCCTGACCCGTTCGCAGGTAATCGATGAACTGTTCGATAATGGCATTACACTCTTCGATGTCCTTGTTGATGGACTCCGCGAGGTATCCGTCTTCTTCGCCCATCATTTCCGTCGCCAGACGGATACGCGTAAGCGGGGTGCGTAAATCATGGCTCACGCCCGCCATTAGCAGTGTACGGTCATCGGCCAGCTGTTTTACGCCGGCGGCCATATGGTTGAAGGCACGGGTCACCGATCGCACCTCAGAGGCGCCATACTCGCGCAGCGGCGGCGGAATAATGCCTTTCCCCACCTGTAACGCTGCATGCTCCAGATCCACCAACGGCCGGTTCTGAATTCGGATAAACAGCCACGCGCCACCGATAGCCAGCAGCATGATCGCCAGCGTATAGCGGAACAGCGGCGAGAAGTCACCCTGATGGATTTCAGTGAGCGGCACACGTACCCAGATGTTGGGCGACAGCCAGGTTTTCAGCCAGACGACAGGCGAGCTCTTGTTGACCTCAACACGTACTTCCGTTGGGCCACCCAACTGCTGCGCCATCTGATGGCTTAAGAATTCATAGTGTTGTGCCCAACGCAGACCCGCTTCTTCAGCGGCTTCGTTGGAATAGAGGGAAATACCGAGCTCACGGTAAATTTCCCGACGGAATGCAGGTGGCACGACCAGTTGCGTACCGTCCTCCAGTTGCAGTTTATCAGTCATCAGCATACGGACTTCGTAGGCCAGGACCTTATTAAACTGCTGGAGGCTCGGCAGAATCGCGAAGTTCAGCACCACAAGGTAGGTCGTCACCAGGCTGGCAAACAGCAAGGTGACGATAAGCAATAACGTGCGAGCAAACGAACTTCGTGGCGAGAAGCGCATTCGCCTCATGCTTTAGAACCGTCCGGAACAAAAACGTAGCCCAGACCCCATACAGTCTGAATATAACGCGGATGCGCCGGATCTTCTTCCACCATACGACGCAGACGAGAAATCTGCACATCGATGGAACGTTCCATCGCAGAGTACTCGCGACCACGCGCCAGGTTCATGAGTTTATCGCGGGACAGCGGTTCACGTGGGTGGCTGACCAGCGCTTTCAGCACCGCAAATTCACCACTGGTGAGCGGCATAGGCTCATCTTCGCGGAACATTTCACGAGTCCCCAGGTTCAGCTTAAACTTACCGAAAGCGATAACCGCTTCTTCCTGAGAAGGCGCGCCCGGCAGTTCGTTCGCCTGACGACGCAATACAGCGCGAATACGCGCCAGCAGTTCACGTGGGTTAAAGGGTTTCGGGATGTAATCGTCAGCACCGATTTCCAGTCCAACGATACGGTCAACCTCTTCGCCCTTCGCCGTCACCATAATGATCGGCATTGGGTTGCTTTGACTACGCAGGCGGCGGCAAATTGACAGGCCATCCTCCCCTGGCAGCATTAAATCCAGAACCATCAAGTGGAAGGACTCACGGGTCAGCAGACGATCCATCTGCTCAGCGTTTGCGACGCTTCGAACCTGGAAGCCCTGCTCGGTCAGATAACGTTCCAGAAGCGCACGCAGGCGCATGTCGTCATCGACCACCAGAATCTTATAGTTCTCTTGCATTGTTATTACTCCCAAAGGTTCGCAACAATTAAGTGTATATTCTTAAGAAAGCTCGCGTGAGTCACCAGCGAATTCTGGTATGAATTCCAGGCTAAATTGTTACAAAGCATATTAAACAGCAGCTTAAGTATACAATGTTTCTCGCAATACATTATTTATTCTGTTGATATGCTCACGTAATACTAATTGTGCGCATCATCACAGAGTCGAAGGTAAAACAATAAGATGAAAACGCCCCTGATAACCCGTGAAGGGTATGAAAAACTCAAACAAGAGCTCAATTATCTCTGGCGTGAAGAGCGCCCGGAAGTCACCAGGAAGGTTACCTGGGCCGCAAGTCTGGGCGACCGCAGCGAAAATGCTGACTACCAGTATAATAAAAAGCGCCTGCGCGAGATCGACCGTCGCGTCCGTTATTTGACCAAGTGCATGGAGAATCTGAAAATTGTCGATTACTCCCCGCAGCAAGAGGGCAAAGTCTTCTTTGGCGCGTGGGTCGAGATTGAAAACGACGATGGCGACATCCGCAAATTCCGCATTGTTGGCTACGATGAAATTTTTGGCCGTAAGGATTACATCTCTATCGATTCCCCCATGGCGCGTGCCCTGCTGAAAAAAGAGGTCGGCGATCTCGCGGTGGTGAACACTCCTGCCGGTGAAGCCAGCTGGTACGTGAACGAGATTGAATACGTGAAGTGAGACCGGAACAATCCGAAGCCCCTGTAGATGACTGGCATTTTTGCCAGTCAGTCCGTATAACTATCCCCTGATTTTTTATCCTATAGACGAAGCTATCCATGATGAATGATTCTTTCTGCCGCATTATCGCCGGTGAAATTCAGGCTCGTGCTGAACAGGTAGAAGCTGCCGTTCGCCTGCTTGACGAAGGGAACACCGTGCCGTTTATCGCACGTTATCGTAAGGAAATCACCGGCGGTCTGGATGATACGCAACTGCGTAATCTGGAGACCCGTCTGGGGTATCTGCGTGAACTGGAAGACCGCCGTCAGGCGATCCTGAAATCTATCGGTGAGCAAGGTAAACTGACCGACGACCTGGCAAAAGCGATCAACGGCACGTTAAGTAAGACCGAACTCGAAGATCTTTATCTGCCGTACAAACCTAAACGCCGCACCCGTGGGCAGATCGCTATTGAGGCCGGACTGGAGCCGCTGGCAGACCTGTTGTGGAACGAACCGTCTCACGACCCGGAAACGGAAGCCGCAAAATATCTCAACGCCGAAAACGGCGTGACAGATACCAAAGCCGCTCTCGACGGCGCACGTTATATCCTGATGGAACGCTTCGCTGAAGATGCCGCGCTGCTGGCGAAAGTGCGTGACTACCTGTGGAAAAATGCCCATCTGGTCTCCACCGTGGTGAGCGGAAAAGAAGAGGAAGGCGCAAAATTCCGCGACTACTTCGACCACCACGAACCGATTTCTACCGTTCCGTCTCACCGTGCGCTGGCCATGTTCCGCGGCCGTAACGAAGGCATTTTACAGCTGTCCCTGAATGCCGACCCGCAGTTCGATGAGCCACCGAAAGAGAGCCATGGCGAGCAAATCATTCAGGATCACCTTGGCCTGCGACTGAACAACGCACCGGCAGACAGCTGGCGTAAAGGCGTTGTCAGCTGGACATGGCGAATTAAGGTGCTGATGCACCTCGAAACCGAACTGATGGGTACCGTGCGCGAACGCGCGGAAGATGAAGCCATCAACGTCTTTGCCCGTAACCTGCACGACCTGCTGATGGCGGCCCCGGCCGGACTGCGCGCCACAATGGGCCTCGATCCCGGTCTGCGTACCGGTGTAAAAGTGGCTGTTGTTGACGGTACCGGCAAGCTGGTCGCTACCGACACTATCTACCCGCATACCGGTCAGGCAGCCAAAGCCGCCGTTGCCGTTGCGGCGTTATGTGAGAAATACAACGTAGAGCTGGTCGCAATTGGTAACGGTACGGCGTCGCGCGAAACCGAACGCTTCTACCTTGATGTGCAAAAACAGTTCCCGAACGTTACGGCGCAAAAAGTGATCGTCAGCGAAGCAGGTGCATCAGTTTACTCTGCATCTGAACTGGCGGCGCTGGAGTTCCCGGACCTCGACGTGTCGCTGCGCGGTGCGGTGTCTATCGCCCGTCGCCTGCAGGACCCGCTGGCTGAGCTGGTGAAAATTGATCCGAAATCTATCGGCGTGGGCCAGTATCAGCACGACGTTAGCCAGACCCAGCTTGCCCGTAAGCTGGATGCGGTAGTAGAAGACTGTGTGAACGCCGTCGGCGTCGATCTGAATACCGCCTCCGTACCGCTGCTGACCCGCGTTGCCGGCCTGACGCGCATGATGGCGCAAAACATCGTCGCCTGGCGTGATGAGAACGGCCAGTTCCAGAACCGTCAGCAGTTGCTAAAAGTCAGCCGTCTGGGGCCAAAAGCCTTTGAACAGTGCGCGGGCTTCCTGCGTATCAACCATGGCGATAACCCGCTGGATGCCTCAACGGTTCACCCGGAAGCCTACCCGATAGTGGAACGCATTCTGGCAGCAACCGAGCAATCGCTGCGCGACCTGATGGGCAACAGCTCCGAATTGCGCAATCTAAAAGCCTCCGACTTTACCGACGAGCGTTTCGGGGTGCCGACCGTCACCGACATCATCAAAGAGCTGGAAAAACCGGGTCGCGACCCGCGTCCTGAATTCAAAACCGCGCAGTTTGCTGATGGCGTTGAAACCATGAACGATCTGCTGCCGGGAATGATTCTGGAAGGGGCTGTCACCAACGTCACCAACTTCGGCGCGTTCGTGGATATCGGCGTTCACCAGGACGGTCTGGTGCATATCTCTTCGCTGTCGAATAAGTTCGTCGAAGATCCACACACCGTGGTGAAAGCGGGCGACATTGTGAAGGTGAAAGTGCTGGAAGTGGACCTGCCACGTAAGCGTATCGCGCTGACCATGCGCCTGGACGAACAGCCGGGTGAAACCAATGCCCGCCGCGGCGGCGGCAACGATCGTAATCAGGGCAACCGCCCGGCTCCGAAAGCCGCAAAACCACGCGGTCGTGACGCGCAGCCTGCTGGCAACAGCGCGATGATGGATGCGCTGGCGGCGGCAATGGGTAAAAAACGTTAAGTAGTAATCTTGTGCCGGATAACGGTATAAACACCTTATCCGGCCAGGTTGTCGTAATTAATGTGTATGTCGGATAAGGCGCTTAAACATCGCCATCCGGCATATTTAATCTATTTCCCGTTTTTTTCACAATATATTTATCACTTCATTAACAGATGAAACCTTAATTAAACATTAAGAATGTCAATAATTACGGCCCCAAATAATCTATTCCAAACCAGAATAAATGTTGAGGCATATCAAAATTGACGCAAATTATTATCTAATTCCACATTCCGTCACACTTATTCTATTGATGATAGAAACCATTCTCATTATCATTGTTTTGTTGATTATTTACTCTTTCCTTCGTTGGCTAATCATCTGGTCTCATGCCGCCTTTCCGCCCCATGAGGTAATCATCCAGTTAGCGAGATATAAGTAGGTCCCTATGCAATTCACTCCTGACAGTGCGTGGAAAATTACCGGTTTTGCTCGTGAAATCAGCCCGGCTTATCGACAGAAACTGTTATCCCTCGGCATGCTGCCCGGGTCGTCCTTCAATGTGGTTCGCGTCGCCCCGCTCGGCGATCCTATTCATATTGAAACGCGTCGCGTAAGTCTGGTATTGCGTAAGAAGGATCTGGCGTTATTAGAAGTGGAAGCGGTTTCCTGTTAATACAGTGAGTCTATAAAAATGAAAAAACTAACCATTGGTTTAATTGGTAATCCTAATTCCGGCAAGACAACCTTATTCAACCAACTCACCGGTGCACGCCAGCGTGTGGGTAACTGGGCGGGCGTAACCGTCGAGCGTAAAGAAGGTCATTTCGCGACCACAGACCATCAGGTCACGCTGGTCGATTTACCCGGCACCTATTCTTTGACGACAATCTCATCTCAAACCTCTCTCGATGAGCAGATTGCCTGCCACTATATTTTAAGCGGCGACGCGGATCTCTTGATCAACGTGGTCGACGCTTCCAACCTTGAGCGCAACCTCTACCTGACGTTACAACTGCTGGAATTGGGCATCCCCTGCATCGTCGCGCTGAACATGCTGGACATTGCGGAGAAGCAGCAAATCCGTATCGATATCGACGCCCTTTCTGCCCGTCTTGGCTGCCCGGTGGTGCCACTGGTTTCCACCCGTGCGCGAGGCATTGAAGCGCTGAAGCTGGCGATTGATCGCTACAAGGAAAACAACACCGTCGAGCTGGTCCATTATGCCCAGCCGTTGTTGCAGGAAGCGGATTCCCTCGCCGATGCAATGGCCAAAGACATGCCACTGAAACAGCGCCGCTGGCTGGGCCTGCAGATGCTGGAAGGCGATATCTACAGCCGCGCTTACGCCGGTGATGCCGCGCAAAATCTGGATGCTGCCGTTGCTCGTCTGAGCGAAACGATGGACGATCCGGCGCTGCATATTGCCGATGCGCGTTATCAGTGCATTGCCGCTATCTGCGATACCGTCAGTAACACCCTGACCGCAGAACCCAGCCGTTTCACCACTGCGGTCGATAAAATCGTTCTTAACCGTTTCCTCGGCCTGCCGATTTTCCTGTTCGTGATGTACCTGATGTTCCTGCTTGCCATCAACATTGGTGGCGCACTGCAGCCGTTATTTGATGTCGGCTCTGTAGCGCTCTTTATTCATGGTATTCAGTGGATTGGTTATACGCTGCACTTCCCGGACTGGTTAACCATCTTCCTGGCGCAGGGTCTTGGCGGCGGGATTAACACCGTCCTGCCGCTGGTTCCGCAAATCGGCATGATGTATTTGTTCCTCTCCTTCCTCGAAGACTCCGGCTACATGGCACGTGCTGCGTTTGTTATGGACCGTCTGATGCAGGCGCTGGGACTGCCGGGGAAATCATTTGTACCGCTGATTGTAGGCTTTGGCTGTAACGTACCGTCAGTGATGGGCGCACGTACACTGGACGCCCCGCGTGAGCGTCTGATGACCATCATGATGGCGCCGTTTATGTCCTGTGGCGCACGTCTGGCAATTTTTGCCGTCTTCGCCGCTGCATTCTTTGGTCAGAATGGTGCGCTGGCGGTCTTCTCACTGTACGTGCTGGGTATCGTTATGGCGGTGTTGACCGGCCTGATGCTCAAGCACACCATCATGCGTGGTGAAGCAACGCCGTTCGTGATGGAACTGCCGGTGTACCACGTGCCGCACGTTAAGAGTCTGATCATTCAGACCTGGCAGCGTCTGAAAGGCTTTGTCCTGCGTGCCGGTAAAGTCATTATCATCGTTAGCATTTTCCTCAGCGCATTCAACAGCTTCTCGCTGAGCGGAAAAATCGTCGACAACATTAACGATTCTGCTCTGGCCTCCGTCAGCCGCGTCATTACGCCAGTGTTTAAACCGATCGGCGTTCACGAAGATAACTGGCAGGCAACCGTCGGTCTGTTCACCGGTGCGATGGCAAAAGAAGTGGTGGTTGGGACACTTAACACGCTCTATACCGCTGAAAATATTCAGGAAGAAGAGTTTAATCCGGCAGATTTCCACCTCGGTGATGAACTGCTTGGTGCAGTAGATGAAACCTGGCAGAGCCTGAAAGACACCTTCAGCCTCAGCGTTCTGGCCAACCCTATCGAAGCCAGTAAAGGTGACGGTGAGATGGCAACTGGCGCAATGGGCGTCATGGGCGAGAAATTCGGCAGCGCTGCTGCGGCATACAGCTACCTGATTTTCGTTTTGCTGTATGTACCGTGCATTTCCGTTATGGGCGCCATCGCTCGTGAGTCCAGCCGTGGCTGGATGGGCTTCTCGGTTTTATGGGGGCTGAATATCGCTTATTCACTGTCAACACTGTTTTATCAGACGGTTAGCTACAAAGAGCACCCGACATACAGTCTGGTGTGCATTTTAGCGGTCATCCTGTTTAACATCGTATTACTGGGTCTGTTACGCCGCGCGCGCAGCCGTGTAGATGTAGCGCTGCTGGCAACCAACAAGACGGTAAGCTCTTGCTGTGCCAGCACCACTGGCGATTGCCACTAGGGTGGTGGATGATGGCATCGCTTATCCAGGTGCGTGATTTACTGGCTCTGCGGGGGCGCATGGAGGCAACACAAATTAGCCACACGCTGCATACCCCGCAGCCGATGATTGACGCCATGCTGAATCAGTTAGAAAAGATGGGTAAAGCGGTGCGGATTCAGGAAGATGCCGACGGGTGTCTTTCCGGAAGCTGCAAAAGTTGCCCGGAAGGTAAAGCCTGCCTGCGCGAATGGTGGGCTTTACGCTAGTTGTATGCCGGATGGCGCTGCGCTTATCCAGCTTACACCAAGCCCCAGTCCCCGAGCCGGATAAAGCGTTTACGCTGATATCCGGCTTTTTGCGTAATGGATTCCACTAAGAGGTCTCTGTTTCAGCAAAACAGATCTCTCCTTCAGCCTACCGCGCACCGTTATTAATTCGTGGATGCTTACTGGCGACCAGGTAAGTAGAGTCTCGTCATCTCGTTTCTCAGGTGACGGATCGCCATGAATACTGACACAACAGCTACACCGCATGACGCGATTTTCAAAACGTTCTTAAACCATCCTGCGACCGCACGCGACTTTATTCAGCTTCATCTTCCAGCCTCTTTACAAAAACTTTGCGATCTTAAAACGCTGCAACTGGAATCGGGCAGCTTTATTGAAGACGATTTGCGCACCTACTATTCTGATGTGCTGTGGTCGTTAAAAACGCGCGAAGGCGATGGCTATATTTACACCGTCATTGAGCATCAGAGCACCGCCGACGCCCATATGGCATTTCGACTGATGCGTTATGCCATTGCAGTAATGCATCGTCATTTGGCTGCAGGTCACAAGAAACTCCCACTGGTGATACCCATGCTTTTTTATCATGGCGCAACAAGCCCCTACCCCTACTCACTTTGTTGGCTGGATGAGTTTGATGACCTTGAATCCGCCAGACAACTTTATACCACCGCGTTTCCACTGATCGATATCACCGTTGTACCCGATGACGAGATCATGCAGCATCGCCGGATGGCGCTGCTGGAACTCATCCAAAAACATATTCGTAAACGCGACTTGATGGGGCTGGTAGAAAAACTGGCCATCCTGCTTGTTAAAGGACACGCTAATGACAACCAGTTGAAAGCCTTGTTTAATTATTTAATGCAGGCCGGGAACACCACACATTTTGGCGAATTTCTTCATGAAGTCGCCGAACGTTTACCCCAACATAAGGAAAAGTTGATGACTATCGCCGAAAGATTACGTCAGGAAGGGCACCTTAATGGTATCCAGGAAGGTCATAGAAAAGGGTTACAAGAAGGGTTACAAACGGGCCTGCAACAAGGTAAACGAGAAGAAGCTTTACGTATTGCATCAACCATGCAGGCTGATGGTATTGACCCCCTCACTATCCTCAGAATTACCGGACTGACCGCAGACGATTTGATACAACAGAGCCATTAATTTTTTGCCCGGCTCGCAGCGTGCTACCGGGCAAACTCAGCACACTATAGCTGCTGTTTTAACGCCACCAGCGCTGCGCAGAACTCTGTAGGATGTGAGATAAAGGGCGCATGAGCGGCTTTAGCAAACACCAGTGACTCACTCTGTGGCCACAGAGCATCCAGCATTGGCACCACTTTACGCGGGACCAGGCCATCAAGATAACCGTATAAGCGCAGGAACGGCAGGTTCAACGCACACAACGGTTCACGCAGATCGGCCGTTTTCAGGATCTCCAGCCCGCCATTGAGCACCTCGACGTCCGGCATGGGGAGCGCCAGTACCGTTTTTTTCAACGCCCGTGCATCCTGACGCGCGGTTTCCGTGCCCATCGTCTGCAATGCCAGAAAGCGCTCTACCGTTTTCTGGAAGTCTTCGCTTAGCTGCTGCTGGAAGCCAGCGAGTACCTCCGGTTTAATGCCCGGCCACGTTTCGCGCGCGCTAAAGCAGGGAGAAGAGGCAACCGTCACCAGCGCCTGAACGCGCTCAGGATGGGTCAATGCTACCTGACTCGCCACCAGACCGCCCAGACTCCAGCCGAGCCAGATGGCTTTTCCAGGAGCCTGTCTTAATACCCGTTCGGTCATTTCTTCCAGCGACATCGCGCCAAAACCCTGACTACGGCCAAATCCCGGTAAGTCGACAAGATGCAGTGTAAAATGCGAGCTCAGTTCCTCGCTTATGCAATGCCACACTTCTGCATTCAGCCCCCATCCGTGCAGCAGCACAAGATGGCAATTTCCCGAACCCTGGGTCTGCCACCAGATGTCATTCATCAGTTACTGTTCTCTTTTAGCTAACAAGGATGTCTCTATGCTAACAGTACCAGGATTATGCTGGCTATGCCGAATGCCGCTGAGGTTGGGGCATTGGGGGATTTGCTCTGTCTGCACACAGGCAATACGCCAGCATGACAGTCTGTGCCCGCAGTGCGGACTACCGGCCATTCACACCTCGGTTCCCTGTGGTCGCTGCCTGCAAAAACCACCGCCGTGGCAACGCCTGGTTTCAGTCAGCGACTATGTTCCTCCAGTAAGTGGGCTTATCCACCAGCTTAAATTTTCACGGCGCAACGAAATAGCCCCTGCGCTTGCACGTCTGCTGTTGCTGGAGGTATTGCAGGCCCGACGCACTCACGGTTCCCCCCTGCCAGACAGGCTCATCAGCGTACCGCTCTGGCAACATCGTCATTGGCGCAGGGGATTTAATCAAAGCGACTTGCTATGCCGTCCTTTAGCACGTTGGCTGGGCTGTGACTGGGATCGCCAGGCCATAACACGGGTGCGGGCGACAGCTACACAACACCATCTCAGCGCCCGGTTACGCAAACGTAACCTGAAAAACGCCTTTCGCCTTGAATTGCCGGTGCAGGGACTCCATATGGTTATTGTGGATGATGTCGTCACTACCGGAAGTACCGCCGCGGAAATCGCGCAGCTGCTTTTACGCAATGGCGCGGCGACTGTCCAGGTATGGTGCCTGTGTCGAACCTTGTAGAGCCTCGATGATGGGCGTATTATAACCAAGTAAAATAGTCAACTATTAGGCCATTACTATGATCCATATTTCCGATGCTGCACAAGCGCACTTTGCCAAACTGCTGGCAAATCAGGAAGAAGGGACACAAATTCGTGTATTTGTGATCAATCCCGGCACGCCTAACGCTGAATGTGGCGTTTCTTATTGTCCGCCGGACGCCGTGGAAGCAACCGACACCGCCATTAAATTTTCTCTGCTGACCGCATATGTTGATGAACTGAGCGCACCGTATCTGGAAGATGCAGAAATCGATTTCGTCACTGACCAATTAGGTTCTCAGCTGACCCTGAAAGCACCTAACGCGAAAATGCGTAAAGTATCTGATGATGCACCGCTGATGGAACGCGTGGAGTACATGCTGCAGTCGCAGATTAACCCGCAGCTGGCTGGCCACGGTGGTCGTGTCTCTCTGATGGAAATTACCGATGAAGGCTTCGCCATTCTGCAGTTTGGCGGCGGCTGTAACGGCTGTTCAATGGTCGACGTTACGCTGAAAGAAGGTATCGAGAAACAGCTATTGGCTGAATTCCCCGAACTGAAAGGCGTTCGTGATTTAACCGAACACCAGCGTGGCGAGCACTCTTACTACTAACGACCAGACCAGTAGAGTATTCGCAGCCCCGATAAGACGCATCAGCGTCGTCATCAGGCATTGATGCCGGATAGTAGCGTTAACGCGTTATCCGGCCCTCGACCTAACCGGGCCAACATTCCTCTGTTACATTTCTGCAATAAAACCCTCCATAATTTGACCAGCTTCTCATAATTTAAATTTTGCCTGCCCAGGTGATTTTCAAGCGCAGCATGTTACCCGTATCATTCGTATCAGCACCCAAGACGCACATAACAGCCAGCTAAACTGATTAGTTTTAAAGGCAATCAGCATTGGTGCTGTGAATACTCTGTTCCCGGTCGGGACAATCGGAATTTGTCATCTAAACACTGACGTTACCCATAACAAAGTAAAGGCCAGGTAAATCATGCCATTAGTCATCGTTGCTATCGGTGTAATCTTGTTACTCCTCCTGATGATCCGTTTCAAAATGAACGGTTTCATCGCTCTCGTCCTGGTGGCGCTTGCTGTCGGATTGATGCAAGGGATGCCACTGGATAAAGTCATTGGTTCTATTAAAGCCGGTGTTGGCGGAACCCTTGGCAGCCTCGCCCTGATTATGGGTTTTGGCGCCATGCTGGGCAAAATGTTGGCAGACTGCGGCGGCGCGCAGCGCATTGCGACCACGCTGATTGCTAAATTCGGCAAAAAACACATTCAATGGGCGGTGGTATTAACCGGCTTCACCGTTGGTTTTGCCCTGTTCTACGAAGTCGGCTTCGTGCTGATGCTGCCGCTGGTGTTCACCATCGCTGCTGCTGCGAATATTCCGCTGCTGTACGTTGGTGTGCCGATGGCCGCTGCACTGTCCGTTACTCACGGCTTCCTACCGCCGCACCCAGGTCCGACCGCTATCGCGACCATTTTCCACGCAGATATGGGTAAAACCCTGCTGTTTGGTACGATTCTGGCAATCCCGACTGTCATTCTCGCAGGTCCGGTCTACGCACGTTTCCTGAAAGGCATTGATAAGCCGATCCCGGAGGGTCTGTACAGCGCAAAAACCTTCACTGAAGAAGAAATGCCGGGCTTTGGCGTCAGCGTCTGGACCTCTCTGGTACCGGTCATTCTGATGGCCATGCGCGCCGTAGCAGAGATGATCCTGCCAAAAGGTCATGCTTTCCTGCCAGTTGCAGAATTCCTCGGTGACCCGGTGATGGCAACACTGATTGCCGTTCTGATTGCGATGTTCACGTTTGGTCTGAACCGTGGACGCTCAATGGATCAGATTAACGATACGCTGGTTTCCTCAATCAAAATTATCGCCATGATGTTGTTGATCATCGGTGGTGGCGGTGCCTTCAAACAGGTCCTGGTTGATAGCGGCGTCGACAAATACATCGCTTCAATGATGCACGGCTCTAACGTTTCTCCGCTGCTGATGGCATGGTCTATTGCTGCGGTACTGCGTATCGCACTGGGTTCTGCAACCGTTGCAGCAATCACTGCAGGTGGGATTGTGGCGCCGCTGATTGCGACCACCGGCGTAAGCCCTGAGCTGATGGTTATCGCAGTAGGTTCCGGTTCCGTCATTTTCTCCCACGTGAACGATCCTGGCTTCTGGCTGTTCAAGGAGTACTTCAACCTGACCATCGGTGAAACCATCAAGTCATGGTCAATGCTGGAAACCATTATCTCCGTCTGCGGTCTGGTAGGGTGTCTGCTGCTAAATATGGCAATCTGATGTAAAAAAGCCGGGTGGCGCTAGCGCCTACCCGGCTTGATTTCTTTATTTCTTCTTCACAACTGCCCTTCTACGTTTATCCAAATCTTTAATCAGCTTGTTCACCCCGTCATTGGCAAACATCTGCTCAAGCGTGGCGGTAAGCTTACGCCGCCAGTTTTTGTACTGATCGCTGGTGCCCGGAATATTGACCGGTTCCGCCATATCCAGCCAGTCTTCCGGCTGTAGACCCAGGAGTGCACTGTTACTGTCGGCAATATAACGCTGCATCCCGCGATTGAGGATCGGCGTCATCGACATCAGCGATGCCTTATGCCCGGCACGTTTTGGCAGACAACCGTACTTATGCAGCGCATCCAGCAACCCCTGCTTGGCCAATTCCCGGTCCTGATATAAGCCGCGCAGCACAACTTCGTCCGGGTACAGGCCCAACGTTCTGCCGAGCGTCAGATCGCCGCTATCCCAATAACCTTTAAGCGTAGGAAGGTCATGCGTCGCCGCGACTGCCATTGATTGTTCCGGGTACGCTTTCGGCGCACGGAAGTTCTTCTCATGGTCATTCTCAAAATAAAGTACTTTGTAGGAATACACGCCGCTGTCGCGCAGCTTGCTGACGATCTCCACCGGCACGGTACCCAGATCTTCACCAATCACCATGCAGTGATGGCGTTTACTTTCCAGCGCCAGAATAGAGAGCAGGTCGTCGACCGGATAATGCACGTAGGCACCGTGGTCAGCGGTTTCGCCGTAAGGGATCCACCACAGACGCAGCATCGACATCACATGATCGATGCGCAACGCACCGCAGTTCTGCATATTGGCACGCAGTAGTTCGATAAACGGTTCGTAGGCCCGTGCCGTGATGATGTGCGGATCCATCGGCGGTAGCCCCCAGTTTTGTCCAAGCGGGCCAAGAATATCCGGCGGTGCGCCAACGGAGGCTTTCAAACAATACAGTTCACGGTCACACCAGGTCTCTGCCCCACCTTCTGCCACACCAACCGCCAGATCACGATACAACCCAATCGGCATGGCAAAGCCCTGACTGGTTTCCCAACAGTCCGCAAATTGGGTATATGCCAGCCACTGCAGCCACAGGTAGAAATCCACCTCATCGCGATGCTCTGCACAGAACTGTTTGACCTCCGGCGAATCTACCGACTGAAAAGCTTCCGGCCACACCGGCCATCCCCAGCGCAACGCATCCTCTTTCACCTGATGCGCATGCAGCGCATCAAAGGCTGCCTGCCAGTACAGGCTGTCGCCTTCCTGAGTCACAAACTGGCGAAATGCTGCCATCTGCTCATCATCTCGGGCAGAGAAGCCTTTCCACGCCATACGTAGCGCCGTCATCTTCAGTGCGGTAACGGCGGAATAATCAACCCATTCGGCATCCCGCGCGCGTTGCAGGGTTTGCTGAGTTGTGGGCTTCAGCCACCAGCGTTGCGCCTCTTTGCTCAGATGAAAATCCTCCACTGCATTGACGTCGATATAAATAACGTTCAACCAGCGGCGCGAAGACGGACTGTACGGACTGGCGCTCTCCGGGTTAGCCGGATACAGCGCATGGATCGGGTTGAGGCCAATAAATGCCCCGCCACGTTTCGCGACTTCCGGCAGCATCGCCTTCAGATCGCCAAAGTCGCCAATCCCCCAGTTTTTCTCTGAACGCAGGGTGTAGAGCTGAACGCACGCGCCCCACAGTTTTTTCCCCTCCAGCAGCGCCTGCGGTTCATAGCAGCGCTTTGGCGCCACAATAACGCGACAGTGGGTGCGCAGCTCGCCCTGCGTCAATGTCAGCGTGTGATAGCCCTCCGGCAGTTTCGTCGGAAGGTGAAAAGACTTGCCGCCGATGGCATGCCCTTTGTGCTGTACGCCATCTTCAGTGGTCAGCAGCCAGCTAAACTCCCCACTACCTTCAACTGCCAGTGGCATTTTCTTACCCGCGGTATACACCATGACATTCGGCACCGGGGTCACCGCCACCTGCGTGGCGGCGGTGGTGCGATGCATGGCGTCAAGCAAACGCCGCTTGGTTTCGGCGCCAATAGACTGCGGTTTGCCGTGAGCGTTGATGTAATTGGGGCTAATCCCCGCCGCCAGCGCGGCATTATCCAGACGTTTGCTTTCCATCGCGATTCCTTAGCGTTTCGCCTGCCAGATACGAGCCTGATAATCGCAGATGGAGCGATCCGAACTGAACATGCCGCAGCGCGCGGTATTCAGAATCGCTGCCCGGGTCCAGGCTTCCTGGTCACGGTACAACACATCAACCTGCTTCTGGGCTTCAACATAGGCTGAGAAGTCAGCCATCACCAGATACGGATCACCGCCCTGCTTACCTATGCTGTGCAGCATCTGGTCAAAAGCATGTTTATCGCCGTCGCTGTATTTACCGCTTTCCAGCTCTTTCAGAATCGCATCCAGCACTTTGTCTTTCTTACGCCATTTCACCGGGTCATAGCCTTTCGCTTTCAGGGCTTTTACCTCTTCCACGGTATGACCAAAGATAAAGATATTTTCGTCACCCACCTTCTCGGCGATTTCGACGTTAGCGCCATCCAGCGTACCAACCGTTAACGCGCCGTTCAGCGCCAGTTTCATGTTACCGGTGCCAGAGGCCTCTTTGCCCGCAGTCGAGATCTGCTCGGAGATATCCGCCGCCGGGATCAGCATTTCCGCCGCCGAGACGCAGTAATCTGGCAGGAACACGACCTTCAGCTTATCGCCAACTTTCGGGTCGCTATTGATGGTTTCCGCTACCTTGTTTATGGCGAAAATGATGTTCTTCGCCAGGTAGTAACCCGGAGCCGCTTTTGCCCCAAACAGGAATACGCGCGGTACGCGATCCGCCTGCGGGTTTTCACGGATTTCTTTGTACAATGCCAGAATATGTAACAGGTTCAGGTGCTGGCGTTTGTACTCATGCAGCCGCTTGATCTGAATATCAAAGATAGCGTGGGTCGTTATCTCAATACCGGTACGCGCTTTAATAAACTTCACCAGCCGCTCTTTGTTCGCCAGCTTGATATCGCGGTACTGCTGACGGAATTTCGCATCGTCGGCGTATTTTTCCAGGTTAATCAGTTGGTCTAAATCGTTGGCCCACTCTTTTTTCAGCGACTTATCCAGCAGCGCTGCAAGCGCCGGGTTGCACTGCTTGATCCAACGACGCGGGGTAATTCCGTTCGTCACGTTATGGAATTTGTTCGGCCACAGCTGGTGGTATTCCGGGAACAGATCTTTCACCACCAGATCAGAGTGCAGTGCCGCCACACCATTAACCGCAAAGCCGCTGACGACGCACATATTCGCCATGCGCACCTGCTTGTTGTGCACCACCGCCAGCTTCGCCCAGACAGCAGCATCGCCCGGCCAGGTTTTATCGACCAGTTTCTTAAAGCGGTCGTTAATCTCTTTGATGATTTGCATGTGTCGCGGCAACAGCGCTTTTATCAGCTTCTCATCCCAACACTCCAGCGCCTCTGGCATCAGGGTGTGGTTGGTGTAAGCGAATGTTTTGCTGGTAATGGCCCACGCGTCATCCCAGCTCATCTGGTGCTCGTCAATCAATACACGTAGCAGTTCAGGGATCGCGATGGTCGGGTGCGTATCGTTCAGTTGAATGACTTCGAAATCAGCAAGCTCATGCAGTTTGCGCCCTGCCAGATGATGACGGCGCAGAATGTCGGCCACGGAGCAGGCGCACTGGAAATACTGCTGCATCAGGCGCAGTTTTTTCCCCGCCGTATGGTTGTCGTTCGGGTACAGCACTTTGGTCAGTTTTTCGGCGTCGATCCCCTGCTGCTCTGCGCGCAGGAAATCACCATCGTTGAATTTGGTCAGGTTAAACGGGTGCGCGTGGCTGGCCTGCCACAGACGCAGCGGTTGCGCCACGCCGTTGCGGTAGCCGAGAACCGGCAGATCCCAGGCCTGACCGGTGATGATGAATCCCGGCTCCCAGTGGCCTTCTTTACTGACTTTACCGCCAATACCGACCTGCACATCCAACGCTTCGTTGTGACGGAACCATGGATAGCTGCCACGATGCCAGTCATCCGGTGCTTCCATCTGCTGACCATCAACAAACGACTGGCGGAACAAACCGTACTGGTAATTCAGGCCATAGCCCGTCGCGGATTGACCCACCGTTGCCATCGAGTCGAGGAAGCAGGCCGCCAGGCGTCCCAGTCCGCCGTTACCCAGAGCCGGATCGGTTTCTTCTTCCAGCAGGTCGGTCAGATTGATGTCGTGCGCCTTAAGCTCATCGCTCACCCCCTGATACCAGCCCAGGTTGAGCAGGTTGTTCCCCGTCAGACGACCAATCAAAAACTCCATTGAGATGTAGTTAACATGACGCTGATTTTTTGCCGGTTTCACCGCAGGCTGGGCACTGAGTAATTCAGCCAAAGCCCCACTCACGGCCTGCCACCACTGGCGCGACGTCATTTCGTGAGCCGACGATAAACCGAAGCGCTGCCACTGACGTGTCAGGGCAGCCTGAAAGTGATCTTTGTTGAAAGTAGGCTGTGACATAGGGATTCCAGGTCCTTAGGTAATAAACAACGTTATCGCTAGTTTGCCAGGCTCGTTGTTGACCTTCCTCATCCTGCCAGGGATTAGGCAGGGAGGAGGAGCGGGGATGAGCGTTAAAATGTGATCGCCGCCACTTTAAGAGGGGAGTTATGGCCGATAAATACGCAGGCTCTCCGCATACCCCTGAAATGCATCGCGGTTTTCACATTACTCAAAAGAGATTATCCGGACAATATCAAACAGAAAGATGACATTTAGAAAAAATATGTAAACGAAGAAATAGTTTCTAACCTGAAATACATATTCTGCTTGAGATATTTCACATGAAAGTTTTAAGTCGAGCACAAAATTCATCGACTTTTATTCATCCTTACAGTAGCCACACAAGAAAAGAGGAATTTTTCCACCCCGTAAAAATAACGCGGGATCCAGTCACCATGCCTGTTGCGACTCTTTAAAACAATTATTGCAATAGATGTATAGATTTGTGACATAGTGCAAAATCAGACACACAAAAAGTCCACTTAGCTTGCAATAAATCCCGTTCTGGCCGACCTTATATCTATTAATTACGAAGCGCAAAAAAAATCGTTTTCCCCCATATTCACACAGTGAAGTGACTAACTTATGTTGATTCCGTCTAAATTAAGTCGTCCGGTTCGACTCGACCATACGGTGGTTCGTGAGCGCCTGCTGGCTAAACTTTCCGGCGCGAACAATTTCAGGCTTGCCCTGATAACAAGTCCTGCTGGTTATGGAAAAACAACGCTTGTTTCACAATGGGCGGCGGGGAAGAACGAATTAGGCTGGTACTCTCTGGATGAAGGAGATAACCAGCAAGAGCGCTTCGCCAGCTATTTGATTGCGGCAATCCAACAGGCGACCGGTGGGCACTGCACCACCAGCGAAGCCATGGTGCAAAAACGCCAGTATGTCAGCCTGACCTCACTGTTTGCCCAGCTCTTCATTGAACTGGCGGAGTGGCATCGTCCACTCTATCTGGTAGTGGATGATTATCATCTGATCTCCAATCCAGCCATTCACGAAGCCATGCGTTTTTTCCTGCGCCATCAGCCGGAAAATCTGACGTTAGTCGTGCTGTCGCGTAACCTACCGCAACTGGGCATTGCCAACCTGCGCGTACGCGATCAACTGCTGGAAATCGGCAGCCAGCAACTGGCCTTTAACCACCAGGAAGCCAAACAATTCTTTGACCGCCGTCTGTCCTCCCCGATTGAGGCTGCGGAAAGTAGCCGCATGTGCGATGACGTTGCAGGCTGGGCCACGGCGTTACAGCTGATCGCCTTATCTGCCCGTCAGAACAACCATTCTGCCCACCAGTCGGCACGACGTCTGGCCGGTATCAACGCCAGCCATTTATCCGATTATCTGGTCGATGAAGTACTGGACAGCGTCGATATCGGAACCCGCCATTTCCTGCTAAAAAGTGCCATCCTGCGTTCGATGAACGATGCGCTGATTGTTCGGGTCACGGGCGAAGAAAACGGTCAAATGCGGCTGGAGGAAATTGAGCGCCAGGGATTATTTCTGCAGCGGATGGATGATGTCGGCGAATGGTTTAGCTATCACCCGCTATTTGGCAGCTTTTTACGCCAGCGTTGCCAGTGGGAGTTAGCTGCCGAACTTCCCGAAATACACCGCGCCGCCGCTGAAAGCTGGATGGCGCAAGGTTTTCCGACTGAAGCCATCCACCACGCGCTGGCGGCAGGTGACGCCCATATGCTGCGTGACATTCTGCTGAACCATGCGTGGGGACTGTTTAACCACAGCGAACTGGCATTACTTGAAGAGTCATTGAAAGCTCTGCCGTGGGAAAGCCTGCTGGAAAATCCACGCCTGGTGCTGCTGCAGGCCTGGCTGATGCAAAGCCAACACCGCTACAGCGAAGTTAACACCCTGCTGGCTCGCGCAGAGCAGGAAATGAAAGGCGATATGGAACAGACGCTGCATGCCGAATTTAACGCTTTGCGTGCGCAGGTGGCGATTAATGACGGCAACCCGGACGAGGCTGAACGTCTGGCAAAACTGGCACTGGATGAATTACCGATTGCCTGGTTTTATAGTCGTATTGTAGCCACGTCAGTGCACGGTGAAGTCCTGCACTGTAAAGGCGATCTCACACGCTCACTGTCGTTGATGCAGCAAACAGAGCAAATGGCGCGTCATCATGACGTCTGGCATTACGCGCTGTGGAGTCTGATCCAACAAAGCGAAATTTTATTTGCCCAGGGCTTTTTACAGGCCGCCTGGGAGACACAGGAAAAAGCGTTCCAGCTGATTAAAGAGCAGCATCTGGAACAGCTACCCATGCATGAATTCCTGGTACGCATCCGCGCCCAACTACTGTGGGCATGGGCGCGTCTGGATGAATCAGAAGCTTCTGCCCGTAGCGGCATTGAGCTGCTTGCAACCTTCCAGCCACAGCAACAGCTTCAGTGCCTGGCGCTGCTGGTTCAGTGTTCACTGGCACGGGGCGATCTTGATAACGCTCGCAGCCTGCTCAACCGTCTGGAAAACCTGCTGGGCAACGGACATTATCACAGTGACTGGATTTCCAATGCCGACAAAGTCCGCGTGATTTACTGGCAAATGGTGGGTGACAAAAACTCCGCCGCCAACTGGCTGCGCCACACGCCGAAACCAGAATTCGCGAATAACCACTTCCTGCAAAGCCAGTGGCGTAACATCGCCCGCGCGCAGATCCTGCTGGGTGAGTTTGAACCGGCAGAGATTGTGCTGGAAGAACTCAACGAAAATGCGCGCAACCTGCGCCTGATGAGCGATCTTAACCGTAACCTGCTGCTGCTTAACCAGTTGTACTGGCAGGCGGGACGTAAAAATGATGCACAGCGGGTGTTGCTCGACGCCCTGCAACTGGCGAACCGCACCGGGTTCATCAGCCACTTTGTGATCGAAGGCGAGGCCATGGCGCAGCAGTTACGCCAGCTGATTCAGCTCAACACATTACCGGAACTTGAGCAGCATCGTGCGCAGCGTATTTTGCGCGAGATTAACCAGCATCACCGCCATAAATTCGCCCACTTTGATGAAGGGTTCGTTGAACGCCTGCTCACCCACCCGGACGTCCCGGAGCTTATCCGCACCAGCCCGCTGACTCAGCGAGAATGGCAGGTTCTCGGTCTGATTTATTCTGGCTACAGCAACGAGCAGATTGCCGGTGAGCTGGCTGTTGCCGCGACGACTATTAAGACGCATATCCGCAACTTGTACCAAAAGCTTGGCGTGGCGCACCGCCAGGATGCAGTGCAACATGCGCAGAAGCTGCTGAAAATGATGGGGTATGGCGTTTAGTTAACGCCTGATACGCTACGCGTATCAGGCCTGGAATTCGCTTAGCACAGCTCTAACTGGATATGATGGTCAGCAATGACCTGCATCACGCCAGCAGGCGGCAGCGTGTCGGTATATACCGCATCGACCATGCTGATACTGCCCATGTTCACCATCGCATTACGACCAAACTTCGAATGATCCACCACCAGCATTACATGACGTGAATTCTCAATAATGGCGCGTTTGGTGCGAACTTCGTGATAATCAAATTCCAGCAGCGAACCATCGCTGTCGATACCGCTTATCCCTAAGATGCCAAAGTCCAGACGGAACTGTGAAATAAAGTCGAGGGTCGCTTCACCCATAATCCCACCATCGCGGCTTCGCAGTTCGCCACCGGCCAGAATAATGCGGAAATCCTCTTTTGCCATCAGCGTATTAGCCACATTGAGGTTGTTGGTCACAATGCGCAGGTTGCTGTGATTAAGCAGGGCGTGAGCGACCGCTTCCGGCGTGGTGCCAATGTCGATAAACAGCGTGGAGCCGTTCGGGATCTGCGTGGCGACTTTACGGGCAATACGCTCTTTTTCCGCCGTCTGTGTCGCCTTACGGTCATGCCACGGGGTATTCACAGAGCTGGACGGTAACGCTGCGCCGCCGTGATGGCGCAGAATCATGTTCTGATCGGCCAGATCGTTGAGATCCCGGCGAATCGTTTGTGGGCTGACGGAGAAATGCTCCACCAGCTCTTCGGTGCTGACGTATCCCTGTTTTTTTACCAGCTCGATGATCGCGTCATGTCGTTGTGTTTGCTTCATTATGATTCCCTGAAATTTTGCCGGAGGCGCTAACGCTCATCCGGCCTACAAAGAGGTCCGACCGTAGCGCCTTCCGGCACCACACAACTTAAATCATGTTCGTTTCCGCACGTTAAGCGTGTCAGCAAATGCCATTGCCAGACCGACGGCCAGCCCGGCGATATGCGCGCCGTTCGCCATCGACATGCCGAACAAATCAAACCAGCCGGCAACAATCCAAATCAACGCAAAGATAATCAAACCACGCTGCAGGAAAATGCCGCTTTGCGGATCACGCTCGCCGCGCAACCACACGTAGCCCATCAGGGCGTACACTACGCCAGAAAGTCCACCGAACCATGGGCCGCTAAATTTCTGCTGCACATAGCCGCTCAACAGCGCACTAATTACGGTAATAACGATCAGTTTTCCGCTGCCGAGTCGTTTTTCAACCGCGCCCCCGAGATACCACCACCACAGCAGGTTGAAGAGAATATGCATCAGTGAGAAGTGCATAAATGCGTGGGTGAAATAACGCCAGAATTCAAATTTCAGCGTAGGATCAAACGGCCATGCCAGCCAGAGCATAACCGCCTGGTCACCCATCACATTCATTGCGATAAACACCAGCACACACGCGGCCATCACCGCCCAGGTCACCGGACCCGCACGTTCGCGTAACGTGGCAAGAAACGGATAGCGTTGATAGCGCAAACCGCTGTCGGTCTGGCCCGACTGCCAGCTTGCCGCCAAATAACGCGGATCGCCCGGATTCTCCAGAAAACGCGCCAGTTCAGCCTGCACGCGCTCGGCCTGGGACTCATCCGCCAGCCAGACATCCGTTTGCTGATGTTGTTGAATCGTCAGGATAACGCCCTGTGTCGCCATGTAATCAACAAACGCCTGCGCCACGCGGGGGTTAGCAAAAGAGGTAATCATCAACATTGTTGCTGTCGCTTATTCCACACAAAAGAGGACAGTATATAGACCCTGCCTGTTTCAGGCTGCATCTTTGTGTTATACCCGCCAGACTTCAATGAAGGGTATAGCTTACGAACCAAACGTCACTTCTGCAGGAAAATGTCGATGCCAGGCGTCAAAGCCGCCGTCGACGCTGTAAACCGCATCATAACCTTGCTGAAGCAGATACTGCGCCGCACCTTTACTGCTGTTGCCGTGATAGCACATCACCATCACAGTGGTATCGAAATCGTGGTCACGCATAAACGTCCCCAGCGTGTCGTTCGTCAGATGAAACGCCTGGGGTGCGTGGCCCATCGCATAACTTTGCGGATCGCGAATATCCACCAGCACCGCCATTCCGTGCAGTAGTTTCTGATGGGCTTCTTCGACATTGATACATTCAAACTGATCCATGGTGTTCTCTTTTTAAGTTCTACTTATGTTCTGGCAGGTAACCAATATTACCCTCCAGTGTACGTTGCCTGAGCAGGTAAACGCCATAATGTTATATGTATCACTGTAAATTGTTTATCCGATGTTACCAATGGCGCGATTCTTTGCTATTATGCTCGATAACGAACATTAATGAGCTATAACGAAAGTGCGAGAGGCCAGCATGGAAACCAAAGATCTGATTGTGATAGGTGGAGGCATCAACGGTGCCGGTATCGCGGCAGATGCCGCTGGACGCGGATTATCCGTGCTGATGCTGGAAGCGCAGGATTTAGCCTGTGCGACCTCCTCCGCCAGTTCCAAACTCATCCACGGTGGCCTGCGCTACCTGGAACACTACGAATTCCGTCTGGTTAGCGAAGCGCTGGCCGAACGTGAAGTGCTGTTGAAAATGGCACCGCATATCGCCTTCCCAATGCGCTTTCGCCTGCCCCACCGCCCGCACCTGCGTCCGGCATGGATGATCCGTATTGGTCTGTTTATGTACGATCATCTGGGCAAACGCACCAGCTTGCCGGGTTCGACCGGTTTGCGTTTTGGCGCAGATTCTGTGATGAAACCCGAGATTGTGCGCGGTTTCGAATATTCTGATTGCTGGGTGGACGATGCGCGACTGGTTTTGGCAAATGCCCAAATGGTCGTGCGTAAAGGTGGGGAAGTGTTAACCCGTACTCGCGCAACCTCCGCTCGTCGTGAAAACGGTCTGTGGATTGTCGAAGCTGAAGATATCGATACCGGTAAAAAACACACCTGGCAGGCGCGCGGTCTGGTAAACGCCACCGGCCCGTGGGTAAAAGAGTTCTTCGACGACGGCATGCATCTGCCATCACCATACGGTATCCGCCTGATTAAAGGCAGCCACATTGTGGTGCCGCGCGTGCATACCCAGAAGCAGGCTTACATCCTGCAAAACGAAGATAAACGTATTGTGTTTGTTATCCCATGGATGGATGAGTTCTCGATTATTGGGACGACCGACGTGGAATACAAAGGCGATCCAAAAGCGGTGAAAATTGATGAAAGCGAAATCAATTACCTGCTGAAGGTCTACAACGCTCACTTTAAGAAACAGCTGGGCCGTGACGATATTGTCTGGACCTATTCAGGCGTACGTCCGCTGTGCGATGACGAATCAGACTCACCACAGGCTATCACCCGTGATTACACGCTGGATATCCATGACGAAAACGGTAAAGCACCGCTGTTGTCCGTCTTCGGCGGCAAGCTGACGACCTACCGTAAGCTGGCCGAACACGCGATGGAAAAACTGTCGTCTTACTATCAGGGCATTGGGCCGGCATGGACCAAAGAGTGCATCCTGCCCGGTGGCGACATTGGTGGCGACCGTGAGGATTACGCGGCAAAACTGCGCCGTCGCTATCCGTTCCTGACCGAGTCGCTGGCGCGCCATTATTCACGCACTTATGGCAGCAACACGGAATGGATCATCGGCGAAGCAACTTCAGTTGCCGGGTTGGGCGAAGATTTTGGCCATGAATTCTATGAAGCCGAGTTGAAATACCTGGTCGAGCACGAGTGGGTTCGCCGCGCAGAAGATGCACTGTGGCGTCGCACGAAAGAAGGGATGTGGCTGAATGCCGAGCAGCAATCGCGCATGACCCAGTGGCTGGCAGAATATGTTGAGAAGCACCAGTTGTCGCTGGCATCGTAAGAAAGCCGCCTACGGAGAGCAAAAGGCCCGGTAACGCTACCGGGCCTTTTTTATTTACAACCGTACCGAATCAATATGCCAGATGTTCTCGGCGTACTCTTTGATCGTCCTGTCCGATGAGAAGTAGCCCATATTGGCGATATTTATCATCGACTTCGTGGTCCACTCTTCCGGGTGGCGATACAGTTCGTCAACTTTGTCCTGGCAATCAACGTAGCTGCGATAGTCCGCCAGCACCTGATAGTGGTCACCAAAGTTGATCAGTGAGTCCACCAGGTCACGGTAGCGTCCCGGCTCCTCGGGGCTGAATACGCCACTGCCGATTTGCGTCAGCACCTGGTGCAGTTCTTCATCTTTCTCGTAATACTCACGCGGCTTGTAGCCTTGACTACGCAGCGCCTCCACTTCCTCCGCAGTATTTCCAAAGATAAAGATATTCTCTGCCCCCACATGCTCCAGCATCTCAACGTTAGCACCATCCAGCGTACCGATGGTCAGCGCACCGTTGAGAGCAAATTTCATATTACTGGTCCCGGAGGCTTCCGTCCCGGCCAGAGAAATCTGCTCAGACAGGTCGGCGGCAGGAATAATCACCTGCGCCAGGCTGACGCTGTAGTTAGGAATAAACACCACCTTCAGCTTGTCGCCAATCTGTGGATCGTTGTTGATCACTTTCGCGACATCGTTAATCAGGTGAATGATGTGTTTCGCCATGTAATAAGCCGAAGCCGCCTTACCGGCAAAAATATTCACACGCGGCACCCACTCGGCATCAGGATCGGCCTTAATGCGGTTGTAGCGGGTAATTACATGCAGCACGTTCATCAACTGACGCTTGTACTCGTGAATACGCTTGATCTGCACATCAAACAGCGATTTCGGATTCACCACCACATTCAGCTGCTGCGCGATGAGCGTCGCCAGCCGCTTTTTGTTCTCCAGCTTCGCATGACGCACCGCCTGGTTCACCAGCGGGAAATCGCAGTGTTGTTCCAGTTCGCTGAGCTGACTGAGATCGGTGCGCCAGGTACGGCCAATGTTCTCATCCAGCACATTGGAAAGCGGCGGGTTCGCCAGCGCCAGCCAACGGCGCGGTGTCACACCATTGGTAACGTTGCAGAAACGGGTTGGGAAGATATTTGCAAAATCAGCAAACAGCGACTGTACCATCAGGTTAGAGTGCAACTCCGACACACCGTTAACCTTGTGGCTCACCACGACTGCCAGCCACGCCATACGCACGCGACGGCCGTTCGACTCATCAATGATCGAAGTGCGCCCCAACAGACCAGTATCGTTCGGATACTGCTCCTGCAGCGTTTTCAGGAAGTAATCGTTAATCTCAAAGATGATTTGCAGGTGGCGCGGCAGAATTTTACCCAGCATATCCACCGGCCAGGTTTCCAGCGCCTCGCTCATCAGCGTGTGGTTGGTGTAAGAGAAGACCTGGCAGCACACCTCAAAGGCATCGTCCCAGCTAAACTTGTGCTCATCAATCAGCAGACGCATCAGCTCAGGAATCGACAGCACCGGATGGGTGTCATTGAGGTGAATAGCAATTTTATCTGCCAGATTATCGTAAGTTTTGTGCAGTTGATAATGACGATTCAGAATATCCTGGATCGTCGAGGAGACCAGGAAATACTCCTGACGCAGACGCAGCTCGCGTCCCGAATAGGTGGAGTCATCCGGATACAGCACGCGGGAAACGTTCTCGGAATGGTTTTTATCTTCCACCGCCGCAAAGTAGTCGCCCTGGTTAAATTTACCGAGGTTGATTTCGCTACTGGCCTGCGCATTCCACAGGCGCAGCGTGTTGGTGGCGTCGGTATCGTAGCCGGGGATAATCTGGTCGTAGGCGACCGCGAGGATCTCTTCGGTCTCAATCCAGCGAGTTTTCTTGCCTTCCTGTTGAATACGCCCACCAAAACGCACTTTGTAGCGCGTATTGTGGCGTTTAAATTCCCACGGGTTACCGTATTCCAGCCAGTAGTCCGGCGACTCTTTCTGTCGGCCATCGACAATGTTCTGTTTGAACATCCCGTAGTCATAGCGAATACCGTAGCCGCGTCCCGGCAGGCCCAGCGTTGCCAGAGAGTCAAGGAAGCAGGCCGCCAGACGACCAAGGCCACCGTTGCCAAGACCAGGGTCGTTCTCTTCGTCGATCAGATCTTCAAGATCCAGCCCCATGCCTTCCAGCGCATTTTTGACATCATCATAAATACCCAATGATAACAGTGCATTGGAAAGCGTGCGGCCAATCAGGAACTCCATAGACAAGTAATAGACCTGGCGGGTTTCCTGGGATAATTGCGCACGATTAGAACGCAGCCAGCGCTCCACGAGACGATCGCGCACCGCGAACAATGTGGCGTTCAGCCACTCGTGTTTATTGGCAATGACCGGGTCTTTACCAATCGTGAACATCAGCTTGTAGGCAATAGAATGCTTAAGTGCCTCTACGCTGAGTGTGGGCGATGCATAAGTAAATGGAGCATTCATATAGGTGATTCCTGGATATCTATTTCAAGCGATAGTAAAGCTCACGGTAAGACTTCGCCGCGACTTGCCAGCTAAAATCCATGGTCATGGCCTGACGTTGTACGAACCGCCAAAGCGAGGGCCGGGACCACAATACGAAAGCACGCCGGATCGCCCGTAGCAGCGACCAGGCATTACTATCTTCAAATACAAACCCACTGGCGATACCGTCCGCCAGGTTCTCCAGCGAACTATCAGACACCGTATCAGCCAGCCCACCGGTACGCCGCACCAGCGGCAACGTGCCGTACTTCAGTCCATACAGTTGCGTTAAGCCGCACGGCTCAAAACGGCTGGGCACCAGAATAACATCGGCCCCGCCCATGATACGGTGCGAGAAGGCCTCGTGATAACCAATCTGCACGCCGACCTGGCCTGGATGTTCCGCGGCCGCGGCTAAGAACCCTTCCTGCAATACCGGATCGCCCGCGCCGAGCAGCGCCAGTTGCCCACCCTGCTCTAACAACCCCGGTAGCGCTTCCAGCACCAGATCCAACCCTTTTTGGCTGGTCAGACGGCTCACAACGGCAAACAGCGGCACTTTATCGTTAACCTTAAGTCCCATCGCAATCTGTAGCTGCCGTTTGTTCTCTGCCTTCTCTTCCAGCGAGTCACGGGTATACCGCGATGCCAATAACAGATCGGTTTCCGGGCTCCAGATTTTTTCATCAACACCGTTCAGCACGCCGGAAAGACGCCCCTCACGATGACGCTGCTGCAACAACCCTTCCATGCCATAGGCAAACTGCGGCTCGGTAATTTCCCGCGCATAGGTCGGACTCACCGCCGTAATATGGTCGGCGTAGTACAAACCGGCCTTCAGGAATGAAATCTGCCCGTTAAACTCCAGTCCGTGCACATTAAAGAACGACCATGGCAATTGGATGTCATCCATATGCTTTGCATAAAACATGCCTTGATACGCCAGGTTGTGTACGGTGAACACCGATTTCGCCGGATGGCCGCGCGCCGCCAGATACGCCGGCGCCAGGCCAGCGTGCCAGTCATGCGCATGCACCACATCCGGGCGCCAGAATGGATCAAGGCCGCAGGCCATTTCACATCCGACCCAGCCGAGCAACGCAAAACGTTGTACGTTATCGGAGTAAGCAAACAGGTTGGTATCGTGATACGGGCTCCCGGGACGGTCATAGAGATGCGGCGCATCAATCAGATAAATGCCGACCCCGTTGTAGTGTCCGAACAACAGCGTTATCCGTCCGGCGAAGGTATCCCGACGCGTCACAACCTGCGCATCAGGAATGCCGCGACGAATATCCGGAAACGCCGGAAGCAACACGCGGGCATCCACGCCGTCCGCAATTTGTGCCGCAGGTAACGCCCCAATAACATCCGCCAGTCCCCCTGTTTTTAACAGGGGGAACATCTCTGAACAAACGTGTAAAACCTGCATTATCGCTCCTGTTTGATTTGCAGTTTGCGTAGCATTTCACGCGTGACCAGCACAATGCCTTCCTCTGAGCGGTAGAAGCGACGCGCATCTTCTTCCGCATTTTCGCCAATCACCATGCCCTCAGGAATGACGCAGGCGCGATCGATAATGCAACGACGTAAGCGGCACGAACGTCCAACCCAGACTTCAGGTAACAACACTGCCGAATCAATGTTACAGAAAGAATTCACCCGTACTCGCGGGAACAGTACGGACTGCACCACCACCGAACCGGAAATAATACAGCCACCGGAAACCAGCGAGTTCAGCGTCATGCCGTGACTGCCAGAACGGTCCTGCACGAACTTCGCAGGCGGCAGTGATTCCATATGCGTGCGGATGGGCCAGTCCTGGTCATACATGTCCAGTTCAGGCGTCACCGAGGCCAGATCGAGGTTCGCCTTCCAGTAGGCTTCCAGCGTTCCCACGTCGCGCCAGTATGGCTCGGATTCCGGATCAGATTGCACGCAGGACAACGGGAATGGATGTGCATAAGCCATGCCAGCTTCGGTGATTTTCGGGATCAGGTCTTTACCAAAATCGTGACTGGAGGTTTCATTCAGGTCATCTTCTGCCAGCAATTCATACAGATAATCGGCGTCAAAAACGTAGATCCCCATACTGGCAAGAGATTTAGTGGGGTCACCTGGCATAGCAGGCGGATTCGCTGGTTTTTCAACGAATTCGATAATTTTTTCGTTTTCGTCAACAGCCATTACGCCAAACGCACTGGCTTCTTCGATAGGCACGGGCATACAGGCGACGGTGCAGCGCGCGCCCTTCTCGACGTGGTCTATCAACATGCGCGAGTAGTCCTGCTTGTAGATATGATCGCCTGCGAGGATCACCACATATTCCGCTTTGTAGCGTCGAATGATGTCCAGGTTCTGCGTCACCGCATCCGCCGTGCCGCGATACCAGTTTTCGCCCTGCATCCTTTGCTGGGCGGGCAGCAGATCAACAAACTCGTTCATCTCTTCGCTGAAGAATGACCAGCCGCGCTGGATATGCTGCACCAGCGTATGGGACTGATACTGCGTGATCACGCCAATACGGCGGATCCCGGAGTTAAGACAGTTGGATAAAGCAAAATCAATAATGCGGAATTTACCGCCAAAGTGCACGGCGGGCTTGGCACGTTTGTTGGTTAAATCTTTCAGGCGGGTACCACGGCCACCGGCCAGGATCAGGGCAACAGATTTTAATGGCAGCTGGCGCGCCAACATTACACGATCGTTCTTCTCTAAACTCACCATGACTAACTCCTTTTTTATCATCTCTGGAACACACACAGTCCGTGCGCAGGTCCCTGCCAGACAGCCGTAATAACCGGATTATCCTCTCCGGCAAATGGGGGAATGGCATGCCATTCCCCTTCGGGTAAAACAATATCTGTCACCTCAAGCGTGGCGTTTATTGCAATCAGGAAACGGTCTGAAAGCAGGATTTGCATCTGTTTCGGGCCGTTTTGCCACTCATCCGCACTTAAGGGTTGTGCGTACTTATTCAACCAGCGGACATTGCCATCGCCCTCTTCCCACCAGCGATCGTCTGTTAGTGCAGGGATCTGCTGGCGAAGATGAATCAACGCGGCGGTAAATGTCGTTAGCCCACTGTTTGCCTGCTGCCAGTCCAGCCAGGTTAGCGCGTTATCCTGGCAGTAAGCGTTATTGTTGCCGTGCTGGCTATGACCATGCTCATCGCCTGCCAGCAACATCGGCGTCCCCTGGGAGAGCAACAGCGTGGTTAACAGCGCATGAATGCTGTCGCGCCGCCGTTCAATCAGGTCCAGCGAGCCGCCTAATCCTTCTTTACCATGATTGTCACTGTAGTTATTGCTAGTGCCGTCCCGATTTTCCTCACCATTCGCTTCATTGTGCTTATTTGTGAAGCACACACAGTCGCGCAGCGTAAAACCGTCATGTGCGGTCACCAGATTGACGGTAGCGCTGGGTTTGCGGCCATTGCGTTTAAACACATCGCTGGATGCGGCGAAACGTCCGGCAAACTCTCCCAAAGACAGATTACGCTGAAGCCAGAAGCGTCGACTTGCATCGCGAAAATGGTCATTCCACTCGGCAAACGGCGGTGGGAAATTACCCACCTGATATCCGCCTTCACCAATATCCCACGGTTCCGCAATCAGTTTGACGCGAGAGAGCAGCGGACAGTTTTGGATCGCGGCAAACAGGGGTGCATCCTGACGAAACGCAGGCGTACGACCCATGACGGATGCTAAATCAAAACGAAAACCATCGACGTGGCAGGTTTCAACCCAGTAACGCAGGCATTCACAGGCATACTCCACGACACCAGGATGGCTCAGATTGATGGTGTTCCCACAGCCGGTCCAGTTGTAGTAATCACCATCGTCCCTGATCCAATAATAGCTACGGTTATCAATTCCGCGCAGCGAGAAGACCGGTCCCTCAAGATCCAGTTCGGCGCTGTGGTTCAAAACGATATCGAGAATGACCTCAATACCCGCTTTATGCAGCGCTTTTACCGCATCACGAAATTCACCCAACGCGCTCTCTGGCGAGCAGGCATAGGCCGGATGCAGCGCGAACATCGCCACCGGGTTGTAGCCCCAATAGTTCGACAATCCCAACCGCTGAAGGCGCGGCTCGTTGGCGAAATGTGCAATGGGTAACAGCTCCAGCGCGGTAATGCCAAGACGCTTGAAATAGTCGAGCATCACCGGATGACCGAGCGCTTTGTAGGTACCGCGTATCTCTTCAGGGATATCAGGATGCAGATACGTCAGCCCTTTGACATGCGCTTCGTAAATCACGGTATTGCCCCACGGCGTGCGTGGAGGGGTATCGTCTTCCCAGTCATACCGATCTGACACCACCACGCTTTTCAGGGCGATGGCAGCATTATCGTGATGATCCGGTTTATCGATCCCACCGTGTAGCAGAGGGTTATCTTTTAATTCACCTTCAACCCGACGCGCGCAAGGGTCGAGAAGTAGCTTCGCCGGATTGAAGCGGTGACCCTGCCCAGGCTGCCATGGCCCATGTACGCGATAACCGTAGCGCAGACCTGGTCTGGCATCGGCCAGATAGCCGTGCCAGACATCCCCGCTACGCCCCGGCAGGTCATAGCGGTGTTCGCAACCTTGCTCATCGAATACGCATAACTCAACGCGTTCGGCATGGGCCGAGAAAAGGGTGAAATTGACGCCATGGCCGTCATACGTTGCACCATGGGGTGTGGCGTTGCCGGTTGCCAGTTGCGTCATTACCCCTCCCGAACCAGCCAGATCGTGGCCAGAGGCGGCAACGTGAGACTCAGTGAGTGTTGGCGCCCATGGCTGGCGATTTCATCACTGTGCACTGCCCCACCATTACCGGTATTGCTGCCGTGGTAATGCATCGAGTCGGTATTGAGGATCTCACGCCATTTGCCCGGTTGATTGATGCCGAAACGGTAGCCATGGCGCGGCACTGGCGTGAAGTTGCTGGCGACGATAATTTCATTACCGACCTTGTCACGGCGGACAAAAATCAGCACCGAACGTTCGTTGTCATCCACCACCAGCCACTCAAAGCCATAGGCATCAAAATCAAGCTCATGCAACGCTTTATGATGACGATAGGTGTGGTTCAGGTCGCGTACCAGCCGCTGTACACCGTGGTGCCAGTTGTCGCCCCCTTCCAGCAAATGCCAGTCGAGGCTGGCGTCGTGGTTCCACTCGCGTCCCTGAGCAAATTCGTTCCCCATAAACAGCAGTTTCTTACCGGGGAAGGCCCACATCCAGCCGTAATAGGCACGCAGGTTGGCAAACTTCTGCCATGCGTCTCCCGGCATGCGGTCGAGAATCGATTTCTTACCGTGTACGACTTCATCGTGTGACAGTGGCAGAACAAAGTTCTCGGTGTAGTTGTACAGCATGCCGAAGGTCAGCTTATCGTGGTGATACTGACGATGAACCGGGTCCAGCTTCATGTAATCCAGCGTGTCGTGCATCCAGCCGAGGTTCCACTTGAACCAGAAACCTAAACCGCCCATATCCTGCGGTCTGGAAACACCGGCAAAATCGGTGGATTCTTCCGCCATGCTCACGGCACCAGGAACCTGTTCGCCAAGAATACGGTTGGTATTGCGCAAGAATTCAATGGCTTCGAGGTTTTCGCGACCACCAAATTCATTCGGGATCCATTCCCCATCTTTACGGCTGTAGTCGCGATAAATCATTGATGCCACGGCATCCACGCGCAGTGCATCGATACCAAATCGCTCAATCCAGTACAGGGCGTTGCCCACCAGATAGTTGCTGACTTCACGGCGACCATAGTTGTAGATCAGCGTATTCCAGTCCTGGTGATAGCCTTCACGCGGGTCGCTGTGTTCATACAAACTGGTGCCATCAAACTGAGCCAGACCAAAGTCATCCGACGGGAAATGACCCGGAACCCAGTCGAGGATCACGTTCAGCCCCGCCTGATGGGCGGCATTGACAAAATAGCGGAAGTCATCGCGCGTGCCGAAACGGCGGGTCGGCGCATACATACCGGTCGGCTGGTAACCCCAACTGCCGTCAAACGGGTGTTCGTTAATCGGCAGCAGTTCGAGATGGGTAAAGCCCATCCACTTTGCGTAGGGAACCAACTGATCCGCCAGCTCACGATAGCTCAACCAGAAGTTGTTATCGGTATGGCGACGCCATGACCCCAGATGCACTTCATAGATAGAGATTGGCGCATCAAACTGGTTAGCCCTTTTGCGCGCCTCAGTTTGCACCACCTTTTCAGGCAAACCGCAGATAAGCGATGCGGTTTCCGGGCGCATTTGCGCTTCAAACGCGTAGGGGTCGGCTTTAATACGCAGCTTACCGTTCGCATCGATCATCTCGTATTTATACAACTGGCCATGCTGGGCTCCGGGGATAAACAGCTCCCAGATACCGCTCTCTTTACGCAGGCGCATGGGGTGGCGGCGACCATCCCAGTAGTTGAACTGTCCCACTACTGAAACACGCTGTGCATTCGGCGCCCAGACGGAGAAACGCGTGCCGGTAACGCCATCCATGGTGTCCGCATGCGCACCCAACGTCTCGTAAGGTCGCAGGTGCGTACCTTCAGATAACAGCCAGGCATCCATATCCTGGATTAGCGGGCCAAAACGATAAGGGTCATCGATCAGATTCTGCTGTCCATGCCAGACAACGGCCAACTGATAGCGAAAGAAATTTTTACGGCGGGGAAGTACAGCACAAAAAAAACCGCGTGAGTCGAGGCAATCCAGCTTGCCAACTTTGCGTCCGGTTTTTGGTTCGATCACCCACACTTCGGTGGCATCGGGTAATAGAGCGCGGACTTCAAGTCCGGCTTCAGTTTGGTGCATACCCAGTACGGAAAAAGGATCCGCAAAATGGCCTGCAATTAGCGCATTAATCACGTCTCTATCAATACGAACGGACATGGTTGTCTTCCTGTTTTATGGTGTCACCCCTTCCAACTGATTTTCGACATCAGGTAGCGACACTTTTTTTGACCTGAACGGCGCAGCACAATTGTGCATCCTCTCTGCGTCGTCCCACCTTCAGGCAACAACTTAATACCTCCGGTACTAAGTCACCCTTAAAGAATAGCCAATGCTTTATCTTACTCCCGGTAAAAAATGAAACATCTGCGCTTACTCCTGTATTACGCAAAAAAAAGGGCGACTCAGCACCCAATGTTTAAACATGATAATTGTCTGCCGGATGGCGGTGTTGCCTTACCCGGCCTGCTGACTCGCGTCATTTACAGGCCCGATAAGCGTAGCGCCATCAGGCAGTCCAGCATTACGCCAGCTGACGCAGCATGCGGCGCAGTGGCTCCGCGGCACCCCAGAGCAATTGGTCGCCTACGGTAAAGGCTGACAGGAACTCCGGTCCCATATTCAGCTTACGCAGACGGCCGACTGGCGTGGTCAACGTACCGGTAACGGCCGCCGGGGTTAACTCACGCATAGTGATATCCCGATCGTTTGGCACTACTTTTGCCCACGGATTGTGCGCAGCCAGCAGTTCTTCCACGGTCGGAATAGACACATCTTTTTTCAGTTTAATGGTGAACGCCTGGCTATGGCAGCGCAGCGCGCCGACGCGCACGCACAAACCATCAACCGGGATCACCGAAGACGTGTTGAGAATTTTGTTGGTTTCCGCCTGTCCCTTCCACTCTTCACGGCTCTGGCCGTTATCGAGCTGTTTGTCGATCCACGGAATCAGGCTACCGGCCAGCGGTACGCCAAAGTTATCAACCGGCAATTCACCGCTACGGGACAGGGTCGTTACTTTGCGCTCGATATCGAGGATAGCAGAGGAAGGCGTAGCCAGTTCATCGGCCACATGGCTATACAGATGCCCCATCTGCGACAGCAGTTCACGCATATGACGTGCGCCACCGCCGGAGGCCGCCTGGTAAGTTGCCACGGATACCCAGTCAACCAAATCATTGGCAAACAGGCCACCGAGCGACATCAGCATCAGGCTAACGGTGCAGTTACCGCCGACAAAAGTCTTAATACCTTTGTTCAGACCGTCGGTAATGACATCCTGGTTAACCGGATCGAGAATGATGATGGCATCGTCTTTCATGCGCAATGAAGACGCCGCGTCAATCCAGTAACCCTGCCAACCGCTTTCACGAAGCTTTGGATAGATTTCGTTGGTATAATCGCCGCCCTGACAGGTCACGATAATGTCCAGCGCCTTCAGCGCGTCCAGATCAAAAGCGTCCTGAAGTGTGCCGGTAGTCGAACCACCGAACGTCGGTGCCGCCTGCCCGAGCTGGGAAGTAGAAAAGAAAACAGGGCGAATGGCGTCGAAGTCGCGCTCTTCAACCATGCGTTGCATGAGAACAGAGCCGACCATACCGCGCCAGCCGATAAAACCAACATTTTTCATAGCGTTTTTTTCCTGCAGAGATGTGTGCTGTGTATGCTAACCAGTATCCTACTGGCCTATCCTTCACCATACAAAAAGCAGCCAAAGTCGCAAGTGAAATTAATCAATGATAGCGAAGCCATCAGTAATGCGACTTATCCCGCTGCGCAAGCAAGCAGAAAGTCCGCGGTAATTATCAGGGAATTTGACTTATGAATGAAATCATTTCTGCAGCAGTTTTGTTGATCTTAATTATGGATCCGCTCGGAAACCTGCCCATTTTCATGTCCGTATTGAAACATACCGAACCAAAACGCCGCCGTGCGATTATGATTCGCGAGCTGTTCATTGCTCTGTTGGTGATGTTCATTTTCCTGTTTGCGGGCGAGAAAATTCTGGCATTTCTTAACCTGCGAGCGGAAACCGTCTCCATCTCCGGAGGCATCATTTTGTTCCTGATTGCCATCAAGATGATTTTCCCCAGCGCTACCGGAAATAGCACCGGGCTTCCGGCAGGCGAAGAACCCTTTATCGTACCGCTGGCGATTCCACTGGTTGCCGGTCCAACAATCCTGGCCTCGTTGATGCTGCTATCGCATCAGTACCCGAATCAAATGGGGCATCTGGTGATTGCGCTGCTGATCGCCTGGGGCGGGACATTTGTGATTTTGCTGCAGTCGTCGCTGTTTTTACGCCTGCTGGGCGAGAAAGGGGTGAACGCGCTGGAGCGTCTGATGGGATTGATTCTGGTGATGATGGCCACCCAGATGTTCCTGGATGGTGTGCGGATGTGGATGAAGGGGTAACGTACTCGTTTTACGCCGGGTGGCGGCTTCGCCTGACCCGGCCTACGGTATGGATATGTACTTGATGCAGGCCCGGTAAGCGTAAGCGCCACCGGGCAATACCATCAGCTCAGGAGCTGGAAAGCAATCATACCGACAATTGCGCCGACCGTACCGAGGATGGTTTCCATCATCGTCCAGGTCTTCAGCGTTTGCGCTTCGGTTGCACCGGTAAATTTACCAAACAGCCAGAAACCAGCGTCATTCACGTGGCTGACCACGATCGAACCGCCCGCGATACAGATAGACAGTGCCGCCATCTGCGCGCCGGAGAAGTTCAGCTGTTCAATCACTGGCATCACCAGACCGACCGCCGTTAAGCAGGCTACGGTCGCGGACCCCTGAATAATACGTACCGCCGCAGCCAGCACAAAGCAGGTAATGGCAATCGGTAAGCCCATACCGGTTAACGCTTCCCCCAGAGCAGGACCGACACCGGAATCAACCAGCACCTGCTTGAACACGCCACCGGCACCAATCACCAGCAGAATAATCCCCGCGGGCTGCAGCGCGTGGCCACAGATCTCCATCACCCGGTCTTTCGCCATACCCTGGCGAATTGCCAGACCATAAATAGCGACCAGACAGGCGACCAGAATCGCAGTGAACGGATGACCGATAAATTCGAACCATTCATACGCAGTAGAACCGACCGGCACAAAACGTGCGGCGATGGTTTTCAGACCAACCAGCACCAGCGGCAGCAGGATCAGCGACAGGCTGAAGCCAAAGGAGGGCATTTTGCCTTCGCCCAGATGCGGCTCGGTAATGTCTTCTGGTACATGCAGCTCAACGTAACGGCTGATAAAGTTGCCCCACAGCGGCCCGGCGATAATCATGCCAGGAATCGCCGCACACAGGCCAATCAGGATCATCCAGCCAAAGTCAGCGTGCATTTGCGAAGCCAGCAGCATTGGCGCCGGCCCTGGCAGCAGGAACGCAGCAGCAGCAGCCACCCCCGCAAACAGTGGAATAACCAACTTCACCAGGTTAGTTCCCGTATGGCGCGCCATCGAGAATGCGACACTTATCAGCAGCACAATCGCCACTTCAAAGAACAGCGGTAGCGCGCAAATCAGACCGGCCAGACCGATCGCATAATGCGCACGGCTGTGACCGAAGGATTTCAGCATTTTGACGGCGATCTGATCGACTGCGCCGGTTTCATGCAAAATCTTGCCAAACATCGCACCCAGCGCCACCACAATTGCCAGAAAGCCGAGCGTGCCTCCCATCCCTTTTTCCATCGTTGCCGCGATTTTATCGAGCGGCATACCGGAAAAGAGACCTGCACCAATGGATACCACCATCAAAGCAACGAAGGCGTGCATACGCGCCTTCATCACTAAAAACAGCAGTAATAAAACGGACCCTACTGCTGTTAAAACAAGCGTTAATGTAGTCACTACTTACTGCCCTGGTTAATAACCTCAATGGTGCTCGCTACCACACCGTCCAGCGGCTGATCGATATCCACCACCAGAACATCGTTTTCATTCGCACCCGGTTCTTCCAGCGCTTCAAACTGAGTTACCAGCATCTGCGTTTTGAAGAAGTGGCCTTTACGCGCCTTCAGACGACTTTCGATAACGTCAAAATCCCCTTTCAGGTAGATGAAAGAGAGATTCGGGTTACCGTCACGCAGCTGGTCACGATAGTCTTTTTTCAAGGCAGAGCAGACGATCAGCGAAACCTTGTTGGTGCGCTGCATCGCGAAGGCGGCGTCATTCAGCGCCTGTAACCACGGTTTACGGTCGTCATCGTTTAACGGCTCACCGGAAGCCATTTTCATGATGTTGCTGCGCGGATGGAGAAAATCGCCATCAAGAAACGCGGCCTGCAGTTGATGCGCCACTTCGCTGGCGACAGCAGATTTACCGCTGCCCGATACGCCCATCAGAACGTAAACGTGGTGATCATGATTAGTCGTGCTCAAAGCGTTGCCCCCACTGGTACAAGAATCAGGAAATTGTTACGGGTAACTGTTATCGGTAACATTGTCCAGCCGGATAAATAGAGAAGCAATATCCATTCGTGCCAGAAGTGTATAAGTGTGAGCTACTTCAAATTTGTTGGGCTAAATAGATCCGCCCGGTGACAAGGTGAAACCTAAATCTAACATTTTAGGCGTGACGGCTTCACCACGGATGCGCGCCAGCAGACGCTCAGCGCCAATGCTGCCCATCCGTTCACGCGGCGTAAGTACGCTCGCCAGGCGCGGTTCCATCACCTGGCCGATATCGTGACCGTGAAAACCGGCAATCGCCATATCATCGGGTATTCTTAATCCCAAACGCTGACATTCAAATGCTGCGCCAACCGCTAAGTCATCGTTGGTACAAAAAACACCGTCCAGCTGCGGGTATTCACGCCGCGCCTGACGGATAAGCTCGATACCGGAGGAGTAGGAAGAAGACTGTTCAACCATCACGCTGTACGGCACCAGGTTGGCGTCGCGCATAGCCTGCTCGTAACCCCGCTGTTTGATGATAGTACGTTCATCAAGACGCGCACCAAGATAGGCAACATGACGGTGCCCGCGTGCGATGATCGCCGCGGTCATTTGCCGGGCCGCTTCGAAGTTGTCGAAACCGACAGCGATATCCAGACACGGAGACTGGCTGTCCATTAATTCAACGACCGGGATCCCCGCCACTTCGATCATTTTCAACGTCCGGGGTGTATGGCTGCGTTCAGTGAGGATCAGACCATCGATATTCCACGACAGCATTGATTCCAGCCGCTCTTGTTCCATTTCAGGTTTATAGCCGTAGTGCGCCAACATGGTTTGATAGCCATGGGCGTCGGTGACGGCTTCAATGCCGCGCAGGACTTCAGCAAAAACCTGGTTGGTGAGAGACGGTAACAGCACGCCAATTGCACGGCTGGTGGCATTAGAAAGGATATCAGGAGCACGATTGGGAATATAACCCAGCTCATCAAGTGCAGCGGCAATTTTGCCCCGCAGCGCCACGGAGACCTGCTCCGGGTTACGCAAAAAACGGCTGACCGTCATTTTGGTCACGCCCACGCGGTCGGCTACATCCTGAAGTACGGGTCTTTTCTTTTTCATCGTCCTGAAAGATATAAAAGGGATAGATTCCCTCAGTTTACCACGGACGTACGTGAACCTTCCCGATTACTCGGGAAGGTTGTGACATTTATTTATACCGGTGGCAAATCAAACAACAACACTTCGCTGTCGCTATCGGCATGAATAGAAATTGCCTGCTCATCCCAGATTGCCAGGCCATCGCTGGTAGACGCTTTCGTCCCATTGATGGTGACGTTGCCTTTCACGACCTGGATCCAGACGCGACGTTCAGCGGCGATTTGATGCACCGACTGTTCATCTTTAAGCAGCGCCCAGCGGTACAGCTCCATATCCTGGTATACTTTCAATGAACCATCACGCGCATCCGGCGACAGCACCAGCTGTTTGCCCTGCGCGGCGTCAAAACGACGTTGCTCATAGCGTGGCGTAATGCCGTTTTCCTGCGGGATGATCCAAATCTGATACAGATGCAGCTTCTCAGTGTCGCTCGGGTTGTACTCCGAGTGACGGATCCCCGTCCCGGCGCTCATAATCTGGAATTCACCGGCTGGAACCTGCTCTTTGTTGCCCATGCTGTCCTGATGTTCCACCGCGCCTTCCAGCACGTAGGTCAGAATTTCCATGTCTTTATGGGGATGAGTACCAAAGCCCTGACCTGCGTCGATCACGTCATCGTTGATCACGCGCAGTGCCGAGAACCCCATAAAATTCGGGTCATAGTAGTTGGCAAACGAGAAGGTATGCCAGGAATCAAGCCAGCCATGATTAGCATGACCACGGTCGTTTGCTTTACGTAAATAGATCATTGTGTTCACCCCCAGATGTTTTCGATGGGATAAGTGTGGACTCAATCGCCCAGGGATCATAGAGGGTGAAAATTGACTCCTCTGTTCAAAAAATATGAATAAACCCAGAGGAGTCGACTCATGCTATTTCGCGAGGGTTATCGTCGCCGGAGAGGCCTGTTCGAAGGCGCGTTCGAGCAGTTCCAGATTGGTGAGAACGTCAGATTCTTTGACGTAATTAGGCGTACCCACTGTCAGCGTCTGATACAGCGCGTCATAGACGCGGCCATAGTCGCCCACTTCTGGTGCCACCTGTTCTTGCACCGTGATACCGTCGTCGTTGACATACTCCAGCAGCCCAATGGAATCGTCAGCAGCAAAACCGGGTTCTCCCGGCATAATATTGGCCTTCAGGCTGGTTTCCTGCTGATCGATGCCGTACTTCACAAACGAGCCTTTGGTGCCATGAACGATAAACTTCGGATAGTCGATTTTCACCAGATGACTGGTTTTGACGATAGCCTTCAGGTCGCCGTAGAACAGTTGCGCTTCAAAAGTATCATCGGGATTCGCTTTATTGCGCAGGCTACGGATGTCATAGGCCACATGATCCGGGCGGCCGAACAGGGAGATAATTTGATCCATGGTGTGTACGCCCAAACCATAAAATGCGCCGTCCTGAGGCAGACCTGGTTTAGTTTCAGCGACTGGGCGGTAATAGTCAAAATGGCTTTCCACTTCAACAATGTCACCCAGTTTGCCGCTCTCAATGACTTTTTTCGCGGTGAGGAAGCAGGAATCAAAACGACGATTCTGATACGGCGTGACGGTCAGCCCCTTGCTTCGCGCCAGGTCGAAAAGCACTTTTGCCTCGGTCAGCGTCGGCGTGAACGGTTTCTCCACCAGCACGCTTTTACCCGCTTCCAGCGCGCGCTTCGCGTATTCAAAGTGGCTGTCAGCGTGGGTGCAGATAATCACCAGTTTCACCTGCGGATCATTTAAGATCTCGTCGAGGTCGCTGGTGAAATGGATATGTGAATACTGCGGCGCCTGCTCTTCCGGTTTCGCGTTGCGGCGAAAAATATGTGCCACATGCCAGCTGTCTTTGCGGTTCAGGACATAAGGTAAATGGTAGCGAGTGGTACTTTTGCCAAAACCAATAAATGCGCAATGTAAGGCCATGAGACAATCCTTCTGAAGGTGAATGTCTACACCATAGCGCAAAGCGGCTGGAGACTGAATGTTGGATTCTTTGCCGGAGGGCGGCGAAGCCTCATCCGGCCTACAAAACGAAAAGATCGGCCGTCGGCGTCGCCGTCAGTTTGTTCACGGCAAGCGCGCAGGGCCCGGAGCGTACTCAATGTACGTGAGGAGCACGAGCACTTCCCGGGGACAAAGTGACAAGTAAGCCAGGCTGAAACAAAACAAAAAAAAGCCAGCGCAAGGCTGGCTAAAGTAATACTGGAAGCAATGTGAGCAATGTCGTGCTTTCAGGTTCTCCGTAGGGGTTCCCCTGAACGCAGAGCAATAATAATCATTCTCATTCGCACTTGTCTACTTATTTTTGCAAAAAAATGCAGTTGACGGATTTTTTAATCTCAGCGAGTGTAAATGCACAATTACCCCTGAAGGAGATAAGGAATGACTGAGATAGTGATACGCCACGCTGAACCAAAAGATTACGACGCCATTCGTCAAATCCATGCGCAGCCGGAGGTGTACCACAACACGCTACAGGTTCCTCATCCTTCCATGGAGATGTGGCAAGTGCGACTCGCCGAGCAGCCCGGCGTCAAGCAGCTGGTTGCCTGCATTGATGATATCGTCGTGGGACATCTTTCCATTGCAGTCGCCCAACGCCCGCGCCGCAGCCACGTCGCTGATTTTGGTATTTGTGTTGACGCTCGTTGGCAAAACCGCGGGGTTGCCAGCGCCCTGATTCGCACAATGATCGACATGTGCGACAACTGGCTGCGCGTCGATCGCATTGAGTTAACCGTGTTTGTCGATAATGAGCCTGCGGTCGCAGTCTATAAGAAGTACGGCTTTGAAATCGAAGGCACCGGCAAGAAATATGGCCTGCGCAACGGTGAGTACGTTGATGCTTACTTTATGGCGCGCGTGAAATAACGGGTAAGAAACCGCCAGGAAGCACTCGCCGGGCCTGTCTCAACGGCAGACCCGGCAATACCATCAATATCCTGCTGTTAAATCATCCACAGAACGCGGGTCGGACGCACCGTACAGTGCGCCATCAGGTCCAACCATAATGCTCTGCGTGCTGCCCATTGCTTCTTTCAGCACCACTTTCTGTCCTTTCTGCTCCAGCAGCTTGACGGTGTCAGGGCTAAAACCTTTTTCAACGCGCAGTTCATCCGGCAACCACTGATGGTGGAAGCGCGGAGCGTTGGTGGCTTCAGCGACGTTCATCCCAAAATCAATGCTGTTGACCACCATTTGCAGTACGGTAGTGATAATTCGACTCCCGCCAGGGCTGCCGGTAACCAACCAGGTTTTCCCGTCTTTCACCACAATAGTCGGCGACATCGACGACAACGGACGTTTCTTCGGTCCGACGGCGTTGGCATCGCCACCCACCAACCCGTAAACGTTCGGCACACCCGGTTTAGCAGAGAAATCATCCATTTCGTTATTGAGCAGAATGCCGGTGTTACCCGCCACAATGCCGGTTCCGAAGGTGGTATTCAGGGTGTAAGTCACCGCCACGGCATTCCCGTCTTTATCTACCACCGAGAAGTGAGTGGTCTGGTTACTTTCATAGGGAGCAAGTTTGCCAGGCTTGATTTGGCTGGAAGGCTTCGCTTTGTTGATATCAATCTGATCGGCAAGCGATTTAGCATAAGCTTTGTTGGTCAGCGCCTGCCACGGCACTTTCACAAAATCCGGATCGCCAAGATACTCGGAACGGTCAGCATAGGCATATTTTTCTGCTTCAGCCATTACCTGCATGGCATCGGCGCTGCCAAACCCGTACTTTTTCATATCGAAGTTTTCGAGAATGTTGAGGATCTGAACGATATGAATCCCCCCGGAAGATGGAGGCGGCATCGAGAAGACCTGATAACCACGGTAGTCACCGCTGATTGGCGCACGCTCTACGGCTTTGTAGTCAGCTAAGTCCGCTTTGGTGATCAGCCCGCCATTCTTCTTCATCTCCTCGGCTATCTGATCGGCAATAGCCCCTTTATAAAACGCATCAGGGCCACTCTCAGCAATCATCTCCAGGCTTTTTGCCAGGTTCTTCTGTACCAGCTTATCGCCCTTTTTCAACGGCTCACCATCTTTCCAGAAAATAGCTTTGCTATTTTCATGGTTGGGGATGACTTCGCTGCCGTAGGTTTTCAAATCGTCGGCCAGTGCGTCGTTAACCACAAATCCCTCTTCCGCCAGCTTCATCGCCGGGCGCACCACTTTATTCAACGGCAGCGTACCGTACTTATCCAGGGCCAGCGAAAACCCCGCCACGGTGCCGGGCGTACCGGAAGCCAGATGCGAAGTTAGTGACTTTTTAGCATCGGCGTTACCCTGTTCATCAAGGAACATATCGCGAGTCGCACCAGCTGGCGCCATTTCACGGAAATCAATTGCTGTCGTCTTCCCGTCTTTGGTGCGCAGCATCATAAAGCCACCACCGCCCAGGTTACCCGCCTGCGGATGCGTCACCGCCAGCGCATAACCCACGGCGACGGCAGCATCGACGGCATTACCGCCCTGCCTGAGAATATCAACCCCAACCTGCGTGGCCAGCGCATCCACGGAAGCCACCATCCCCTGCTGCGCACGCACAGGATGGAACACATCTTCTTCAACACCATAGGATACCGGTGGCGGCGCAGCCGGTGCAGCAGCAACGCTAAAACAACTTCCTGAGAGCAGAGCAGCAATGGCTACCCGGCGTAAAAACGTCGGTTTTATCATCGTTATTCTCCAGATGTACGGGGTCGGCCCCCATTAAGCCTGGTGCATAACTCTGAAATAATCATCGTAACGGTGAGAAAGGAGTAAACTTAAGAGATCCCCGAGAGGAGAAAAGCGATGAAACGACTCTTACTTTTAGCCATGCTATTGCCGTTTGCAGGCTTTGCACAGCCAATCAACACCATGAATAACCCGAATCAACCCGGTTATCAGATCCCGAGTCAACAGCGTATGCAAACACAAATGCAAACGCAGCAAATTCAGCAGAAAGGGATGCTCAACCAGCAGTTGCAAACGCAGACACGCATGCAGCAACAGCATATGGAAAACCAAATCAACACCAACTCCCAGCGAGTACGTCAGTCTCAGCCAGGTGAGTTGAATTCCGGCCAGCAGCAAATGCTGCCCAACAGCAATGGCGGGATGTTAAGCGGAACGCATAACCCGGACAACTCGCTGAATAAACAGCAACAGATGCTGCCGGAAAAAAAGAATGGCGACATGCTAAAACCGTCCAGCACGCCGCAACCTAATGTCCCGTTAAAAACGCTTGGACCTTAACTGGGCTGAAAATCAGGTCCGATGACATCAATCGCATCGGTACAGATGCAGTCTACTCCCCAGCGTAGCAGTTCTGCCGCGCGCTGGGGTCGGTTGACGGTATACACCAGAATCCGCAGCCCCGCATCGCGCAACGCATCCACACGCGCCTCATCCAGCAGCTTATGATTAAGATGAATAGAGACACAGCCCAACCGGGTGGTGAGCTCTCGCCAGTCATCACGCCACTCATCTAGCAGCAAACCACGCGGCAGCTCAGGCACCGCCTGCTGCGCCGCTTCAAGCGCATCAATTTCAAAAGATGACAGCAGCGGTGGCGTCATTCCCGACCACAGTTCACGCGCGGCCAGTGCCACGACTTTCCCGGTGAGCGTTCCGGTTCCCGTGGTCGGTTTGATCTCAATATTCGCCATCATGCCATGCTGGCGGCAGCACTCTGCCACCTGGGAGAGCAGCGGCAATGGCTCGCCTTTAAACTCACCGCTAAACCAGCCGCCGGCATCAACACGCAGAAGATCCTGCCAGTTCAGTTCGCCCGCAACGCCCCAGCCGTTGCTGGTACGTTCCAGATTGTCGTCATGCAGCAGAAAGATCTCACCGTCTTTCGACAATTTGGCATCGAATTCAATCATGGTGTGCCCGTATCGCGCCCCCATGTCAATCGCCGCCAGGGTATTTTCCGGAGCCAACTTACCGCCACCACGATGGGCGACAATATGGGGATAAGGCCAGTTACTCATACGCGTTGTCCTGTTTCGCCATCAAAGAGATGCAAATGATTGTCTGGCAGATGCAACCATAGCGTGCTGCCTGCCGTCGGGCGATGCTGATGCGCCAGTCGCACCACCAGCTTTTGCTCACCCCAACGTCCGTGTGCCAGGTTATCTGCGCCCAGCATTTCCAGCGTATCTAACACCAGCGGCACACCGCCTTCGGCCTGCGAGCTTAGCGCAATATGCTCCGGGCGGATACCCAGCGTCATGTTACGCCCAATGAAGCGAGAATAATCCTTACCGAGGGGCAATGACATGCCGCTCTCCAGCTCAAAATGGCTGCCTGTGGCGCTGATGTGCCCATCAAGTAAGTTCATGGCCGGACTGCCGATAAAGCTCGCCACAAAGCGGCTGGCCGGTTTTTCGTAGACTTCCACTGGCGTGCCAATCTGTTCAGCAATGCCCTTGTTCATCACCAGTACCCGCTGGGCCAGCGTCATCGCCTCAACCTGATCGTGGGTAACGTACAACGAGGTGGTTTTCAGTCGGCGATGCAGATGTTGTAACTCAAGACGCATCTGCACACGCAGCTTTGCATCAAGGTTTGAAAGCGGTTCATCGAACAGGAAAACCGCCGGATCACGGACAATCGCCCGCCCCATCGCCACACGCTGACGCTGGCCGCCAGAAAGTTCACGCGGACGGCGTTTGAGCAGTTCGCCCAGCTCAAGAATACGCGCCGCCTCTTTCACCCGCTCGGCAATATGCTCCTTGCCCATTCCCCGAATCTTCAGTCCCCAGGCCATGTTTTCTTCCACGCTCATATGCGGGTAGAGTGCATAGTTCTGGAACACCATCGCAATACCACGATCTTTCGGTTCCATTTCGGTGACACGCTTATTATCAATCCAGATATCGCCGCCGCTCACCCGCTCCAGACCGGCGACCATTCGCAGCAGTGTAGACTTACCGCAACCGGATGGGCCTACCATCACAATGAATTCCCCGTCCGCGACGTCCAGCGTCAGCGGTTTAATCACCTGGGTTTTGCCGTCCCAGCTTTTGGTTACTGCCTGTAGTTTTAAACCAGCCATTTTTATTTCTCACTATCGACCAGGCCGCGTACGAAGGCACGTTGCATGGCTAACACGATGATTACCGGAGGGATGAGCGTCAGCAGCATGGCTGCCATCACCTGGTTCCATTGGGTAGTGCCTTCACCGGTAGCGATCATGCCTTTGATGCCTGCTACGGCGGTGCCCAGGTTAACGTCGGTAATAATTAACAACGGCCACAGATATTGATTCCAGCCGTAGATAAAGGTGATCACGAACAGTGCCGCCAGATTGGTTTTCGACAGCGGCAGCACGATATCGCGGAAAAAACGCATCGGCGACGCACCGTCAATACGCGCCGCTTCTACCAGTTCATCTGGTAGCGTCATAAAGAACTGACGGAACAGGAATGTCGCGGTAGCCGATGCCATGAGCGGCAACGTCAGACCCGCATAACTGTCGAGCATCTTCAGGTTGGCGATAACCTCCACCGTCGGGAAGATACGCACCTCCACCGGCAGCATCAGGGTGATAAAAATCATCCAGAAGAACAGGTTACGCAGAGGAAAGCGAAACCAGACAATGGCAAACGCGGACAGCATAGAGACGGTGATTTTTCCCACCGTAATACTGAATGCCATGATGAAACTGTTGAGCATCATCAGCCAGAACGGTGCGCTATTCACCCCCACACCATTGACCCAGATGTATTTCATGTTTTCCAGCAGTTGTGTGCCGGGTACCAGCGTCATCGGCGTTTCAAACACCGCTTTGTTATCCAGCGTCGCCGCAACAAACGCGACGTACAGCGGAAACAAGATCACCATGATCCCCAGAATCAACATGGTATGGCTGAATATTGTCAGCCCGCGACGATTCTCAATCATTGGTAACGCACCTTACTTTCCACATAGCGGAACTGCACCACCGTCAAAATAATGACGAGGAACATCAGCACTACCGACTGCGCGGCTGATGCGGAGAGATCCAGTCCGACAAAACCTTCACGATAGATTTTATAAATTAGCGTGGTGGTAGCCTGCACCGGCCCGCCCGCTGTCGCAGCATCGATCACCGGGAAGGTGTCAAAGAAGGCGTAAACCAGGTTCACCACCAGCAGAAAAAAGCTCACCGGTGCAATTAGCGGTAGCGCCAGCTTAAAGAAGCGGCGAATCGGCCCTGCGCCATCAATTGCAGCCGCTTCGATCAGTGAACGCGGGATCGACTGCAGTGCGGCAAAGAAAAACAGGAAGTTGTAACTAATCTGCTTCCAGACCGATGCAAACACCACCAGAAACATCGCCTGACCGCTGTTTTGCGCATGGTTCCAGTCATAGCCAAATTCAGCGAGAAAATGGGTAATCAGCCCACGTCCTGGGTTGAACAGAAAGATCCACAGCACGGCGGCAACCGCGGGCGCAACGGCGTAGGGCAACAGCATCAGCGTTTGATAAAAACGGCTTCCGCGTACCACGTAATTCACCAACGCGGCAAAAAATAACGACACCAACAGGCCGCTTACCGTAACCAACGCGCTGAACTTGATAGTGGTCCAGAACGAATCAAGGTAGTACGGGTCATGGAACAGCGCGACGAAGTTATCCAGCCCGACAAACTGACTGGAAAGACCAAAGGGATCAACGCTTTGCAGTGAGTACCACAGCGCTTCACCGGCAGGCCAGATAAAGAAAATAACGGTGATGACCAACTGCGGGGCAACCAGTAGATAGGGAAGCCAACGCGAGCGGAACACCGGACGGGATGAGGACATGAAGGTTTTATTCCTGAACAGCGCCAGATGGCGCTACGCTTATCCGGCCTACGCGCATTTGTAGACCGTGTAAAGCGAAGCCTCCACCCGGCATGTCACATTACGATTTAGTCGATTGCTCAAAGCGGCGCAGCAACTGGTTGCCACGTTCAACGGCAGCATCCAGCGCCTGTTGCGGGGTTTTCTTCCCGGTCCATACACTTTCCAGCTCTTCATCCACGATGGTACGGATCTGCGGCATATTGCCCAGGCGCAGCCCTTTAGTGAACGGCAACGGCGGCTTGTTCAGCATCTGACGGGTGGCGATATCCGCGCCTGGGTTCTTATCATAGAACCCCTGCTCACGGGTCAGATCGTAGGCGGCGGTAGTGATGGGCAAATAACCTGTTTTCTGATGCCATTCAGCAGCAATTTCAGGTTTCGCCAGGAAGTTGAGGAACTCCGCGACGCCCTGGTAGGTTGCTTTGTCTTTACCCTGCATCACCCACAGACTGGCCCCACCGATAATCGCGTTCTGCGGCGCGCCCTTCACATCGGCATCGTACGGCATCATGCCGACGCCATAGTTGAATTTCGCGTAGTGACGGATGTCAGCCAGGGAGCCAGAAGACGCGGTGGTAATGGCACAATCACCGTTATAGAACTTCTCGGTGGATTCATCTTTACGCCCGAAGTAGCTGAAATCGCCCTTTTTATTCAGCGCTTCCAGCAGGGCGATATGTTTCACCTGCTCCGGCTTGTTGAACTCCAGTACTGCATCAGTACCGTCAAAACCGTTATTTTTAGTCGCGACCGGTAATCCGTTCCAGGCGCTGAAGTTTTCAATCTGGATCCAGCCCTGCCAGCCGCTGGCATACCCGCACTTCATACCTGCGGCTTTCAGCTTCGCGGTGTATTCCGCCAGATCCTGCCAGGTTTTCGGCGGTTGCTCAGGATCTAAACCGGCTTTTTTGAAGGCGTCTTTGTTGTAGTACAGCACCGGGGTGGAACTGTTAAACGGCTGAGAGAGCAAGTGTCCGGTTTTAGAGTCGGTGTAATAACCTGAAACCGTCGGCACGAACTGAGATTCATCAAAGTTAATCCCGGCCTCTTTAAACACTTCGTAGACCGGTTTAATGGCTTTGGAGGCCATCATCGTTGCGGTACCGACTTCATAGACCTGCAGCAGCGCAGGTGCGTTTCCGGTACGGAAGGCGGCAATACCTGCGCTCAGACTCTGCTCATAGTTGCCTTTATACTGCGGAACAATTTTGTAGTCAGGATGAGCCTCATTAAAACGTTGCGCCAGTGAATCAACTTCTTTACCCAGTTCACCTTCCATTGAATGCCAGAACGGAATGGTGGTAACTGCCAGTGCCGGACCTGCAAATGCCAGGCTAAGTGCCAGTCCTAAAGCTGTGTGTCGTAACGATATCATCGGTTATCTCTCTTGTTGTGCCGGATGCGCGATATCACGCGTTTTATGCTCGCGGGGGTAACATGACATGCTCGAATGACAGAAAAATAACTTTTTTATTACAAAAAAAAGATAGTAAGGCGACAGAGAGATGGCAAGGCGGTGAAGGTTACGAGAAGGGAAAGTGGGAGCTGAGACACGTATAGATACGATGCCGCTTGTGAACAACATGCAGGATGGCGACGCTGATGCGCCGCTATCCTGCATTGTCGCAGAGGACTAACCGCCCAGATACGCGCTGCGCACCGCTTCGTTAGCCAGTAGCGCATCGCCGGTGTCTTCCAGCACCACGTGACCGTTTTCCAGCACGTAGCCACGGTCAGCGAGTTTCAGTGCCTGGTTAGCGTTTTGTTCGACGAGGAAAATCGTCATCCCCTGCTCGCGCAATTGCTCAATGGTGTTAAAGATCTGCTGGATAATGATCGGTGCCAGCCCCAGAGACGGCTCATCAAGCAGCAACAAACGCGGCTGGCTCATCAAAGCCCGGCCTATCGCCAGCATTTGCTGTTCACCACCAGACATGGTTCCCGCACGCTGGATACGACGCTCATGCAGACGTGGAAACAGGTCGTATACCCATTGGATACGCTCCTGAAACTGGTCACGCTCGGCAAAAAAGCCCCCCATCGCCAGGTTCTCTTCTACCGTCATACGGGAAAATACGCGACGCCCTTCCGGGACAATCGCCACCGCTTCACGCATAATTTTTGCCGTCTGCCAGTCGGTAATATCTTTACCATCAAAGACAATACGCCCACTTGTTGCCCGAGGATCGCCGCACAGCGTTCCGAGCAGCGTGGTTTTCCCCGCACCGTTGGCACCGATAAGCGTCACGATTTCACCCTGATTGATGTACAAGCTGACATCGTGCAGTGCCTGGATCTTGCCGTAGTGGGCGTTGACGTTGTCAAAAGACAACATGACTTTTTCCATCTTATGCCTCACCACCATTATGCTTCACCTAAATAGGCGCGGATCACGTCCGGGTTGTTACGAATCTGCTCCGGTGTCCCGTTCGCCAGCGGCGTCCCCTGGTTCACCACGTAAATACGGTCTGAAATGCCCATCACCAGCTTCATGTCGTGTTCAATCAGCAAAATGGTGGTGTTGTGATGGTTGCGCAGTTCGGCAATCAGCTCATCCAGCTCTTTGGTTTCTTTCGGGTTAAGACCCGCTGCAGGTTCATCGAGCATCAGAATTTCCGGCTGAGTGACCATGCAACGGATAATCTCAAGACGGCGCTGGTCACCATAGGCCAGGTTGCTCGCCTGCCGGTTAGCATGCTGCAGCAGACCGATACGATCAAGCCAGGTGGCAGCGCGGTCCAGCGCTTCATCCTGCGCGCGGCGAAAAGCCGGGGTTTTTAGCAGCCCGGAGAAAACGCCTGCTTTCAGTTGCTGATGCTGCGCCACCAGCAGGTTTTCAATCACTGTCATTTCGCGAAACAGACGCACATGCTGGAAGGTACGCACCACGCCCATACGCGCAATTTGCTGGCCCGGCAGCCCTTCAAGGTGCTGGTCGCGCAACTTAATCGTCCCGCCGGTCGGCTTATAAAACCCGGTCAGGCAGTTGAAGACCGTGGTTTTCCCCGCGCCGTTCGGGCCAATCAGAGAGACAATCTCTTTTTTATGCAAATCCAAAGACACATTGTTGACTGCCAGCAGGCCGCCAAAACGCATCATCAGGCCGCTAACCGATAATAATGGCTGACTCATGCCTGCTCTCCTTTTGCTTCCCCGTTTTTCAGCTTCAACTGTGGACGGGTCATCGGCAGCAAGCCCTGCGGACGCCAGATCATCATCAGCACCATCAAACCACCCAGCATTAACATGCTGTATTCATTGAAATCACGCATCAGTTCACGTGAGACCACCAGCAGGATGGCCGCCAGGATCACCGCAAACTGCGATCCCATCCCCCCCAGCACGACAATCGCCAGCACAAAGGCCGACTCGGCAAAGGTGAAAGATTCCGGACTGACGAAACCCTGACGCGCGGCAAACAGCGTTCCGGCAAAACCGGCAAACGCAGCGCTGATGGTAAAGGCGGTCAGCTTGATGCGCGTAGGGTTTAAGCCCAGTGAACGACAGGCAATTTCATCTTCACGCAGCGCTTCCCATGCACGGCCCAGCGGCATACGCAACAGGCGGTTGATGACAAACAGCGAGAAGACCACCAGCAGCAGCGCCACCAGGTAGAGGAAAATCACACGGTCAGAGGGATCGTATTTCACACCAAAGAAGTTGCTGAAGGTATCCCAGCCGCCTTCACGGGCGCTACGGCTGAATTCCAGACCGAAAAAGGTGGGTTTAGGGATCTGGCTGATACCGTTCGGGCCACCGGTGACTTCAGTATTATTGAGCAACAGGATGCGCACGATTTCGCCAAAGCCTAAGGTCACTATTGCCAGGTAGTCGCCGCGCAGACGCAGAACCGGGAAGCCAAGCAGGAAACCTGCCGCCGCCGATACCAGTCCCGCCAGCGGCAAACAGGTCCAGAAACCAAGACCGTAATAGTGGTTCAGCAGCGCAAAGGTATACGCCCCAATGGCATAGAAGCCGCCGTAGCCCAGCACCAGCAAGCCGGAAAGGCCGACCACCACGTTTAAGCCGAGGCCGAGGATGATATAAATCATCGTCAGCGTAGCGATATCCACCGTGCCGCGCGACACCATAAATGGCCATGCAACAGCAATGACCAGCAGCGCCACCAGGAACAGCTTCTGTTTAACAGTTGAGCCATCAATCGCCGGCAGAATGAACTTCGGTCCGGAGACGCTCTTCAGGCTCTTCTGGAAAACGGGACGCAGCAGTTGGAAAAGAAAGACCACGCCAGTACCGATGAACACCCACTGCCAGCGAATATCCGCAGCGGTATCCACCACCAGCTTCGTGCCATCCAGTTCCAGTTGAACGCCCATGAAGACGCCCGCCAGGATGAAAAACATGACCGCTGAAAGCAGCGCCATTGCAAAATGCATCGGTTTCATACTTTCTCTACCTCCGGGCGACCCAGAATACCGGTCGGCATTACCAGCAGCACCAGAATCAGCAGTGCGAATGACACCACATCTTTGTATTCCGTACTCAGATAAGCAGAGGAGAGCGCTTCCGCCACGCCCAGAATCAGGCCGCCGATCATCGCCCCAGGAATGCTACCGATACCGCCAAGAACCGCCGCGGTAAAGGCTTTCATTCCGGCCATAAAGCCAATATAGGGGTTAATTACACCGTAGAACTGTCCAAGCAATACACCTGCTACCGCCGCCATTGCTGCGCCAATCACAAAAGTCAGCGCGATCACGCGGTCAGTGTTAATACCGAGCAGGCTGGCCATTTTCAGATCTTCCGCGCAGGCACGACAGGCGCGTCCCATACGCGAATAGCGGATAAACAGCGTCAGCGCCAGCATCGCAAGGAAGGTCACAATCCAGATAACCAGCTGCATGGTGGTGATGGACGCAGAGAAGTTTTCACTGCTGCCAACAGTCCACTGACCGTTAAACAGGCTAGGCAGCGCCACGTCGCGTGAGCCTTCCGTCAGACTGACGTAGTTTTGCAGGAAGATAGACATCCCGATGGCGGAAATCAGCGCAATCAGCCGCTTGGAGCTGCGTACGGGCCGATATGCCACCCGTTCAATGCTCCAGCCGTAGGCGCTGGCAATCACAATGGCACCGACGAATCCCGCGGCAACCAGCAGCCAGCTGGAATCAATACCCATCATCATTAGCGCAGCAATGATCATAAAGGAGACATAACTGCCGATCATATACACCTCGCCATGGGCGAAGTTGATCATGCCGATAATGCCGTACACCATCGTGTAGCCAATGGCGATCAGCGCGTAGGTGCTTCCCAGCGTGACGCCGTTAAACATCTGCTGCAAGAAATAGAGGAACTGCTCGGACATAAGGTAACCTTTTTAAACCCGCCCGTTTTGCACGGGCGGTGGGATAACGCGTCTTCAGGTATTACTTCGCGACAGTCGATGAACCATCCGCGTGCCACTGGAAGACACCAAACTCAAATCCCTTCAAATCGCCTTTTTCGTCCCATTTCAGCGGCCCAATCACGGTATCAGCCCCGTGTGCTTTCAGATCTTTCACCAGGTCCAACGGCTCTTTGCTGCCGCTACGATCCATCGCTGTCGCCAGTGACTGTACGGCTGCGTAGGTGATCCATACGTAAGGTCCGGTCGGATCTTTCTTGTCAGCGTTGAGCGCATCAACGATAGCTTTGTTAGCCGGGTCCTGGTCATAGCGTTTTGGCATGGTCACCAGCATGCCTTCAGCGGCATCACCGGCAATGTTAGACAGTGAGGCATTTCCCACGCCCTCTGGCCCCATAAACTGCGTCTTCAGGCCAACTGATCGCGCCTGACGCAGCATTTGCCCCATTTCCGGGTAGTAGCCACCGTAATAAACGAAGTCGATATTTTCTTTTTTCAGGCGGGCGATCAGCGCAGAAAAATCTTTCTCCCCGGCGGTGATCCCATCAAAGAAGACGATGTTGGCTTTACCTGCTTTCAGGCTGTCCTGCACCGAACGCGCCAGGCCTTCACCGTACTGCTGTTTGTCATGAATGATGGCGATACGCTGTGGCTTCACCTTCTCCAGGATGTATTTTGCGGCAGTCGGCCCCTGAGAGGAGTCCAGACCCGCGGTGCGCATGATGTGCGCATAACCACGCTGCGTCAGTTCCGGGTTAGTCGCTCCCGGAGAAATCATCAGAATGCCTTCGTCTTCGTAAATATCTGATGCCGGTTGAGTCGACGATGAGCACAGATGTCCTATCACATACTGAATGCCGTCATTGACGATTTTGTTCGCGACGGCAACGGCCTGTTTTGGATCGCAGGCATCGTCATATTCCACGGCTACCAGCTTGTCGCCTTTGATCCCACCTTTGGCATTGATATCTTTAATCGCCTGACGTGCGCCATTAAATTCCATATCGCCCCACTGCGCGACCGGACCTGACATCGCGCCAACAACAGCGACCTTGATATCCTCCGCCATGACAGCGTGCGACATTGTCAGTGCTATCACCCCTGCGATGATTGTTTTCGCATTCCGTTTCATTACCTGAATCCCCATTCGTGATGATGTAACACTTCATCCTTCAAGCTGCCTCGGTGTTGGCTACGTGCGTTCACATTGATGCACCTTGAATGACTGTGTGTATTTATTTTGTATTTATGTGGTTAAAAAGCAGGCTATGCTTTTTTGAACTGTACTATTTTTACCAGTCTCATTAATGGTTTAGCACAGTCTTTTAAGCAAAATCAGGCTAAAATCTCTATATTTCAGTCTATTAAGAAAAGATAATATTCTGCTTTTCACTATAGATAAACAAAAAAAAGTGCATTTGTCAGCATAAAATAACGGTACAAAGAGCCGAATAAAATGCTGCATTCCAGGGTATTATTCTGCCTGTTTTTCAATCTTTGCTGTTTCAAACTGCCATTGCTGTTGCCACAAAACGATTAACCTGGTTAATCGCATAAAAAAGAGAAAGCGTCCGGGTGAATTATTTCGGTACACTGATTCCATCTTTTGTGATTTGGACATGCTGTAAATGAAGCTGACCATCGTTCGTTTAGAAAACTTTAGTGCTCAGGATCTCATCGATCTTGGCAAAATCTGGCCGGAATATTCCGCCTCGTCATTAAGCGTAGATGAAACGCACCGGATCTATGCCGCACGCTTTAACGAGCGCCTGCTTGGCGCAGTACGCGTCACCCTGAGCGGTACGCAAGGTGCACTGGATTCCTTACGTGTGCGCGATATCACCCGTCGCCGCGGCGTTGGACAGTATTTGGTTGAAGAAACTCTCCGCGAAAACCCGGACGTAAGTTCATGGTGGATGGCGGATGTTGGTGTTGAAGACCGCAGCGTGATGGCGGCGTTTATGCAGGCGTTAGGATTTACGGCCCAGGAGAATGGCTGGGAGAAGCGCTAAAAGAAAGCCGGGAGGCGCTGACGCTACCCGGCCAACAAAGTGCTCGTTGTAGGCCCGGTAAGCAAAGCGCCACCGGGCAGTTACTCACTTAGCATCTGTAGCTGTGCCGTTAGCATGCCAATCAAACACGCCAAATTCGAAGCCTTTCAGGTCGCCTTTCGCATCCCATGACAGCGGCCCCATTACGGTTTCCACTGAGTTTGCTTTCAGGTATTTGGCAATTTCAGCCGGATCGTCAGACTGGTTCAGACCGGCCTGCAAAGACTGCAGCGCGGCGTAGGTGGTCCATACGAATGCGCCGCTCGGATCCTGTTTCTTGGCTTTAATAGCATCCACAATCGGTTTGTTCGCCGGCACCTGGTCGTAGTTCTTCGGCTTAGTCACCAGCAAACCTTCTGCCGATTCACCCGCAATGTTAGACAGCGACACGTTCGCGACCCCTTCTGGTCCCATAAACTGGGTTTTCAGGCCCGCAGCGCGTGCCTGGCGCAGGATCTGCCCCATTTCCGGGTGGTAACCGCCGTAGTAAACAAAGTCGATGTTCTCTTTCTTCAGACGTGCCACCAGCGTAGAGAAGTCTTTCTCACCGGCGGTGATCCCGTCGAAGAACACCACGTCAGCGTTGGCTTTCTTGAGGTTGTCCTGCACGGAGCGCGCCAGGCCTTCGCCGTACTGCTGTTTGTCGTGAACGATAGCAATGCGTTTCGGTTTCACTTTTTCAACGATATATTTGGCGGCCGTTGGGCCCTGATCGGAATCCAGACCGGTGGTACGCATCACCAGTTTATAGCCGCGCGCGGTCAGTTCCGGTGCCGTTGCCGCAGGGGTGATCATCAGAATACCTTCGTCTTCATAGATATCTGATGCAGGTTGAGTGGACGATGAGCACAGGTGGCCGATAACGTATTTAATCCCGTCGTTGACCACTTTGTTAGCAACCGCTACCGCTTGCTTCGGGTCACAGGCATCGTCATATTTCACCATAACCAGTTTGTCACCTTTCACACCGCCCCTGGCGTTGATATCTGCAATGGCCTGTTCTGCGCCGGTAAATTCCTGATCGCCATACTGCGCCACCGGGCCGGACATCGCGCCGACGACGGCAACTTTAATATCCTTAGCAAAGGCCATATTGCTCAAAGACAGGGCGATACATCCTGCCAATAACGCTTTACCCTTCATATTCATCCTGACAATCCCCATTATTGTGGTTATTACGTGTGTTGTGATGTTGTTGTTCAGCACTTTATATCGATTATTGGATAGCCACTCGTGCTTTAGCAGCATACTCTGCTAAAACATACCCGATTTTTATTATTTTGGAATAGCTAAATTTGACATGCAGATAACAACTTGATGACAAAAAGCATAAACGTCAGGAGAGAAGAGGAGAGATAAAAACAAAAAACCCCGGATTTTCATCCAGGGTTTATTGGTACTTCCAGAGTTTGCTGGAAAGTTACGCTTCGATTGCGGCGCGCAGTTTTTTCATCGCGTTCTTTTCAAGCTGGCGAACACGTTCAGCGGAAACGCCGTAGCGATCGGCCAGTTCCTGCAACGTAGACTTGTTGTCTTCGTCCAGCCAGCGGGCGCGGATAATATCCTGGCTACGCTCGTCCAGACCTTCCATTGCGTGAGTCAGCTTGTTCGCGGCCTGATCCTCCCAGTTATCCTCTTCAATGCCATCAGCAAAGTTGGAGGATTTATCCTGCAGATACAGAACCGGGGCCATCGGCTGGCTGTCGGACTCGTCGTCCGAAGACATGTCAAACGTCATGTCCTGCGCCGCCATACGGGATTCCATTTCACGCACGTCTTTGCTGGAAACCCCCAGCTCGCGGGCAACCATTTCCACTTCATCCTGATTAAACCAGCCCAGACGCTGCTTGGTTTTGCGCAGGTTAAAGAACAGCTTGCGCTGTGCTTTGGTGGTCGCGACTTTCACGATACGCCAGTTTCGCAGAACGTATTCGTGGATCTCAGCTTTGATCCAATGCACGGCGAAAGAAACCAGGCGTACACCCACTTCCGGGTTGAAACGACGCACGGCTTTCATCAGGCCGATATTACCTTCCTGAATCAGATCCGCCTGCGGCAGGCCATAGCCCGCGTAGTTACGAGCAACATGAACAACAAAGCGCAGGTGAGACAGGATCAGCGTTTTAGCTGCTTCCAGATCGCCCTGGTAATGCAGCTTTTCAGCAAGTAGCCGCTCCTCGTCAGCCGACAACATCGGCCACGCGTTCGCAGCCCGGATGTAAGACTCCAGGTTACCAACAGGGGCTAAAGCTAAATTTTGCATTTCTTTGGTCATTCAAATCCTCTCAATCTTTGTCATCTGGCGTGGGTAAAAACCAATAGCAACAACCATGCCAGAGCTTATGAGCAACGAGAATATCATTCAATCTTTTATCAGACAGTGATTTTATCCACAAGTTCCATGTCGTAATGTGTATAAATTACGCACAAAATGTGACATCACGATGAATGCGCCGGGAAGAGAAAACAGGGCTCTTTCCCTGCAGAGCGAACTACTCAGTGCAGGGAAAGATTATACCAGAGATTTTTTAATCGGGGGTAAAGTGGCGTAAATGTTGAACCGTGGCAAGCCAGGCTGCCACCCAGCCAATCATTGAGCATACCAGCAGGAGTAGCAGGCACTCATCGAATGATAAGCCATTGATATCAAACTTTGTTCCGAAAATTTGCGCCACTTCCGTAACCGCTGACGACAGCCGCATCACCAGAATTTCTGACAAAATCAGTGAAAGAAATGCGCCAGAAAAACCGAGCAGTGCGCCACCGTAGAGGAACGGGCGCAGGATAAATCCATCCGTTGCACCAATCAGTTTCTGCACGTTAATGGTATCGCGACGCGCAAAAATGCTCAGACGCACACTGTTACCGATGACCAGGAAGACCGCCGCGACCATCAGCACGCCAATCATCGCTGACACACGACCGACCAGGCCCGTTAACGCAGCCAGTCGCGCAAACCAGCTGTCATCCATGCGTACTTCATCAATACCGTTGATTTGCGCAATACGATCGCGCAGCGTGTTCAGTGATTCCGTGCCCTGAAAATCCAGTTTCGGAATAACCACCGCCACGGCCGGAAGTGGGTTCTCTTCCAGCATATCCAGCGCACCGCCAAAGCCGGACCAGTTACGGAATTCGCCCAGCGCATCGTCACGGGAGAGGTAATTCACTTTCTCCACACCCTGCTCGGCCTGTAACTGCCCCACCACACGTGCCGCCGCATCATCATCCAGCGTTTTTTGCAGATATACGGTGATCTGCGGGGACGGGTAATACTGGCTTGCCGCCTGGTTCACGTTCTTGTAGACCATGTAACAAACACTTGGCAACGTCAGTGAGATAGCAATAACCATCACCGTCAGGAACGTCGCCAACGGTTTACTTTTCAGGTCCTGCAACGCCCCCTGGAACGCATAGCGCACTTGCTCGTTAAAGACGTTGGTTTTACGTGAGTTCGGTTTTGGCGACGCTTTCGCACGTTTTGGCGCGTTGCGACCGCCCTCTCCTGGCGTACCGCCCGATTTACGGAAACGATCCAGTCGTCCACCGAACTGTTTGATTTGATTGATAGCGTCGCGTCTATTCATTCACCAGGCCTCCATGCAGGTGTCCGTCACTCAGGACAAGCTGCCGATAAGAACGACGGGAGATCAGCCCAATATCGTGCGTCGCCATTAATACCGTTACCCCGACGCGATTAAACTCTTCGAACAGACGCAGGATCCCTTCTGATAGTGCATCGTCAAGGTTCCCCGTCGGTTCATCCGCCAGCAGTACCGCAGGCTTGTTCACCACCGCGCGGGCGATGCCCACACGCTGCTGTTCACCGCCGGAGAGTTGAATCGGGAAGTTCTTCGCTTTGTCCAACAGTCCGACCTTATCCAGCGCCGCCGACACGCGGCGACGAATATCGTCACCGCTGGCACCCGCAATGATCAGTGGGATTGCCACATTGTCGAAGACGGTTCTGTCCATCAACAGGTGGTGATCCTGAAAAATCATGCCGATCTGGCGACGCAGAAACGGCACTTCACGGTTTTTCAAACGGCTGATGTCGTGCCCGCTGAAGTAGATCTTCCCGGCACTGGGCCGTTCAATTCCACAGATCAGCTTCAGCAGGGTACTTTTACCCGCGCCGGAGTGGCCGGTCAGAAACGCCATCTCGCCAGGCTGCATATGGAATGTGACTCCCTGCAGCGCTTGTCTCCCACCGAGATAGGCCTTGCTGACATGTTCAAAGCGAATCATTGTTAATCCTCTCGGGCAAAAAGTGCCTCTATAAAATCGCCCGCTTTAAACGGACGTAAATCCTCGATACGTTCGCCCACACCGATATAGCGGATAGGGATGCCAAACTGATCGGCAACCGAGAAAATGACCCCACCTTTCGCCGTTCCGTCCAGCTTGGTCAGGGTGATACCGGTTAAACCCACCGCTTCATGGAACAGTTTGGCCTGGCTTATCGCATTCTGCCCGGTACTGGCATCGATAGTCAGCATAACTTCATGCGGTGCATCAACGTCCAGCTTCTTCATCACACGAACGATTTTTTTCAATTCTTCCATCAGGTGCGATTTGTTCTGCAAGCGACCCGCAGTATCAGCAATCAGTACGTCTACGTTTCGCGCCTTCGCCGCCTGAATGGCGTCAAAGATAACGGAGGCAGAATCCGCACCGGTATGCTGAGCAATGACCGGAATATTGTTACGCTGACCCCAGACCTGCAACTGCTCTACTGCCGCTGCACGGAAGGTATCGCCCGCCGCCAGCATCACTGATTTACCCTGCTGCTCAAACTGACGCGCCAGCTTGCCAATGGTGGTGGTTTTACCCACGCCGTTAACACCAACCATTAAGATAACAAATGGCGTTTTACCCTCAACATTCAGCGGTTCATCAACTTTAGCCAGAATCTCGCCCATCTCATCTTTCAGCAGGCCGTACAACGCTTCTGCATCTTTGAGTTGCTTGCGGCTGGCGCCTTCTGTCAGATTTGCAATGATCTTGCGGGTTGTTTCTACGCCCACATCGGCGATCAGCAGTTGCTCTTCCAATTCTTCAAACAGATCATCGTCGATCTTTTTACCACGGAACAGACTGATAAATCCGGAACCGAGGTTTTCTTTTGTTTTCAGAAGGCTACGCTTCAGGCGCGCAAAGAAACCTTCTTTCGTCGGTTTTTCCTGCTCCTGCACAGCGTCTTCTACTACGGCCTCTTCTGCTGCTGACGTGTCTTCAGCAGGCTCAACAATCGCGGCATCTTCAGCAATTTCGTCCACCGCTTCAGCTGCCAGCGCCTGTGCTTCCAGCTCTTCATCCGTTAGCTGTGGCTCGTTTTCAGCTTCTTCTTCAACTGCCTCAACAATTTCAACGGTTTCCGCTTCAGCCTGCCACTCTTCTGGTGAAACGTCTTCGGCTTTAACCTCTTCCGGCAGCGGTAATTCTTCGTGTTCGGTCACTGCCGCGGGTACCGGTGTTTCCACGATTGATTCAACAACCGGTTCAACGTCCGGTTGCTGTTGCTGAGCAACAGGTTCTTCTTCAGGCTGCAGTTTTTCAATTTCCGCAACCTGTTCAGTGACTTCCACGACTTCGGCAGCAAAGGCTTCCGTTTCCGCCTCGCTATGGGTTTCCTGCGCGCGTGACGGCTCATCAACGACGGTAGCTTCTTCAGTAACCGGTTGTTGCTCTTCGTTTTTTAGTTCTGTCTCGTTTTCCGGTGCCTGCTCTTTTTGACCAAAGCCCAGCCAGGAAAAAAAGCCACGTTTTTTCTCTTTCGCCATTTGCGACTACACTCCCCCGCTGTTGCTTCATGGCACAGCGTCAACGCTATGTACATAGCAGCTAAAAAAATGATGAAATAGTCTATCACTTATACCCAATGAATTTCGAGTTACGTCAAGGCGGCAAGCGTACGAATCCCGATGAGCTTACTTTAGTAAGTGATTCGGGTGAGTAAGTGCAGCCAACGAAGAGGTAACTTGAAAGGCGACGGGTTAACTTAACTCACATCACCGCCTGGAATGACACGTCAGCAGCGGATTGAGCAATAATTGAAATGAAAAAACCGAATCACTCAGGCAGCGGTCAGATCCGCATTATTGGCGGACAATGGCGAGGCCGTAAACTCCCGGTTCCGGACAGTCCGGGTCTACGCCCAACAACCGACCGTGTGCGCGAAACGCTGTTTAACTGGCTGGCCCCGGTGATGGTCGATGCCCGTTGCCTTGATTGCTTTGCCGGAAGCGGCGCGTTGGGTCTGGAAGCGCTCTCCCGCTATGCGGCAGATGCCACGCTTCTGGAGATGGATCGCGCGGTTTCGCAGCAGTTACAAAAAAATCTCGCCACGCTGAAGGCTACACATGCCCGTGTCATCAACACCAACACCCTGACGTTTTTAGCCCAGATGGGTACACCGCATAATGTGGTGTTTGTTGATCCACCGTTTCGCAAAGGATTACTGGAAGAAACATTAACACTTCTGGAAACTCGTGGCTGGCTGGCAAACGAAGCGTATATTTACGTTGAAAGCGAAGTCGAAAACGGCCTGCCTGCGGTTCCGGTTAACTGGTCGTTGTACCGCGAAAAAGTGGCAGGGCAGGTTGCTTATCGCCTGTATCAACGTGAAGCACAAGGAGAGCAACATGCTGATTAATCTGGGACGTCTGTTAATGCTGTGTGTCTGGGCATTCCTGCTACTGAATATTTTCCAACCGTTCCCACGTCCGCTCAATATCTTCGTCAATGTGGCGCTGGTGTTTATGGTGCTGATGCACGGCATGCAGTTGGCGCTGCTGAAATCAACCATGCCGAAAGATGGCCCGCAAATGACCCGCGGCGAGAAAATCCGTATTTTCCTGTTTGGCGTATTTGAACTGCTGGTCTGGCAGAAGAAGATTAAGAACCAGTTGAAGAAGTAATTGTGCTCACTTTGCCCGGTATCGCGTAGCGCGCCGGGACGACACAACCTGTAAGCCGCCATCCGGCATCAGCCAAATGAAACCTTAACGTTCAGCCGTAAAATCAACAAAACGCGAACCCTTATAGCTCAGTGTGCCTTTGTCGCCAACCGTTAACGCATGATACTGCTGGGCATCAAGGCGAAACGTCTGCTCCAGGCCGCCGCTTTGCGGTCTGAAGCTGGCTTCATAGCGCATACTGGTGCCCGCTGGCGTAACGTCCTGTTGACGTGAACGCCGGTCATTTAGCGGCTTTTCTCGCTTATTACTCACCACCACCCTTTTTTGTACCAACGGTGCAGCATCATTTTCCGCTTTTTCCCGCCGCTGCTGGACAAATCGAAACGACGCGGCAATAACGATTAAGACAATGATCACAATAAAAAAAAGGGGTGGCTTACTCATATTATTAACCCATCAGAAAATGCGGAAATAAGCATACCTTGCCTGTTATGGTGTTGTCATCTGGCGGTATCGGACTCTACACTGGTCAATAGAGCCGTAAGCACCCCGCTTACGAAAAAATAACGAATTCAAGGAACTAAGATGCTTTGGTCGTTTATCGCTGTTTGTCTTTCCGCATGGTTATTCGTGGATGCTTCCTATCGTGGGCCCGTCTGGCAACGCTGGGTCTTTAAACCCCTGACGTTATTGCTCCTGCTGCTGCTGGCCTGGCAGGCGCCAATGTTTAACGCTATCAGCTATCTGGTACTGGCCGGCTTGCTTGCCTCGCTGCTGGGTGACGCGTTGACGTTATTGCCACGTCAACGTCTGTTGTACGCCATTGGCGCGTTTTTCCTGTCACACCTGCTGTATACCATTTACTTCGCCAGCCAAATGACGCTGTCGTTCTTCTGGCCTTTACCGCTGGTGCTGCTGGTGTTAGGTGCGTTGCTGATCGCCGTGATCTGGACACGTCTGGAAGAACTGCGTATCGCCATATGTACCTTTGTCGGTATTACTCTGATGATGGTCTGGATGGCAGGTGAACTGTGGTTCTTCCGCCCGACGGCTCCGGCGCTGTCAGCATTTTTGGGGGCCTCATTACTGTTCATTGGCAACTTTGTCTGGCTGGGGAGCCATTACCGTTACCGTTTCCGCGCGGATAACGCGATTGCTGCTGCGTGCTACTTCGCCGGGCATTTCCTGATTGTTCGTTCGCTGTATCTTTAAAAACCCTTGACTCTGGAGTCGACTCCAGAGTGTATCCTCCGGTTAATACGAAATGATTATCGACCGGAGGATGCCATGTCGACACCAGAGGCCAATGGCAAAAAAGCCCCACAGTTTTCTTCATTCAAGCTCACGCCTGCACCGCAGAAAGCTGATGACTGCTGCTGTGTAGGCATTTGCTCACCCCCCCCCCCCGTTTCTGCAACCGTAATAGGTACTCGCTATTCCTGGAAAGTCGCAGGCATGGATTGTGCGGCCTGTGCGCGTAAAGTCGAAAATGCGGTCCGCCAGGTCAGCGGCGTTAACCAGGTTCAGGTTTTGTTCGCTACCGAAAAGCTGGTGGTGGATGCCGGTTCCGATATCCGCCAGCAAATTGAAAGCGCAGTGCAGAAGGCCGGCTACACCCTGCGTGATGAGCAGGCGCCAGAAGAAGCTCCCGAATCACGGTTTAAAGAAAATCTGCCACTGATTTCATTGATTATCATGATGGCCATCAGTTGGGGACTGGAGCAGTTCAATCACCCCTTCGGCCAGATAGCATTTATCGCCACCACACTGGTGGGTCTGTACCCCATTGCACGTCAGGCGCTGCGCCTGATGAAGACCGGTAGCTACTTTGCCATTGAAACGCTGATGAGCGTCGCCGCCATCGGGGCATTGTTTATCGGTGCAACGGCGGAAGCGGCCATGGTACTACTGTTGTTTTTAATTGGTGAGCGCCTGGAAGGATGGGCTGCCAGCCGTGCCCGCAAAGGGGTCAGTGCGCTAATGGCGCTGAAGCCGGAAACCGCCACGCGCCTGCGTAACGGCGAGCGTGAAGAGGTTGCCATTAACGCCCTCCAGCCAGGCGACATCATTGAAGTTGCCGCCGGAGGACGTTTACCCGCCGACGCTAAACTGGTTTCTGGTTTTGCCAGCTTTGATGAAAGTGCATTGACGGGGGAATCTATTCCTGTTGAGCGGGCATTGGGCGAAAAAGTCCCGGCAGGTGCCACCAGCGTAGACCGCCTGGTCACTCTCGAAGTTCTCTCTGAGCCAGGTGCCAGCGCGATTGACCGGATTTTGAAACTGATTGAAGAGGCCGAAGAGCGTCGCGCCCCTATTGAGCGTTTTATTGATCGCTTCAGCCGGATTTATACCCCGGCCATCATGGCGATTGCCTTGCTGGTCACGCTCGTACCGCCGCTGCTGTTTGCCGCTTCCTGGCAGGAATGGATTTATAAAGGCCTAACGCTGCTGCTGATCGGTTGCCCGTGCGCACTGGTTATTTCAACCCCTGCCGCAATCACTTCCGGATTAGCCGCAGCGGCGCGTCGCGGGGCGCTCATCAAAGGCGGCGCCGCACTGGAACAGTTGGGCAGAGTCACTCAGGTGGCATTTGATAAAACCGGCACCCTGACCGTCGGTAAACCGCGCGTCACGGCTATTCATCCGGCAAGTGGGGTAGACGAAGCCGAACTGCTGGCGCTGGCGGCTGCTGTAGAACAAGGTGCAACGCATCCACTGGCCCAGGCCATTGTCCGTGAAGCACAAACGCGTGAACTGAGTATTCCGCTGGCGACAGAACAGCGGGCGCTGGTTGGCTCAGGGATTGAAGCACAGGTCAACGGCGAGCGGGTGCTGATTTGTGCAGCGGGCAAACAGCCTGCTGATACCTTTGCCGGGCAGATAAGCGAACTGGAAAGCGCAGGCCAAACCGTGGTGCTGGTCGTGCGTAACGATGCCGTACTCGGCGTACTGGCCTTACAGGACACACTGCGCGACGATGCCCGCACCGCCATCAACGAGCTGAATCAGCTCGGTGTGAAAGGGGTGATCCTGACCGGCGACAATCCCCGTGCGGCAGCCGCTATTGCCGCTGAACTGGGGCTTGAATTCAAAGCGGGGCTATTACCGGAAGACAAGGTACGGGCCGTTACCCAGCTCAACCAACTGTCACCGCTGGCGATGGTCGGCGATGGGATCAACGACGCTCCGGCAATGAAAGCCGCCACCATCGGCATTGCCATGGGTAGCGGAACCGATGTTGCACTGGAAACCGCCGATGCTGCCCTGACACATAACCGTCTTCGTGGTCTGGTGCAAATGATCCAACTGGCGCGCGCAACCCACGCCAATATTCGACAAAATATTGCGATTGCGCTGGGTCTGAAAGGGATTTTCCTGGTTACCACGCTGCTGGGGATAACCGGGTTGTGGCTGGCAGTACTGGCAGATACGGGGGCAACGGTGCTGGTGACCGCCAACGCGCTGCGCTTATTACGTAAAGGATAATGTGTGTGCCGGATGCGGCGTTGCCTTATCCGGCCTACAGGTTACATAGTCTTTGTCGCCCGGATAAGCGCTAGCGCCATCCGGCATGACAAGATTACTGGCCTTTGCGCACCAGATAGCGGTATGGCAAAGAGTCGGTCTCTTTTGCCACCAGCTCATGTTCCATAAACGTACAGAAGCCGGGAATATCGCGGGTTGTCGCCGGATCGTCTGCAACAATCAGCAGCGTCTCACCGGCCTGCATGCCGCGCACGGTTTTACGCACCATCATGACGGGTTCCGGGCAGCGCAGCCCCTGCGCATCAAGAGTATGGTCGGGAGAAGTAAACAGATCGCTCATCGTAGTCTCATTCATACAAAAACGGCGTTATTTTACGCTCTGTTGTGGCGTAAGCCAATCAGGTTAACGATTGCGTGAAAAACAACCATTGCAATGTGTTTTTAAAGCAGTATCATGCGACGGTTTTTTATTGGGTTCCCTCACCCCATCCAACAAAAAGGTCACAATATGACTCCGTTTACACAAAATCAGCGCGTAAAAGCGTTGTTCTGGCTATCGCTATTTCATCTGCTGGTGATCACCTCCAGCAACTATCTGGTGCAGCTTCCGATCTCCATCTTTGGTTTTCATACCACCTGGGGCGCGTTTAGCTTTCCGTTTATTTTCCTCGCCACCGATCTGACCGTGCGTATCTTTGGCGCACCGCTGGCAAGACGTATCATCTTTGCCGTGATGGTTCCTGCGTTGCTGATCTCGTATGGCGTGTCTTCACTGTTCTATATGGGCTCCTGGCAAGGTTTTGATGCACTGCTGCACTTTAATCTGTTTGTCGCCCGTATCGCCGCCGCCAGTTTTATGGCTTACGCACTAGGACAAATTCTGGATGTGCACGTCTTTAACCGCCTGCGTCAGAACCGTCGCTGGTGGCTCGCGCCTACGGCCTCAACGCTGTTTGGCAACATCAGCGATACGCTGGCATTCTTCTTTATCGCCTTCTGGCGCAGCCCGGATGCCTTTATGGCCGAGCACTGGATGGAAATCGCGCTTGTCGATTACGGCTTCAAAGTGCTGATCAGTATTATTTTCTTCCTGCCAATGTATGGCGTGTTGCTGAATATGTTGCTGAAAAGACTGGCAGATAAATCTGAAATCTCTGCATTGCAGACGAGTTAAAGGTTCATTTTCCGAGTTGTGATAAGATGGACGAATGAGCCGTTATGGCCGTTTATCGAAAGGAAGAAGTCAATGCGCAATCTGGTTAAATATGTCGGTATTGGCCTGCTGGTTATGGGGCTTGCGGCCTGTGATAATAGCGATACAAAAGCGCCAGCCGAAGGTGCTGCTGCAGAAAGTAACGCAGCCGGACAACCGGTCAGCCTGCTGGACGGCAAACTCAGTTTTTCCCTGCCGGCAGACATGACCGATCAGAGCGGCAAGTTGGGCACTCAGGCCAACAATATGCACGTTTATTCTGACGCAACCGGCCAGAAAGCAGTGATTGTGATTGTCGGTGATGACACCAGTGAAGACCTGACCGTGCTGGCAAAACGCCTGGAAGACCAGCAGCGTAGCCGTGACCCGCAGCTGCAGGTGGTCACTAACAAGTCCATTGAGCTGAAAGGCCACACGCTTCAGCAGTTAGATAGCATCATTTCAGCGAAAGGCCAGACTGCCTACTCCTCCGTGGTATTGGGCAAAGTGGACAACCAACTGCTGACCCTGCAAATCACGCTGCCTGCTGACGATCAACAGAAAGCACAGACAACGGCAGAAAACATCATTAACACGCTGGTTATCCAGTAATCGTTAAGACGATGATACGGCCTCCGCAGATTCCTCCGGGGGCCGTTTTTTTAGCCGCCATGTTAACAATAACGCCACCGCCACCAGCCCTGCGGCCGCCAGATAGATAACCGGTACACCCGCCCATGTCATCACCAGTCCCGCCAAAGGCCCGGTGACACCCAGCGACAAATCCATAAATACCGTATAGGTTGCCAGCGCCGCGCCCTGATTCTGCTGCGGGACCGCTTTTACCGCTACCACACCCAGCGCCGGGAAGACCAGCGAGAACCCTGCGCCGGCCAGCAGCACGCCAATTTTCGCCATCCACGGCATGGAAGCCATGCCGACCAACAGCAGCCCAACAATTTCGACGCTAAAGCAGATCATTGCGACATTCAGCCCGCCTAACCGGTTGATGCCATTTGGGAATAGCAGACGAGTACCGACAAACGTGCAGCTAAATAGCGTCAGCGCGAATGCCGCGCCGTCCCAGCCTTTCGCGTCGTAAAACAGGGTAATAAACGTGGCAATCACCCCAAAGCCGGCAGAGGCCAACGCCAGCGCCATACCGTACAGCCAAACCCGCCCAAGCACCGCGCGAAACGGTAACGGCTTGCCCTTGCCAGCCTTCACTGCCGGACGCGGAAGCGCCAGCAATATTGCCAGCAGCGCCACGGCCATCACGGTCAGCGCCAGTCCCTGTAAGCCCCCCCAGGCGTAACACAGCACCCCCAACGGCGCACCGATCGCCATCGCCCCATAGGTGACGATACCGTTCCATGAAATCACCCGTCCAATGTGCATTGAGCCAACCACCCCAACGCCCCACAATGTAGAGCCGGTCCCGGCAAAACTTTGCCCGATCCCCAGAATCACGCGCCCCAGGCACAGCAGTAATAAACTGGCCAGCGGCCAACCATGAGAGCTCCCTGCCAGCAAATAGCCCAGACCACTCAAAAAACAGCCGCACAGCCCAAATACCACAATCTTCTTCGGCCCCAGCAAATCGGCATATCGACCGGCATGAGGGCGGCTCAACAACGTCGCGAAGTATTGCAGGCTGATAACCAGCCCGGCCCAGAAAGCGCTAAAGCCCATCACATCATGGACATAGCCAGGCAAAACCGCGAGCGGCAGGCCGATGGTCAGATAGCTGGCGAAGTTAAACATCACCACGGAGACAATGCGCAGATTGAGGCGCAATCCGCTTAGCGTCGGTTCAGCGACGGGTTCGGGCATGGAGGGTCACCACATATTCACAACAGTGTTTCATTTCTACCATGTTGCAGCTCAGAAATCAGTAACCAGATTAGGAATATCGGCAGCAAGCCAGCCGCTACACTTAATGCAAAAATGCACACAGGAAGAAGACATGACAACCATCCAGCCTGACAAAACAGGTTTGCACATTTTGCTTAAACTGGCCGCGCTGGTGGTGATCCTCGCGGGTATACACGCCGCAGCCGATATTCTTGTGCAGCTACTGCTGGCCCTGTTTTTCGCCATTGTGTTGAACCCCCTGGTCACCTGGTTTATTCGTCGGGGAATCCGTCGCCCGGTTGCCATTACGCTGGTGGTCGTCGTGATGCTCATCGTCCTTACCGCGCTGGTGGGTGTCCTGGCGTCGTCGATCACAGAATTCATGGCCATGCTGCCCAAGTACAATAAGGAGCTGACGCGCAAAGTCCTGTATCTGCAAGAGATGGTGCCCTTTCTGAATTTGCATATGTCGCCAGAGCGCATCCTGCAACGTATCGATTCCGACAAACTCATGACCTTCACGACCACGCTGATGACCAGCCTTTCCGGTGCGATGGCAAGTGTCGTTTTGCTGGTGATGACGGTGGTCTTTATGCTGTTTGAGGTACGTCACGTCCCCTATAAAATGCGCTTTGCGCTGAACAATCCGCAGATCCATATTGCGGGGCTGCATCGGGCATTAAAGGGCGTATCTCACTATCTGGCACTGAAAACGTTGCTCAGCTTATGGACTGGCGCCATCGTCTGGTTGGGGTTGGCGCTGATGGGCATTCAGTTTGCTCTGATGTGGGGCGTGCTGGCCTTCCTGCTCAATTATGTGCCCAATATAGGCTCGGTTATTTCCGCCGTGCCGCCGATGATTCAGGCGTTGCTGTTCAATGGCCTTTACGAATGCGTGCTGGTCGGCGCGCTGTTTTTGGTGGTGCATATGGTAATTGGCAATATCCTTGAGCCGCGTATGATGGGGCATCGCCTGGGATTGTCGACGCTGATCGTTTTCCTCTCCCTGCTGGTATGGGGATGGCTGCTCGGTCCCGTGGGTATGTTGCTCTCCGTACCGTTAACCAGCGTGTGTAAAATCTGGATGGAAACCACCACCGGTGGCAGCAAACTGGCCATTTTGCTTGGTCCCGGCAGACCCAAAAGTCGGCTACCCTGAAAAACTACCAACCGAGGTAGTTTTTATCTTTTTATATGCCCGTTAAACTGATATCCATACAGGTATATATCGCAATTTATCTTAAATAAAGAGTGAAAAGGATTTCATTTTTTAATAAAGAAAATACATAAGTCAACGTACAGATACCTTTGCCAAACCACATAAGAATAATGAATCCCCCAAAGCATTTAACTCAAACTATCTACCTATATTTAAAGGTTATTTTATTTGATACGTTTTATCTAAAAATCTATACTCCTCACCGATGATTACGCTGAAAAATTTCCGTTGAAGAAAGCCACCGAATATTACCATCCGGTAACCCCCATCGCCTTGCTATCGGACACGTGAAATAAAATGCTAATTTAGCTTAAATAAAATCGCAGATGCTGCAGGGTGATCATTATTTCGCAACTTATTATTAAACACGTATAAACAGTACTTTGAGAGGGAGTTTTAATGAAACAGTATATTAAGTGGTTTGCGGCCATTGCCGTTGTCGGTGCGCTGGCGGGATGTGCACGTACTGCACCGATCGATCAAGTTCACACCAGCGTGAGCGCGGGGCACACTCAGGATCAGGTTAAAACCGCGATTCTGAAAGCGGGCATTCAACGCCAATGGGTCATGTCTGAAGCAGGTCCTGGTGTCATTAAAGCACGCCAACAAACCCGCGATCATGTGGCTGAAGTCCGTATCACTTATACCGCCACCAGCTATGACATTAAATACGACAGCAGCCTTAACCTGCAGGCTTCTGGTGGAAAAATTCATAAAAACTACAACCGCTGGGTACGCAATCTGGATAAAGACATCCAGCTCAATCTGTCAGCCGGTGCCAATCTGTAATTACGCCTAAAGTCGGGCCGAAAAGGCCCGATACTCTTACTTTCTGCCATTTAACAGGTTGTCCCCACATGTACGAACAGGATTCGCTTAGCGCACTGGATGCCATTACTGAAGCACAACGTATCGCATTTGCCCCTATGCTTTTTCAAACCGCGTTGTGTCTGCGAAATGCGGGAGTACTCACCTGGCTGGACAAGCAAGGTAAACGCGGCGCCACGCTCGACGAAATTACCGAGAACAGCACCATCAACGAATATGCCGCCAGCATCCTGTTGGATATGGGGTTAAGTGGGCGAATCATTACCCACAAAGAAGGATATTATTACCTCGCTAAAGTCGGCCACTTCCTTTTACATGACACGATGACGCGTGTGAATATGGATTTCACCCAGGATGTTTGTTATCAGGGACTGTTCTATCTGGAGAATGCGCTGAAAGAAGGAAAACCCGCTGGATTAAAAATTTTTGGCGACTGGCCAACAATCTATCCTGCACTGTCGCAATTACCACTGGCTGCGCGTGAAAGTTGGTTCGCTTTCGATCATTACTATTCAGATGGCGCATTTGATGCCGCATTGCCATATGTATTCGCCAGCGCCCCTGCAACCCTGTACGATGTCGGCGGAAATACCGGGAAATGGGCATTACGTTGTTGTCAACATGATGACAATATTGCAGTCACTCTATTAGATTTGCCGCAACAAATTGCACTTGCCCGCGAAAATATCGAAAATGCGGGATTATCCCATCGCATAAATTTCCATGCTGTGGATATGCTTAGCGACTCGCCTTTACCCGCAGAGGCAGATATCTGGTGGATGAGCCAATTTCTGGACTGTTTTTCCCCGGAACAAATTATCGCCATTCTGAGCAACATTGCTCGGGTGATGAAACCGGGCGCGAAGCTGTGCATTATGGAACTGTTTTGGGATGCCCAAAAATTTGAAGCGGCCTCATTTAGCCTGAATGCGTCTTCGCTTTATTTTACCTGTATGGCGAATGGCAACAGCCGTTTCTACAGCGTTGAGAAGTTTTATCACTATCTGAAGCAGGCAGGTTTTCAGGTAGATGAACGCCACGACAACTTAGGTGTTGGGCATACTTTATTGATATGTCAGAAGAAAAAATAAGAAACAATCGGAACGACCGATTTACCGCGGATACGCGTTGATGAAATTTGCACTCAACATTATCGACTGGCAGGCCAAGGCGCCAGGATTAAGCGAAACAGAACAGTGGCATGAATGGTCACGGTTTTCGCACGCCATCGATCCCACCGCGCCATTGGCTAAACTCAGCGAGTTACCGATGATGACGGCTCGCCGCCTCAGCTCCGGTAGCAAACTGGCCGTTGATTGCGGGCTGGCGATGCTACGCCGTCATGATATCGATGCCGTGTTATACACCAGCCGCCATGGTGAACTGGAGCGTAACTACAGGATCCTGCACGCCCTTGCGACTGAGCAGGCACTCTCACCGACCGATTTTGCCCTCTCTGTGCATAACTCTGCTGTGGGAAACCTGACCATCGCCGCGAAAAAACCGATTGTCTCCTCCTCGCTTTCTGCTGGCAGGGATACGTTCCAGCAGGGGCTATGCGAAGTCATGGGGCTGTTGCAGGCGGGATATCAGCGCGTATTGATGGTCGATTTTGACGGTTTTCTGCCCGAGTTTTACCATCCACAGTTGCCGCCTGATATGCCGACATGGCCGTTTGCCGTCGCGCTGGTTATTGAATCCGGTGATCGCTGGCAATGCGAAACCCGTCCATACCGCGCGCAAGGTGAGACGCCATTGCCACAAAGCCTGTTGTTTTTACAACATTATTTGCAAGATACCGAGGCGTTTACCCTACCAGGCGAACGCGTACAGTGGCAGTGGAGTCAGGGATGAATACGATGATCCTGCGGCTTAATTGGGTATGGCGACTGGTGATGACCGGTTTTTGCTTTGCCCTGTTTGGCCTCGGCGGACTACTCCTTTCTACGATCTGGTTTAACGTATTGCTCATCGCAGTATGGGATAAAGCCCGACGTCGGCGTATCGCCAGACGCAGCATTGCTGCCAGTTTTCGCCTCTTTTTAACGGTGGCAAAGCGACTTGGCGTGCTGGATTACCAGATTGAAGGACGAGACATTTTACGCAACGAACAAGGGTGCCTGGTCGTCGCCAATCACCCGACGCTCATCGACTACGTGCTACTGGCTTCGGTCATGCCAGAAACCGACTGTCTGGTGAAAAGCGCATTACTAAAAAACCCGTTTCTCGGCGGCGTAGTCCGGGCAGCAGATTATCTGATTAACAGTCAGGCTGATGCACTGTTACCCGCGTGCCAGCAACGTCTGGAACAAGGCGACACCATTTTAATTTTCCCCGAGGGAACCCGTACACGCCCCGGAGAGGAAATGACGTTACAGCGTGGTGCGGCGAATATCGCCGTACGCTGCAGCAGCGATTTACGCATCGTAACCATAAACTGCAGCGAACAAATGCTGGATAAAGAAAGCAAATGGTACGACGTCCCATTGATAAAGCCCATGTTTACCATTTCAGTACATGAGCGGGTTAAGATCGACCAATTTTACGACGCAAATTCACAAGAACCGGCGCTGGCAGCAAGGCAGTTGAACCGGCATCTTTTGCTTCAATTACAACCAGGTACTTTACCTTTTTCAGGAATTAATGATGCAAGCGCTTTATCTTGAAATCAAAAATCTCATTATAACGACATTGAATCTCGACGAACTGACAGCTGACGATATTGATACCGAAGCGGCACTCTTTGGCGATGGCTTAGGTCTGGACTCAATCGACGCCCTGGAGCTGGGTCTGGCGGTGAAAAACGAGTATGGCGTGGTCCTCTCAGCAGAGAGCGAAGAAATGCGTCAGCACTTCTTCTCCGTCGCCACACTGGCATCGTTCATTCACGCGCAACGTGCCTGAGGATAGTCCGTTATGACCGAACAAAAAGCCATTTACGAAGAAGTCTCCTCACTGCTGGTCAAGCTGTTTGAAGTCGACCCGCAGGACATTAAGCCTGAGGCGCGCCTGTACGAAGATCTGGAACTCGACAGCATCGACGCCGTCGACATGATCGTGCATCTGCAAAAGAAAACCGGTAAGAAAATCAAGCCGGAAGAGTTCAAAGCAGTACGCACCGTACAAGATGTCGTCGACGCGGTAGAACGTCTTCTCAAAGAAGCGTAATTCACCGTGTCGGGCACTCGCTCGCTGCCAGTCGTACAACTGCTAACAGGCCTACTGTTGTTGGCCTGGCCGTTTTTGATCTGGTTAGGCCTTGCGCATAACAGTCTGCACTGGTTGCTACCGTTGATGGCGCTACTCCTTTTTTTACGCTTTCGCCAGACCCGGCGACAGGCGGGGCCGTTGCGCGTCGTGACACAGGTCGTGGCGGTTGCAGGTATCACTTTGTGCATTGCCAGTTATCTGCTCAAAACGCACCAGCTGCTGCTGTTTTACCCGGTAGTGGTAAACGGCGTCATGCTGTCGGTATTTGGTGGATCTCTGTGGTCCGCGATGCCCATTGTTGAACGCCTGGCACGGCTGCGCGACCCAAATCTGCCCGAGGCAGGCGTACGCTACACTCGCCGTGTGACACAAATCTGGTGCGCCTTTTTCATCATCAATGGCAGCGTTGCGCTCTTTACCGCACTGAATGGCGATATGACTCTGTGGACGACCTGGAACGGTATGGTTTCCTATCTGCTGATGGGAACATTGATGGCCGGCGAGTGGTTAGTTCGCCAACTGGTGATAAAACGAGATACCCAATGAAGCAGCCCCTCACACTTGCTCAATGGCTCTGTGAGCCACGCCCGAACGACGTTCCTGTGGCGTGGCAGGAAGAGCATACCTGGACGCTTGGTCATCTGCGCCACGATGTGGTCCAGTTGATGACGTACCTGCAGCAGCTGGAAGGTGAGCGCTGGGCATTGTGCTTCGAGAACAGCTATTTATTTATCGTCGCGCTACTGGCCACGCTACATGCTGGCAAAACGCCAGTGATCCCAGGACATTGTCGCGTTTCGTTGTTAAACGAGCAGCATAGGCTGTTTGACGGGGTACTAAGCGATAAAGCGCTGGAGTGGCAGGGAACGCTGCGAGTGGTCAGTTCTGCCATGACACCCGTGACCCACGACATCACGTTTCCGGCAATACGCAGCGACGCTTTTGTAGAGTTGTTTACTTCCGGTTCGACCGGCCAGCCGAAACGCGTGATCAAACCGATCGCTCGCCTGGACAGCGAAGCGGCATTGCTCGCGACGCGCTTTGCCGATCGTCTGGCAGGTTGCCGGGTGGTCGCGTCAGTGGTTCCGCAACATCTGTACGGTCTGACGTTTCGTATCTTCTTGCCGATGGCCTTAGGTCTGCCGCTGCACGCGGCAATGCTTTGGTATGCCGAACAACTGGCGGCATTGAGCCATGAGCATCGGTATGCGTTTATCAGCAGTCCGGCGTTTCTGAAACGCCTCGACCACCACCTGACACCGCCGCCAGTCGAACTGATTCTGTCTGCGGGCGGTATGCTACCCTGGCAGGACGTCACACAGGCTGCTGACTGGCTGAATGTCTGGCCCGATGAGATCTACGGCAGCACTGAAACCGGAATCCTTGCGTGGCGTTATCGCCATCAAGATGATGTGGCATGGCTGCCTTTCCCCGGCGTCAGATTTCAGCCAGAAAATGACGCGTTTCGCGTATTTTCACCGCTAATTGCCGCTGATGATGGCCTGTTGCTGGATGATATTCTGCAATTTACTGAAAACGGTCAGTTTCGCCTGATGGGCAGGCGTGGACGAGTCGTTAAGATTGAAGAGAAACGCATTTCACTCAGTGAAGTGGAGCAACGCTTGCTGGCACTGGACGGTATCTGCGACGTCGCGGCATTGCCGGTCTCACGCGGGGGGCGCCAGGGCGTTGGCGTCCTGCTGGTACTGGATGACAAAGCCCATCAACGCTGGCTCGAGTGCGGAGGAAAACCGCAAGAACTGACCTGGCGCCGTTCGCTGTTGCCCTGGCTGGAACCGGTCGCCGTTCCCCGCTACTGGCGGGTGATTGATGAGATTCCGGTCAACAGTATGAACAAGCGTGTCTATGCGCAATTACAGGAGTTATTTCATGAAACCCCATGAAATCGAGCGCCATCAGGCACAGCCTCAACAGGCTGAGATTGTTTTACATCTCGACCCTTCGCTGTTTTGGTTCAGCGGGCATTTTGCCGTGCAGCCACTACTGCCAGGCGTTGCACAGCTGGATTGGGCGATGCATTACGCCACCACGTTGCTGGTCCCTGGCTGGCGTTTTCACAGTATTCAGAACGTGAAGTTCCAGTCACCGCTATTGCCCGAAACCACCGTCACCCTGAGTCTGAGCTGGCAGGAAGAACGTCAGATGCTCTCTTTTAGTTACCAGCGCCACGACGGTGACGCGCGCCATACCGCCAGCAGCGGGAAGATTCGGTTATGCCGCTGACATTTTCCCCGTGCGTGTTGATCCCCTGCTATAACCACGGCGCGATGATGTCGGGCGTATTGGATCGTCTTCAGCCGTTCAATCTCCCCTGCATTGTGGTGGACGATGGCAGCGACAAGACCACACGAGATGAACTGGCACGCCTGGCGGCAGAATACAGCAATCTGACGTTAATTCGCCTGCCGGTCAACGCAGGCAAAGGCGCGGCGGTGATTAGCGGAATACAGGCGGCGGCAGATGCCGGGTTCAGTCATGCGGTGCAGGTCGATGCCGACGGGCAGCATGCCATTGAAGATATTCCCAGGCTGCTTGCATTGGCAAAAGAACATCCGACAGCGCTAATTTCCGGGCAACCAATTTACGATGATTCTGTTCCTCGCTCGCGCCTGTACGGACGCTGGGTAACCCACATCTGGGTGTGGATAGAAACGCTCTCGTTGCAGCTAAAAGACAGCATGTGCGGCTTCCGGGTGTATCCGGTGGCACCGACACTGCAACTGGCGCAGCGCGTGACGCTCGGCAAACGGATGGATTTTGATACCGAAGTGATGGTGCGCCTCTACTGGCAAGGCAACACCAGCTATTTTATCCCAACGCGAGTCACCTATCCGCAGGACGGGCTATCCCATTTCGACGCGCTCAAAGACAATCTGCGCATTTCATTAATGCACACTCGCCTGTTTTTTGGCATGTTGCCGCGCATCCCCTCCCTGCTTTTTCGTCGTTCATCAACACACTGGGCGCAGCAGCAGGAAGTCAAAGGGCTGTGGGGAATGCGTCTGATGCTGCTGGTCTGGCGTTTACTGGGTCGCAAAGCCTTCTCCCTGCTACTGTATCCGGTAGTCGGCGTTTACTGGCTCACCGCATCAACTGCCCGAAAAGCCTCTCAGAGCTGGATTAGCCGCGTACGGGCGCAACTGATCACACGCCGGATGCCAGTACCGTCAAACCTGACCAGTTATCAGCACTTCCTGCGTTTTGGCGGTGCGATGCTGGATAAGATTGCCAGTTGGCGCGGTGAACTGCACGTCGGCCGCGATGTTGTTTTTGCACCAGGCGCAGAAGAGACGCTAAATATCAGCGACCCGCGAGGAAAACTGCTGCTGGCTTCGCATCTGGGCGACGTCGAAGCCTGTCGGGCACTGGCCCAGCTACAGGGCAGTAAAACAATCAATGCGTTGGTATTTAGCGATAACGCCCAACGCTTTAAACAAATCATGGAAGAGATGGCCCCGCAGGCTGGGTTAAACCTGCTTCCGGTGAACGATATCGGCCCGGATACCGCCATTCTGCTCAAAGAGAAACTGGATCGTGGCGAATGGATAGCCATCGTCGGCGATCGCATCGCAGTCAATACCCAACGAGGCGGCGAATGGCGTGTCTGCTGGAGCCGCTTTATGGGGCAAGTTGCGCCATTCCCACAGGGCCCGTTCATTCTTGCGTCTATTTTACGCTGCCCGGTGGATCTGATTTTCGCCCTGCGCCAGCAGGAGAAGCTACATATCCACTGCGAACCGTTTGCTGACCCGTTGCTCTTGCCACGCGCCACCCGACAACAGGCATTACAAAATACCGTCGATCGCTACGCCGAACGCCTTGAGCACTATGCACTTCAGTCGCCACTCGACTGGTTTAACTTTTTCGATTTCTGGCAACTGCCGGACACCAAAGACAAGGAGTAAAGGGTGCTTAACGATCCCCGCTTTACGGCTGAAGTCGAGCTGACTATTCCGTTTCACGACGTCGATATGATGGGTGTAGCGTGGCATGGCAACTACTTCCGCTATTTCGAGATTGCCCGTGAGGCACTGCTGAACCAATTCGATTACGGTTATCGGCAGATGAAAGAATCAGGCTATCTGTGGCCAGTGGTCGACACCCGGGTAAAGTATCGCAATGCCCTGACTTTCGAGCAGCGTATCCGTGTACGCGCCCAAATTAAAGAGTTCGAAAATCGCCTGCGTATCGGCTACGAAATTTTTGATGCTGAAACAGGGAAACGCGCCACAACAGGCTACACCATCCAGGTCGCCGTAGACGAAAAAAGCCGTGAACTGTGCTTTGTCAGCCCCGATATTCTGTTTGAACGGATGGGAGTGACACCATGAGATTATGGCCATTGCTCCTGCTGCTCGTCAGCCCTTTCGTCAGCGCTCTGACGCTCGATGCCCTGCAACAGCGTTTTACCGAACAACCGGTGGTTCGTGCCCACTTCGATCAAACCCGGACGATAAAGGATCTGCCGCAGCCGCTGCGATCTCAGGGCAAAATGTTGATCGCCCGCGACCAGGGTTTGTTATGGGACCAAACAGTTCCGTTCCCGATGCAGTTGCTACTGGACGACAAACGGATGGTTCAGGCGATTAACGGTCAACCACCGCAGACCATCACCGCGGAGAATAACCCGCAAATGTTCCAGTTTAATCATCTGCTACGGGCGCTATTCCAGGCGGATCGTAAGGTGTTGGAACAAAACTTCCGCGTGGAGTTTGCAGACTTAGGGGACGGTCGCTGGACGCTGCGCCTGACACCAATCACCACACCGCTGGATAAAATTTTTGCGACGATTGATTTAGCCGGAAAGACCTACCTGGAGAGTATTCAGCTCAATGATAAACAGGGCGATCGCACCGATATCGCGCTTTCCCAACACCAACTCACGCCAGCGCAACTGACCGATGACGAACGCCAACGCTTTGCCGCCCAGTAAACGCCCCGCGCTGTTATGGGGAGCCGCCTGCCTGATTCTGCTGGCCATCTTGCTGGCGCTGCTACCTCAGGCTCGGCTTAACAGCAGCGTGCTGGCAATGTTACCAAAACAGACACTGGGGGCCATCCCTCCGAGTCTGAACGAGGGTTTTATGCAGCGCCTTGACCGGCAATTGGTCTGGCTGGTGAGCCCCGGTAAACAACCGGACCCGACGGTGGCGCGCGACTGGCTGGCTCTACTGCAAAAATCTCACGCGCTGGCCGAGGTAAAAGGCCCGATGGATGCCAACAGCCAGCAGGCCTGGGGGGCTTTCTTCTGGCAACATCGTAACGGCCTGATAGATAAAGACACCCGCGCCCGTCTGCAAAACGGCGGCGAAGCGCAGGCCCAGTGGATTCTGTCCCAACTTTACTCTGCGTTCTCCGGCGTTAGCGGCAAAGAGCTACAAAACGATCCCCTCATGCTGATGCGCGGCTCGCAGTTGGCCATGGCTAAAAATGGGCAGCGTTTACGCCTGATGGACGGTTGGCTGGTCACTCAGGACGAGCAAGGCAACTACTGGTATCTGTTACATGGCGAGCTGACCGGCTCATCGTTTGATATGCAACAGACGCACCACCTGGTCACCACGCTGAATACGCTGGAAGGTGAGCTCAAAGCCCACTATCCGCAGGCGCAACTGCTGTCTCGCGGGACGCTTTTCTACAGCGATTACGCCAGCCAGCAGGCGAAACAGGATATCTCGACCCTCGGCATAGCGACCGTGATCGGGGTGCTCCTGCTCATCGTGGCCGTGTTTCGTTCGCTACGTCCGCTGCTGCTGTGCCTGATTTCAATTGGTATTGGCGCGCTGGCGGGAACCGTCGTCACGCTGCTGATTTTTGGCGAGCTCCATCTGATGACGCTGGTGATGAGTATGAGCATCATCGGTATTTCCGCCGACTATACGCTCTACTATTTGACCGAGCGGATGGTGCACGGTGCAGAAACATCGCCATGGCAAAGCCTTGCCAAAGTACGCAATGCCCTGCTCCTGGCACTACTGACCACCGTGGCGGCTTATCTGATTATGATGCTGGCCCCCTTCCCCGGTATTCGCCAGATGGCGGTATTCGCGGCGGTGGGTCTGAGTGCCTCGTGTTTGACCGTCATTTTCTGGCACCCATGGCTGTGTCATAAGTTGCCGGTGCGCCCGGTTCCGGCAATGGTACTCATGCTACGCTGGCTTGCTGCCTGGCGGCGGAATAAGAAATTATCCGTTGGCCTGCCGGTGGCTCTGGCGTTGTTCTCACTGGCAGGCATGGCGACGCTACGCGTAGACGATGATATCTCCCAGTTACAGGCGCTGCCGCAGGGCATTCTCGCTCAGGAAAAAGCGATTACCGCTCTGACCGGGCAAAGCGTCGACCAGAAGTGGTTTGTCGTGTACGGCAAATCCGCGCAACAAACGCTGGAGCGACTGGAAGCCTTTACTCCCGCGCTGGAAGAGGCCAAAAAAGACGGCTTACTCAGCGGATATCGCACCATTCCGTTAAATTCGCTCGCCCGGCAGCAGCAGGATCTCACCCTGTTAAAAGATGCCGCGCCCGCCGTCACACAGGCCTTAAACAGCGCCGGACTGGTAACGGTGAAACCCGATCTTAGCGCCATGCCGGTCACCGTCGATGCCTGGCTTGCCAGCCCGGCCAGTGAAGGTTGGCGCTTGCTGTGGCTGTCGCTGGCGGACGGCGAAAGCAGCGTACTGGTTCCCGTTGAAGGAGTGAAACAAAGTGATGCTTTAAACACACTCAGCACGAAATATTCCGGCGTTGCGTGGGTGGATCGTAAGAGCAGCTTTGACAATCTGTTTGCCCTTTATCGCCATATTCTGACTGGCTTGCTGTGTGTTGCACTGACGGTAATTGCCTGTGGTGCCATGATTCGACTTGGCTGGCGTAAGGGCTTAATTAGCCTGGCACCCTCCGTGTTATCTTTAGGTTGTGGTCTGGCGGTACTGGCCCTGAGTGGTCATGCACTCAACTTGTTCTCACTGCTGGCATTGGTGCTGGTACTGGGGATTGGCATTAACTACACGCTGTTTTTCAGTAATCCACGCGGTACGCCACTGACGTCGCTACTGGCTATCACGCTGGCGATGATGACCACGCTCCTGACGCTCGGCATGCTGGTCTTTAGCGCCACTCAGGCAATCAGCAGTTTTGGCATTGTGTTAGTGAGCGGTATTTTCACTGCATTTTTGCTGTCACCGCTGGCGATGCCAGGGAAAAAAGAGAAAAAAAGAAGATGATTAAACAGATATTCTGGCGCACCGCTGCGCTGGTCGCCACGCTGATGCTGGCCGGATGCGGCCACTCGCAGCCAGAACAGAAAGGCCGCCCGCAAGCCTGGTTAGAGCCGGGCGCACGTGTGACGCTACCTGCTCCGGGAATTTCTCCCGCGGTGAATTCACAACAGCTGCTGACCGGAAGTTTTAACGGCAAAACTCAGTCGCTGTTGGTCATGCTTAATGCTGATGATAAGAAAATCACACTGGCCGGGTTGTCATCAGTTGGCATTCGCCTGTTCCTCGTGACCTACGATGAAAAAGGATTGCACACCGAACAATCGATCATCGTTCCGCAACTGCCGCCCGCCAGTCAGGTGCTGGCTGACGTGATGCTCAGCCATTGGCCAATTAGCGCCTGGCAACCGCAATTACCTCAAGGCTGGACGCTTGTCGATACGGGTGATACACGTGAACTGCGCAATAACCGCGGCAAACTGGTCACGGAAATCACGTATCTGAATCGAAAAGGAAAACGCGAACCGATCAGCATTGAGCAGCACGTTTTTAAATACCACATCACCATTCAATACCTGGGTGACTGAGATGATCTACATTTCTGCCGTTGGCATGATTAACGCGTTGGGCAATAACACCGATGAAATCGCAGCCAACCTCACACGTGGCATAGCGCCGGGAATGCGCCCGCGCGCGAACTGGCTGCAAGGACATCCACCCGCCGTATTAGCAGGCGTAGACGGTGAGCTGCCCGCGATCCCTCAGCAATTTAGCGCACATCGTTCGCGCAATAACCAGCTACTGCTGGCAGCACTGGCACAAATCCAGCCACAGGTGGACGATGCTATCACCCGGTTTGGTCGCGATCGTGTTGCTGTCGTTCTCGGTACCAGCACCTCCGGTCTGGATGAAGGTGACGTTCACGTTGATCTGATGCTCAACGACAAAGAGAGCACCGACTGGCGCTACCCGCAGCAGGAACTGGGCGATCCGTCGCGTTTTCTTAGCCACTGGCTGGCGCTGGATGGCCCGGCCTTTACGCTCTCAACCGCCTGCTCGTCCAGTGCACGGGCTATCATGAGCGGGCGTCGCTTAATCGAATCTGGTCTGGTGGATATTGCCATTGTCGGCGGTGCCGATACGCTAAGTCGGATGCCCATCAACGGTTTCCACAGTCTGGAATCGCTCTCCCCAACGCGATGTCAGCCGTTTGGCCGCGACCGCAATGGGATCACCATCGGCGAAGGTGCCGCATTGATGGTATTAACCCGCGAGCCACAGCCCATTGCGCTCCTGGGCGTCGGCGAATCCAGCGATGCGTACCATATTTCGGCTCCCCACCCGCAGGGAGAAGGTGCCATTCGCGCTATAGGCCAGGCGCTTAACGACGCAGGAATGACACCGGAACACGTGGGCTATATCAATCTGCACGGAACGGCCACTCCGCTAAATGATCAGATTGAGTCCAGCGTCGTGAGCACATTATTTGGCGACACGGTCCCATGCAGTTCGACCAAACACCTGACCGGGCACACGCTGGGCGCTGCAGGGATCACCGAAGCAGCGATCAGTATGCTGATTCTGCAACGCAACCTGCCGCTGCCACCGCAGGATTTTAGCCAGTCGCCGCGCGATGAAACATTGCCACCCTGCGGCATCATTACACAGCCGCAGCCGCTGACTCGTCCGGTAATCTTATCTAACTCGTTCGCCTTCGGCGGTAATAATGCCAGCATCCTGCTCGGGAGAATCTCATGAGCCACTATTTATCACCGGGCGATTATTTACCGCATGATGCGCCGATGCTGCTCCTTGAAGAGGTTGTTAGTGTGGCGGACGAAACCGCCACCTGCCACGTGACGGTATCAGCAAACAGCGTACTGGCCCCTTTCCTCGATCCTGATGGCAATCTGCCCGGCTGGTTCGCACTGGAATTAATGGCGCAGACCATTGGTGTCTGGTCTGGCTGGCACCGCCAGCAACACGGTCAGGCAAGTATTGCGTTAGGTATGGTGCTGGGCGCACGCGAGTTAGTCTGTGCTGCGGGTGTTCTGCCTGCGGGGAAGATGCTGAGCATTCATGTCAAATTGCTGATGCAGGATGCACGATTCGGTAGCTTTGAATGCGTCATTCAGGCAGACAACAAGACGCTGGCAACCGGTCGCGTCAACACCTTCCAGCCGACAGCAGAAGAAATTAACACGCTATTTCAACAAGGAGCGTCCACATGAGTCGTTCAGTTTTAGTTACGGGTGCCAGCAAAGGTATCGGTCGCGCCATCGCCAGACAACTGGCGGCAGACGGCTTTGTGGTCGGCGTGCACTATCATCGCGATGCGCAAGGTGCACAAGACACGCTGGAGGCTATCCTCGCCGCTGGCGGCGCAGGGCGTCTGTTGACGTTTGACGTTGCCAATCGCGAGCAGTGCCGTGAAGTACTGGAGCACGATATTGAGATTAACGGCGCATGGTACGGCATTGTCAGCAACGCCGGGGTGACGCGTGATGCCGCCTTCCCTGCGCTCAGCGATAACGACTGGGATGCGGTGATCCACACCAACCTCGACAGCTTTTACAACGTCATTCATCCGTGCATTATGCCAATGATTAGTGCACGCCAGGGGGGACGTATCATCACACTGTCTTCGGTTTCCGGCGTGATGGGCAACCGCGGTCAGGTTAATTACAGTGCAGCAAAAGCCGGTATTATTGGCGCCACCAAAGCGCTGGCCATCGAACTGGCAAAACGCAAAATTACCGTAAACTGCATTGCACCGGGACTGATTGATACCGGGATGATCGAGATGGAAGAAGCTGCATTGAAAGAAGCGATGTCGATGATCCCTATGAAACGGATAGGTCAGGCTGAAGAAGTGGCCGGGCTTGCCAGTTATTTAATGTCGGATGTGGCGGGCTATGTCACTCGCCAGGTGATTTCCATCAATGGAGGGATGTTATGACACGTCGTGTCGTGATTACAGGCATGGGCGGCGTCACCGCCTTTGGGGAAAACTGGCAGGATGTCTCCGCCAGGCTATTGGCGTATGAAAATGCGGTACGCAAAATGCCGGAGTGGCAGGTTTATGACGGACTGCACACGCTGTTGGGTGCGCCAATCGACAACTTCACGCTGCCGGAACACTATACCCGCAAGCGCATTCGCGCCATGGGTCGCGTGTCGCTGATGTCCACTCGCGCATCAGAACTGGCGTTAGAACAAGCCGGACTGATTGGCGATCGGGTACTGACCAACGGTGAAACCGGAATAGCATACGGTTCCTCCACAGGCAGCACCGGGCCGGTGAGTGAGTTCGCGACCATGCTGACCGAGAAGCACACCAATAACATCACCGGCACGACCTACGTGCAAATGATGCCGCACACCACTGCCGTTAACACCGGATTGTTTTTCGGCCTGCGTGGGCGAGTCATCCCGACCTCCAGCGCCTGCACCTCCGGTAGCCAGGCAATTGGTTACGCATGGGAAGCCATTCGACACGGTTATCAAACGGTGATGGTTGCCGGCGGTGCAGAAGAACTGTGCCCTTCCGAAGCCGCCGTATTTGATACGCTGTTCGCCACCAGCCAGCGCAACGACGAACCGAAAACCACCCCCTCCCCATTCGATGAAAAACGCGATGGTCTGGTCATCGGGGAAGGTGCAGGTACGCTGGTGCTGGAAGAGTTGGAACACGCCAAAGCACGCGGAGCAACGATTTACGGTGAAATCGTCGGCTTTGCCACTAACTGCGATGCTGCCCATATCACCCAGCCACAGCGTGAGACAATGCAGATTTGCATGGAAAAATCGCTGAGTATGGCCGGTATTAGCGCCCGGGATATCGGCTATATTTCAGCGCACGGTACCGCAACCGATCGTGGCGATATTGCAGAAAGTCAGGCGACTGCCGCAATTTATGGTGATAATGTGCCGCTATCCTCGCTTAAAAGCTATTTTGGGCATACCCTTGGCGCTTGTGGCGCACTGGAGGCCTGGATGAGTCTGCAAATGATGCGTGAAGGCTGGTTTGCGCCTACGCTGAATTTGAGTCAGCCAGATGCCAATTGTGGCGCGCTGGATTACATTATGGGTGAAGCCCGCAAGATTGATTGCGAGTTTTTGCAGAGCAATAACTTTGCGTTTGGCGGCATCAATACTTCTATCATCATCAAACGTTGGCCGTGATATGTACCGGATCGTTCTGGGGAAAGTTTCTGATTTAAGCACCGGCGTACTGCCTCATGCTCTCTATGAGCAGGCACCGCAGGGTGCTCGCCGCGCACGCTGGCTGGCGGGCCGCGTGCTGCTTTCCCATGCCCTTTCGCCATTGCCTGATATCGTCTACGGTGAGCAAGGAAAACCGGCCTTTTCAACCGACACGCCGCTGTGGTTCAATCTTAGCCACAGCGGTGATGACATTGCTCTGCTGCTTAGCGACGAAGGGGAAGTGGGCTGTGATATTGAAGTCGTGCGCCCGCGCGAAAACTGGAAGACGCTGGCAAATACGGTGTTCAGTCTTGGGGAACATGCCGAAATCGAAGCAGAACATCCGGACCACCAACTGGCGGCTTTCTGGCGCATCTGGACGCGCAAAGAAGCCATCGTTAAGCAGCGTGGCGGCAGTGCCTGGCAAATTGTCAGCGTCGATAGCACTACGCTGACAACCTCGCTCTCTGTCAGCCAGTGCCAGCTCGAAACACTGAGTCTGGCCGTGTGCACGCCAACGCCATTTACCCTGACAGCCGACGCCGTGCAGAGGCTGTAACTCCCGCATTCCCTGTGCGCCGAGGCGCGACATGAAAGGTTAACTGCAGATGCAACGAGTCACCATTACTCTCGATGACGATTTACTGGAAACGCTGGATAGCCTGAGCCAGCGCCGTGGTTACAACAACCGTTCTGAAGCGATTCGCGATATTTTGCGTGGAGCGCTGGCGCAGGAAACGACCCAGGAGCATGGCACTCAGGGCTTCGCGGTACTCTCGTATGTTTATGAACATGAGAAGCGTGATTTGGCCAGCCGCATTGTGTCAACGCAGCACCATCACCATGATTTGTCGGTCGCTACGCTACACGTTCACATCAACCATGACGACTGCCTGGAAATCGCCGTTCTGAAAGGCGATATGGGCGATGTTCAGCATTTTGCCGATGATGTGATTTCCCAACGCGGCGTACGTCATGGTCATTTGCAGTGCCTGCCGAAAGAAGAGTGACCCCTGCAATGATGTTTACGCCATGGTGCCAATCGTCTTTCTGAAACGCAGCAAGGCTATCAGGAAGAACGCGCTGCCGATCGCCAGTAACGTCAGGAACTGTGGCCAGACAATATCCAACCCGGCGCCGCGATAGAGTATCGCTTGTGCGAGACTGACAAAGTGGGTGGTCGGCATGGTTAGCATGATGTCCTGCACGGCCTGCGGCATACTTTCACGCGGCGTAGAGCCCCCTGAGAGCATCTGTAACGGCAACAGCACCAGAATCATCAGCAATCCCAGTTGCGGCATCGACCGTGCCAGCGTCCCCATAAAAATACCGATCGACGTCGTCGCAAACAGGCTCAGCGCCACACCCAGCATAAATAGTGGTATCGAGCCTTCAATCGGCACGCCGAGTACCCCTTTCACCATCAACATCAGCGACAACCCGGAAACAACCAGCACCACCAGCCCCATCGACCAGATTTTTGCCATCATGATTTCAAACGGTGTCACCGGCATCACCAGCAGGTGCTCTATCGTCCCGTGCTCACGTTCGCGGATCAGCGCCGACCCGGTGAGCACAATCGCCAGCATGGTAATGTTGTTGATAATTGCCATCACCGCCCCGAAGCGGGCAGGCTCCAGATTAGGGTTAAAGCGCATGCGCATTTCCAGCGCCACCGACGGCTCAGTGTTGTCACGGTAGCGCGCCACAAAGCTGTTTACTTCGCCACTGATGATATTCTGGATATAACTGTTGCCAGTAAACGCCTGACTCATTCGCGTGGCGTCCACGTTAACCTGAATATCCGGCTGTCGTCCTGCCAGCACATCGCGCTGAAAATCGGGCGGAATGTTCACGGCGAAGGTATAGCGTCCGGCATCCAGCCCGGCATCCATCTCATCGGCGGTGATCATCTCCGGCGGTAAAAACCACGGGCGATAAAAGCTGTTCACAATTCGGTTCGACAGCTGCGACTGGTCCATATCGGCGATAGCAATCGGCGCAAGATGCAGCGAACCCGGCAGGACGGTGGCGGAAGAGTAAACCGATATCGTGAAAGCGAAAACAATCAGCGTCAGCATCGCTTTGTCGCCCAGCAGGCTGCGCAACTCTTTGATACCAAGATTATAAATATTGCGTAATCGGCGCATCATCCCTCCTGTTTTTTCAGCAGCAACACGCTCAGACCGATCACCACCGGAATGGCGATTGCCAACGGGATAAACAGCTGCCACAGATCCATCAGATCCAACGCTTTAGAGAACGTTCCACGCGCAATGGTCAGAAAATGACTGGTCGGGTAAATTTCACCAATCCAGCGGCCCGGCCCTTCCAGCGAGGCGACCGGGTCGATCATCCCGGAAAACTGCGTTGCCGGGATCAGCGTGATAATCGCGGTACCAAAAATGGCGGCGATCTGGCTTTTCATAAACGTGGAGATTAACAGCCCCAGTCCAGTAGCAATGGTGACGTACAGCAGCGCGGCCAGCGTCAGGGTTAAAAAACTCCCCTTATGCGGCACGCCGAACACAAACACCGACAACGCGCACAGCAGCAGGAAGTTAAGCATCCCCAGCACGATGTACGGCAACTGTTTGCCGAGTAAAAACTCACTACGGGTGGTAGGAGTAACGTACAGGTTGATAATCGATCCCAGTTCTTTTTCGCGCACCACGCTGAGTGCGCTGAGCATGGAAGGGATCATCATCAACAGCAGCGGGATCACCGCCGGAACAATCGCCGGCAGGCTCTTCACATCCGGGTTATAGCGATAACGCGTTTCAATGGTCATCAGCCCGTTTTGCCCGTTGGCGTTGGGTTGACGCGCCATCACATCCTGCAGCCAGGTCTGGTGCATTGCCTGTACGTAACCCCTTACCGTTTCGGCCCGGCTCGGCATCGCGCCATCAACCCAGACGCCAATCTTCACCGGCGTTCCACGCGCAATATCGCGGCCAAAGTTGGGTGGGATTTCTATTGCCACCGCCACTTCGCCCGAACGCATGCGCTTGTCCAGCTCGTCATAACTGGTAAGCGGCGGCTGCTCGATAAAATAGCGCGATCCCGCCAGATTCAGCGTCCACGCCTGGCTACTGACGGTCTGGTCACGATCGAGTACGGAGAAACGCAAGTTTTCCACGTCCATGCTGATGCCATAGCCCATGATCAGCATCAGGATCACCGTACCCATCAGCGCCAGCGTTGAACGCACCGGATCCCGCCGCAGCTCCAGCGCTTCACGGCGGCTGTAGCTGAACAAGCGCCGCAGGCTAAAACCCTGGCGTGGCGGCTGACTGTGTTCATGCACCACCGGGGCAGCCGCTTGCGAAAGCGTCGTTTCCGGTGCCGGGCCCGCTGCTTCCTGTAGCCAGGAGATAAACGCCTCTTCCAGGTTGGCTGCGCCACGCTGCTTCACCAGTTCCTGCGGCGTACCGCTGGCGAGCACTTTTCCGGCGTGCATCAGCGACATACGGTCGCAGCGCTCCGCCTCATTCATAAAGTGGGTAGAAATAAAAATGGTCACTTTATCCTGGCGCGACAGATCGACCATCAGTTGCCAGAACATATCTCTCGCCACCGGATCAACACCGGAAGTCGGTTCGTCGAGAATCAACATTTCCGGGCGATGAATCACCGCCACGGCCAGCGACAGACGCTGACGAATCCCCAGCGGTAAGGCACCAGGCAGCACGTCGTCAACATCGGTCAGCGAAAAGCGTTCGCTCATCTCTTGCACGCGCCCGGGGATTTCCGCTTCGGGGATATGGAACAGCCGTGCATGAAGCTCAAGGTTTTGCCGCACGGTCAGCTCGCTGTAAAGCGAAAACGCCTGCGACATATAGCCCACCCGACGGCGGGTATCGATATTCTTCGGGTCAACGGCTTGCCCAAACAGCCACGCCTCACCTTCGCTTGCGGGCAGCAGCCCGGTGAGCATCTTCATGGTGGTGGATTTACCGCAGCCGTTGGAGCCGAGAAAACCGAAGATCTCCCCGCGGGGAATGCGAAAGTTAACGTGGTCAACAGCGACGAACTTACCGAAGCGCATGGTCAGATCTTTCGCCTCAATGGCGACCTCTTCCTGCTCAGCGTGATACGGCGGGATCACCACCGGTTTATGCGCCTGACGCTGGGCTTCGGGTAACAGCGCGATAAACGCCTGCTCCAGCGTATCGCTGGTGGTTTGTTCGCGTAGCTGCTGCGCGCTGCCGGTGGCCAATACCTCACCCGCGTTCATCGCCACCAGCCAGTCGAAGCGCTCGGCCTCTTCCATATAGGCGGTGGCGACCAGCACGCTCATATTGGTCTGACGCTGGCGAATGCTGTTAATCAGATCCCAGAACTGGGCACGTGACAGCGGGTCTACCCCCGTGGTGGGTTCATCAAGAATGAGCAATTCCGGGTCGTGGATCAACGCACAGCACAGCCCCAGTTTTTGTTTCATCCCGCCCGAGAGTTTCCCGGCAGGGCGGTCGCGAAACGGCGCCAGCCCGGTGCTGTTCAGCAGTTCGGTAATCCGTGCTTCACGCTCCGCTTTGTCATGGCCAAACAACCGTGCAAAGAAATCGACGTTCTCATACACCGACAGGGTGTGGTACAGGTTTTTACCCAGCCCTTGCGGCATCCAGGCAATACGCGGGCAGACATCACGACGATGCTTCGGGTCACGCATGTCGCCACCCAGCACCATCACGTTACCCTGTTCAATCACCCGCGCACCGGAAATAAGCGACAGCAGGCTCGATTTTCCGACGCCATCCGGCCCAATCAGCCCCACCATACAGCGGGCGGGGATATCCAGCGTGATATTGTTCAGCGCGACCGTTGTCCCGTAATGCTGACTCACGCCGTCAAGGTGCGCCACGGGAGGAACGGGAACCAGCGCCAGATGCGTCATTGCGGCAACCTCACCACCAGGGGGTCAGGCCAGGCGCGACGTTCATCCAGACGCACCCAGGCCATGCCCGGCAGGCCGGTTTTCACGTACTCCAGGTGCTGCTGTAACAGCTCCGGCGGGATACGCGCTTTCACGCGGAACATCAGTTTTAGCCGCTCATCACTGGTTTCAACCGTTTTCGGCGTAAACTGCGCGACACTGGCGACAAAGCTGATGGTTGCCGGAATACGCAGATCCGGCGCGGCATCCAGCACCAGTCGCGCTTCACCGCCAATCTTCAGCAGGCCAGCCTGTTCGGTCGGCAAGAAGAATGTCATGTAGACATCGCTGAGATCGACCATATTCAGCACGCGCCCGCCAGCTGACAGCACTTCACCCGGTTCAGCCACGCGGTACTGCACGCGCCCGTCGCGCGGGGCTTTAAGCTCGCTGTCATCGATATCTGCTGCAATGCGTCGTTCGGTAGCCTGTGCAGCTTCGACCCGGGTTTGTGCCTGGATAATACTGGTGCGGGCGGCTTCAATCGCAGCTTTCGCGGCAGAGACCTGTGCTTTTGCCGATTCCAGCGCAGCACGCGCGCTTTCTGCCGCAGCCCTGTCGTCATCCAGTTGTTGCTCAGACACCGCACCACGCTGGGACAGTGAACGGGAGCGCACGTGGCGTTTAGAGACCGACTGCAGCTCTGCTTCACGCTGTTTGACTACCGACTGCGCGGCCCGCATTTCACTTTGCCGTTGTTCCAGCAGCGCCCGTGCCGCCGCCACCGCACTTTCCGCTTCTTTGATTTGCGCGACCGCTTCCAGTCGCTGCTCGTGCAGCACGCGGGTATCCATTTTCGCCAGCACCTCGCCCTGACGGACAAACTGCCCTTCCGACACGAGGATCGTATCAATACGTCCGGCAATTTTGGTGGCGATATCCACTTCAGTGGCTTCAATTCTGCCGTTGCTGGCTGCAAACCCTTCAGGTATCCCCGCAGGACGTAGCATCCACCATGCTATCGCGGCCACCACCACCAGGATGCCCGCTCCCCACCACACCAAATGACGCTTAAACTTATCCATATTCGACCCGCCGTAATCCCTGTTATCAAACGATGCGTGTCACAAAACCCACTGAACAACTATTCAGTGAGAGATTCCATCCGGGATGAGAAGGAATGAAAAACGATGGCCAAGGCGCGGACAGGCGTTAAGGCAACGCTTACCGCGAAGGAAGTGAATGACGAAAATGCTGTGAAATCGGGTAGTAATGTTGTCATCATCAGCGTTCCTGGCCGGAAATGAAACACGCATACTCATAACTGCTATCTATTGAATACTAACACCTGGATTCGATATGTCTATTCGGTTGTTCTCGCGATGTCATCGGCTAAAACAGTGTCCGGCAATCCGCTCGTCGGACACCTATAGTACTTAAAAAGCTTGCTGATAAAGTCGCAACGCATCGCCTTCAGTAAGCGTCACAGGATTGTTATCCAGTAAACAGGGCTGCTGCATGGCATCCTGAGCCAATATCGCCAGTGTTTCAGCAGGTATATCGACATCGCGCCACCTTTTCGGTGCATCAGATTCAGCAATAATGCGTACCATCGCAGCAATAAATATCGCGGCTGAATAATCTCCCCAGCTCGGGATGCTCCCGCCCACTCGACGATAATTTCCGGTACAGTTGAAAACGTAAAATCCTTCATGACATTGTTCATTGATGTACTCCTGGTAGTAAAAATGGCCAGCGTTTAACTACGCGGTGCATCGGCATGAGTGAGAACGCTTTTCACCTCTTTACGCTCAAGCAACGGATTGATAATCCCAACGCCAATACGTTGAAAATGCTCCGTTTGTCGATGAAGCTCGAGGCCCTCAGGACAACGATAGGTTTCAACAATAACGAAGCAGTCGTCGTCTTCTGTCGAGCGGAAAAACGCATAGGTGATGTTTTCAGGTTCGTTACGCGTCGCCTCTGCCAGCAGTCTGAGCGCATCATTGACCTTGTCCCCCATTCCCTGACGAGAAAAGTAATGTGCAATAACAAAAAGTTGTGAATTCTCCATAGCCGGGCTCCCGGAAGCCTGATGCCACTATCGGCGGCAACACATTTCGGTCAGCCTGTACGACGCTATTGCAATATCCACCCAAAATAGGTGTTGAATACGAAGTTCGCTTTTATCCTAAATTTCACCGCTAACAACAAAAACCTTAAAATTCATAAATATGCGCCCACGCACATTTGAACATGATTATTTAAAGCGCTAATTTTTCGTTATGTTGATCACATTCGCATCAAAATAATGGTGATCTTAAAATAGGTTTTAAATATTGTGGTCAGGCCGCTAGACCACAATAAGAGGATATATCATGAAAAGAAAAACAATGGGATGGCTTATCGTTTTTCTTCTTTTTATAGTTTACATGCTTAACTATATGGATCGTTCAGCATTGTCGATCACCGCTCCACTCATCGAAAAGGAATTAGGATTCAATGCTGCTGAGATGGGTATGATATTCAGCGCATTCTTTGTTGGTTATGCACTATTTAACTTTATCGGTGGCTGGGCCAGTGACCGATTTGGCCCCAAGACAGTATTTCTGGTCGCCGCATTACTCTGGTCAGTATTTTGTGGGATGACCAGTCTGGTTACTGGCTTATGGACTATGCTGGCTGTTCGCGTATTATTCGGCATGGCTGAAGGGCCGGTCAGTGCTGCAGGTAACAAAATTATCAACAACTGGATTTCGCGTAAAGAATCTGCCACTGCTATCGGTATTTTCAGCGCTGGATCGCCGTTGGGTGGCGCAATTTCCGGTCCGGTAGTTGGCCTGCTGGCTCTTTCATTAGGCTGGCGTCCTGCATTCGGTATTATTTTCCTGTTTGGTTTAGCCTGGGTATTACTTTGGTATTTCATTGCCAGTGATAAACCCTCAAAAAGTAAACACCTAGCCCCGGAAGAACGGGTCGATTTTGAAAACCATGATGACATCATTTTAGCGGATGACGGTAAAGCGATGCCTTCTCTCGGCTACTACATGAAGCAGCCGATGGTGTGGGCAACGACGCTGGCCTTCTTCAGCTATAACTACATACTCTTTTTCTTCCTGACCTGGTTCCCAAGCTATCTGAACCACTCGCTACATCTTGATATTAAAGAAATCAGTATTGCAACCGTGATTCCTTGGGTGATTGGTGCAATCGGCATGGTATTGGGTGGCGTATGCTCTGACTTTATCTATCGGGTAACGGGCAATGCCCTGCTTTCTCGCCGTCTCATTCTCGGTGTTTGCCTGGCTGGAGCGGCAATCTGTGTGGCGGTTTCTGGAACGGTTACCACTATCGGCAGTGCCGTCGGACTGATGTCAGTCTCGTTATTCCTGCTGTATTTGACTGGTCCTATTTATTGGGCAGTTATTCAGGATGTCGTGCACAAAGATAAAGTGGGTAGCGTCGGTGGCGCCATGCATGGGCTGGCAAATATATCCGGAATTATTGGCCCTCTGGTCACCGGATTTATTGTTCAGTTCAGCGGTAAATATGATTACGCATTCTATCTGGCTGGTGCTATTGCGATTGTTTCCAGCTGTCTGGTATTCGTATTTGTCAAAAATAAAGGATTAAAAACAAATGAAAGTCAAAGCTGTCTACATCAATAAACCTGGTGAAATTGAAACCCGTTGGGTTGATTATCCAGAAAAGAAAGATAATGAAGTATTAATAAAAGTTGATGCTGCTGGAATATGTGGCTCTGATATAGGTGCATTTCGCGGCACTAACCCCCTGGTGACCTATCCACGTATTATTGGACATGAAGTCACTGGTATTGTTATTAAACAAGGCAATGGCATGCCAGCAAATATTAAGGAAGGTGACCGCGTTATTGTTGATCCTTATATTTATTGTGGTCATTGCTATCCCTGTTCAGTGGGGAGAACAAATTGCTGTGAAAACCTGAAGGTCATTGGCGTACATATTGATGGTGCGATGCAGGAGGTGGTTGCTCACCCTGCGCATTTGATTCACAAAATCCCGGATAACGTCGCTACTGAGATGGCTCCGTTGGCTGAACCACTGACGATCGCACTGCATGCGCTACATCGCGCCAAACTGACGGCCGGGGAGCATATCGCCATCATTGGCGCCGGTGCGATTGGTCTGATGGCAGCATTGAGCGCATTGCGCTACGGTGCGACGCCAATTCTGATCGATATCGTGGACGAACGACTTCAGTACGCAAAATCGCTGGGTGTGCCTTACGTCATCAATCCGTCGAACACCCAGGTTGTTGAGGCGATAAAAGATATCACGCAAGGGACGATGGCACAGGTTGTCGTCGAAGCATCTGGTGCCAACAGTGCAATTCGCGAAACACTGGATCTTGCTTCGTTTGCGGGTCGTATTGCTTTCACCGGCTGGCCAAAACAGGAAACATCGTTACCCACTAACCTGATCACGTTTAAAGAGTTGGATCTGCGCGGATCACGTACCAGTGCTGGCGAATTCGAAGAAGCGTTACAGATGCTGGCTACGCTGAACATTAATCCTGCGGATGTCGTCAGCAAGGTGGTGAATATTGATGATGTGCCTGACGCCGTGAAGGAACTCGATCAATACCCGGAACGCTATCTGAAGATCAATGCGACCTTTCATTAATTTTTCCAGGAGATAAAGCGATGGAACAAACCTGGCGTTGGTATGGCCCGAACGATCCCGTGTCGTTGTCCGATGTTCGTCAAGCCGGTGCAACGGGTGTGGTCACTGCGCTGCACCATATTCCAAACGGTGAAGTCTGGTCCGTAGAAGAAATTCTCAAACGCAAAACGATCGTGGAAAAAGCCGGTCTGGTCTGGTCGGTCGTGGAAAGCGTGCCGATCCATGAAGACATCAAGACCCACACGGGCCAGTACGATCTGTGGATCAAGAATTACCAGCAGACGCTGCGCAATCTCGCCCAATGCGGCATCTTTACCGTGTGCTACAACTTTATGCCGGTTCTGGACTGGACCCGTACCGACCTGGAGTATGTGCTACCGGACGGTTCAAAGGCTCTGCGCTTTGACCAGATTGAGTTTGCCGCCTTTGAACTGCATATCCTCAAGCGTCCCGGTGCGGAAGCGGACTACAGCGCGGAGGAAATTGCACAGGCTCACCAGCGTTTTGCGAAGATGAGCGAAGAGGACAAAGCCCGGCTGACGCGAAATATCATTGCAGGTCTGCCTGGTGCCGAGGAAGGCTATACGCTGGACCAATTCCGTCGCCACCTTGCAACCTATAAAGATATCGACAAAGCGGCCTTACGGGAAAATTTCGCCAGGTTCCTGAAAGCCATTATCCCGGTAGCGGAAGAAGTGGGTGTACGCATGGCGGTTCATCCGGACGATCCACCGCGCCCAATTCTGGGTCTGCCGCGCATCGTTTCTACTGTAGAAGATATGCAGTGGATGGTGGATACCGTAAACAGTAGCGCCAACGGTTTTACGATGTGTACAGGATCTTACGGCGTACGCGCAGACAACGATCTGGTGGAGATGATCAAACAGTTCGGCCCGCGGATTTACTTTACGCACCTGCGTTCCACTCAACGCGAAGAGAATCCCAAAACCTTCCATGAGGCGGCGCATCTTTCCGGGGATGTCGATATGTACAGCGTCGTGAAAGCGATAGTCGAAGAAGAACAGCGACGTAAAGCTGAAGGCAATGCCTCACTCATCCCCATGCGACCAGACCATGGTCATCAAATGCTTGATGATCTGAAAAAGAAAACCAATCCAGGGTATTCCGCTATTGGTCGCCTTAAAGGCCTGGCTGAAGTACGCGGCGTTGAACTGGCTATCCAGCGCGCCTTCTTCAATCAGTAACCACATTGCCGCATGGTGTCCCCGCCATGCGGTTTTTCACTTTCAGTCAGGACCGGTCTTTGATAGCGCATTATCAAAGAAGATCATCAATGACAGGAGTTTGTCATGGACAAGAATCTCGCCACCGCCCAGATTTCCGCCCCACGCCCACGCTGGGATCGTTCACGCCTCGTTTCGCGCATCGTACATCTTGGTTGCGGTGCTTTTCACCGCGCTCATCAGGCACTCTATACACATCATTTGCTGGAGAGCAGTGACAGCGACTGGGGTATCTGTGAGGTCAACCTGATGCCTGGCAACGATGCCACACTGATTCAAAACCTGAAGGCGCAGGATCTGCTGTACACCGTTGCCGAGCGCGGAGCACAAACTACTGAGCTTAAAATCATTGGCTCGATGAAAGAAGCGCTGCATCCTGAATTTGACGGCTGTGAAGCCATTATCCACGCAATGGCACGTCCAGAAACTGCCATCGTTTCGCTGACCATCACCGAAAAAGGATATTGCACAGATGCCGCCAGCGGCGAGCTGGATCTGAATCATCCGTTTATCCAGCACGACATGGCTCACCCACAGTCCCCCAAATCAGCAATTGGTTATATCGTCGAAGCCCTCGCACTACGCCGCCAGCAGGGATTGAAGGCTTTTACTGTGCTGTCCTGCGACAACGTGCGAGAAAATGGCCACGTCGCAAAAACCGCTGTCCTGGGTTTAGCCGCCGGGCGCGATCCGCAGCTGGCTGAGTGGATTGCCGAACAGGCAACGTTCCCATGCACGATGGTAGACCGCATCGTTCCGGCAGCAACAGAAGAGACGTTAGCGCAAATCGCTGAACAGCTTGGAGTAGATGATCCCTGTGCCATTGCCTGTGAGCCGTTCCGTCAGTGGGTAATTGAAGATAACTTTGTCAATGGACGCCCGGACTGGGATCGCGTGGGCGCACAGTTTGTAGCAGATGTGGTGCCATTTGAGATGATGAAGTTACGCATGCTCAACGGCAGCCACTCTTTCCTGGCCTACCTTGGTTATCTGGGCGGTTATGAAACGATTGCCGATACGATGACCAACCCGGCGTATCGCGACGCTGCGCTGGCTTTGATGCTCAATGAACAAGCGCCGACGCTGTCGATGCCGGAAGGAACAGACCTTGCGGGTTATGCTGAGCTGCTGATCGCGCGCTTTACTAATCCATCACTGAAGCACCGAACCTGGCAAATTGCGATGGATGGCAGCCAGAAATTACCGCAACGCTTGCTGGACCCCATTCGACTCCATCTGAAAAAAGGCGAAGACGCTCGCCATCTGACGTTGGGAGTCGCCGGTTGGATGCGCTACATCAGCGGTGTGGATGAACAAGGTCATCCGATTGAGGTGATAGATCCGCTGTCAGCACAGTATCAGGCTATTTATCAACAGTATCCATCAATAGAAGAACGTGTCCGGGCGCTGTTAGCAATTGACACTATCTTTGGGCGAGACCTTTGCGATAACGCAGACTTTATCGACCGCGTAACCGCTGCCTGTCAGCAATTGCACAGCGTAGGCGCACGTGCAGCGGTAGCCGCGCTAAGCCAATAGCGTGGTGTTATTAAAGACCCACGATCTGTCTGACATAGGCCAGGTGTTCCAGCGATTTTTGGTAAGCACCGTCAGCATCAGCCTGGCGGATCGCATCCACAATCGCTTTATGCTGTGTATTCATGCTGGTTAATACATCCCGATTGCCGGAACGTTTGTCCAGTCCGGCATACGGGATGTTAACACGCTGTTCCCACAGCATTCGCGACATATCAAGCAGTACGCGGTTCTGGCTGGCTTCTGAAACTGTTAGATGGAATTGCTTATCGAGGGAATAAAAACCATGCACATTGTTTTCGCTAATGGCCTTTTCCATGCTGAGATGCAGTGCTTCAAGCTGGCTAATTAGCTCCTCTTTCCCGGCCTGCGCAGCAAGACGCGCACAATGGCTGTCGACCAACTCACGCGAGTAGAGGATTTCTTCAATCGTATAATCACTGGTGGAATGCTTTTTATCAGCAACAATCACACCATTACCTGACTGGATGGTGATCCATCCGGAAATCTCCAGCACAATCAGCGCTTCTCTGAGCGATGCGCGACTTACACCGAGTTGCTTTGCCAGCTCACGTTCGGGTGGTAAGAAGCTTCCCGGCGGAAAAATACTATCATTGATGAGCTTAATGATGAGATTGGCTATCTTTTGATAGAGCCGCTCCTGTTTTACCTCAGGAATAACCATGTGTCTCCCGTTCTCTTATCTGTGCGATTTTTAACTGATTTATCATATCATTCCTGGAGTTAAGAAACGCACGTCAGAGTCAGTTCATGTATCACACATCACTATGATATTTTTTCTTATCGTGTGAAGACAGCGTCTTTCACTTATTCAGACACCAAATCCTGTGCACATGCCCAGGCGCTCGACCACGCCCACTGGAAGTTATACCCACCCAACCAGCCGGTGACATCCATCACTTCACCAATAAAGTACAGCCCTGGCACTTTGCGGGCTTCCATCGTACGCGAAGACAGTTCGTTGGTATCCACACCACCCAGCGTGACCTCCGCTGTGCGATACCCTTCGGTACCGTTCGGCTGCACCCGCCATTCAGTAAGCGTCTCCACCAGCGTTTGCTGATCGCGTATGTTAAGTTGTTTCAGCGTCACATCCGGGATTTGCCCTAATTGCTGCAGGCATTCCACCAGACGTTTCGGCAACTGCATCGCTAACGTGTTCTTTAAGCTCTGATTTGGATGTACGCTTCGTTGTTCGTCGAGAAAGCTCGCAAGGTCAACATCCGGCAACAAATTAATGCTGACAAATTCGCCGGGCTGCCAAAAACTGGAAATCTGCAAAACGGCCGGGCCTGAAAGCCCACGGTGCGTAAAGAGCAGGTTTTCACGAAATACGGTACCGTCTTCAGCGGTGATAACAGAAGGAACAGACACGCCAGAGAGAACCTGAAGCTGCTCCAACAGTGGCTTATGCAACGTAAAGGGCACCAGGCCTGCGCGCGTCGGCAACACCTTCAGTCCAAACTGCTCGGCAATTTTATAACCAAACGGCGTTGCTCCCAGACCCGGCATAGAAAGCCCACCGGAGGCAATCACCAATTTCTTTGCACCGACCGTCATCCCGTTCAGCTCCAGAATGAAGCCGTCATCATCTCGTGCGACGCTCAGGACTTCGCTACGTAACCGCATCGTAACGTTACCTTTTTCGCACTCGGCAACCAGCATATCGACGATTTGTTGGGCCGAATCATCGCAGAACAGCTGACCGAGCGTTTTTTCGTGCCAGGCAATACCGTGTTTACCTACCAGATCGATAAAGTCCCACTGCGTATAGCGAGCCAGCGCCGATTTGCAAAAATGCGGGTTTTGACTCAAATATGCAGCCGGTTCCACATAAAGATTGGTAAAGTTGCAGCGCCCTCCGCCGGACATGAGGATCTTACGTCCAGGCTTTTTACCATTATCAATCAGCAGTACTTGACTGCCTGCTTGCCCTGCCTGCGCGGCACAGAACATACCTGCTGCGCCAGCGCCTATAATAACGGTATCAAACCTTTCCACGTTGCGATCCTCTCTAAAAAGCGGGCGTGAATTGTAAAGATTCCTCAGTGGTCGCACCAGCACCAAACTATCAATAATAGGTATTTATATGAATTCTATAGGATAATTCTTTAGTGGTGTAAAACAAAGCAGGAGACAAATCAAAAAAACTCTATATTTCACTTTGCCCGCGCCGCCAAAGTCACTGATAATGCGCCGCGTTCATGTCCTCAAAATGGCGTAACGTCCTATGCTACATTTGTTTGCTGGCCTGGATTTACATACCGGGCTTTTACTATTGCTTGCTCTGGCTTTTGTGCTGTTCTACGAAGCAATTAACGGCTTCCACGATACAGCCAATGCTGTCGCAACCGTGATCTATACCCGTGCAATGCGTTCGCAATTGGCGGTGGTCATGGCTGCGTTGTTCAACTTCTTTGGTGTTTTGCTGGGTGGTCTCAGCGTAGCGTATGCCATCGTACATATGCTACCAACGGATCTGCTGCTCAACATGGGTTCTTCACATGGCCTCGCCATGGTGTTCTCTATGCTGCTGGCGGCAATTATCTGGAACCTCGGTACCTGGTACTTTGGTCTGCCTGCATCCAGCTCCCACACGCTGATTGGCGCGATCATCGGTATTGGCTTAACCAATGCGTTGATGAACGGGACCTCAGTGGTGGATGCACTTAACATCCCGAAAGTGCTCAATATTTTCGGTTCGCTGATCATTTCCCCTATTGTCGGTCTGGTGTTCGCAGGCGGTCTGATCTTCTTGCTGCGTCGTTACTGGAACGGCACCAAGAAGCGGGCGCGTATTCACCTGACTCCAGCAGAGCGTGAAAAGAAAGACGGTAAGAAAAAGCCGCCGTTCTGGACGCGTATCGCGCTTATCCTCTCCGCTATCGGTGTGGCGTTCTCCCACGGTGCGAACGATGGTCAGAAAGGTATTGGTCTGGTCATGCTGGTACTGATTGGCGTAGCGCCTGCAGGCTTCGTGGTGAATATGAATGCTTCAGGTTACGAAATTACGCGTACCCGTGATGCTATCAATAACGTCGAAACCTACTTCCAGCAGCGTCCTGATCTGCTCAAACAGGCGACTGGCGTTGATCAGTTGGTTCCGTCTCCGACGGAAACGGCGACAACGACACCGGCAGAGTTCCATTGTCACCCGGCAAATACCATCAACGCGCTTGAGCGTGCAAAAGGTATGCTGGCGAACCTGGAAACCTACGACAAGTTAAGCGTTGAGCAGCGTAGCCAGCTGCGTCGCATTATGCTGTGCATTTCTGATACGACCGATAAAGTTGTGAAACTGCCTGGCGTAAGCAGCGACGATCAGCGACTGCTGAAGAAACTGAAAACCGACATGCTGAGCACCATTGAGTACGCACCAGTCTGGATTATCATGGCTGTTGCTCTGGCTCTGGGCTGCGGTACGATGATTGGCTGGCGTCGCGTGGCGACCACTATCGGTGAGAAAATCGGCAAGAAAGGCATGACCTATGCTCAGGGGATGTCGGCACAGATGACTGCCGCAGTCTCTATCGGTCTCGCCAGTTACACCGGTATGCCTGTTTCCACCACTCACGTTCTCTCCTCTTCTGTTGCAGGGACGATGGTTGTTGACGGTGGCGGTTTGCAGCGTAAAACGGTAACCAGCATTCTGATGGCCTGGGTCTTCACCCTGCCAGCAGCGATTATCCTTTCCGGGGTGCTGTACTGGCTCTCCCTGAAGCTAATCTAAGCGCATGCACAGTAAAAAAGCGGGTCAGGAAACTGACCCGCTTTTTTTATATCTGTCGTAAAAATCAGTGCCAGATAATCAGCGCGACCATACTGATTAACACCAGCCCACATAACGCGCTGGTAAGGATGAACTGACCGCGAACCCGCTCACAGCGGCGAATAAACTCATCGTCATGATGATCACGGTAACGCTGAGCGTAGATATACCACACCAGACGCATCTGCTTGTTAGGTTGCCCATGCGAGGTAAAAAAACCGCCCCCATCGACATACTGGTAAAGTAATGGATCGCAACCACGAAGTACCACTAACAGTGCGCGTAGCGAAGAAAAATAACGCGCCATATTAACAATGCAAACGACACATAAAGCCCAGAATAACGCAATGGTGCTTATCATATCTCCTCCCCGGCGACCCGCCCACAGAACTCCTTTCCGGGACTACCGCTCCCCGATACCCTGCCAAACCATTCAGTGAAGAGTACAACTGAAACCGCTCGTGTTAGTGTCACGCATCCGAGCGCCTCTCTAAATAGTGTAGGAGATTAGTTAATTTTTTTGCCAGAAGGTTAATCACTATCAATGCAATTAACTAAAAAATTTGTTTAACTACTTGGCAAGCAAGGCGGATTGACGGATTATCCCGGTCGCTATAATGTAAGGATAGTCCTTAAAAGGTACGTTTTTACGACTGGGCTAGCCCCGCGCACAAAGTTCGCAGGACGCGGATGACGCGGCGGCAGAATGAACGCCAGCTGGCTAGTCATCGACAACTTATGGAAGGAGTAACACTATGGCTTATAAACACATTCTTATCGCGGTTGATCTTTCTCCAGAAAGCAAAGTTCTGGTTGAAAAAGCGGTCTCTATGGCGCGGCCTTACAATGCGAAAGTCTCCCTTATCCACGTTGACGTAAACTATTCCGACCTGTACACCGGGCTAATCGACGTGAATCTGGGCGACATGCAGAAACGCATTTCTGAAGAAACCCACCACGCGTTAACCGAGCTGTCCACCAATGCAGGCTACCCAATCACCGAAACCCTGAGCGGTAGCGGCGACCTGGGCCAGGTTCTGGTCGATGCCATCAAAAAATACGACATGGATCTCGTCGTTTGTGGCCACCACCAGGATTTCTGGAGCAAACTGATGTCCTCCGCGCGTCAACTGATCAACACCGTTCACGTCGACATGTTGATTGTTCCGCTGCGTGACGACGAAGAAGCATAAAATGCTTGCCGCCGGGGAATAACCCGGCCCGCTGCAAACATTAAAGCCTGTAAACGCCCGCCTGTGCGGGCGTTTTTGTTTTTGTTATTTGGGCACAATTAGTACATCAATCCAACAAATAAATCATAATTAGTGTGATCAACTAATTGGATCGAAAACTATCTCTATAATAATCTACCCTTACGGCTAATCGCCGCAGTCTATAACAAAATAAGACTTTTTCGGCGCGTTTAACAATACGCGTTCATACTTTTCGGGATGGCTTTGAAAGGCGAAGGAATATGAATACTACTGCACCTACGGGCTTGCTGCAGCAACCTCGTCCGTTCTTCATGATCTTCTTTGTGGAATTATGGGAACGATTTGGCTATTACGGCGTTCAGGGCATCCTGGCGGTATTTTTTGTTAAGCAACTCGGATTCTCTCAGGAACAGGCATTTGTCACCTTTGGCGCGTTTGCTGCATTGGTATACGGCCTGATCTCCATCGGCGGCTATGTCGGCGACCATCTTTTAGGTACCAAACGCACGCTGGTGCTCGGCGCTATCGTGCTGGCACTTGGTTACTTCATGACCGGGATGTCACTGCTCAAGCCCGACCTGATTTTTGTCGCACTGGGTACCATTGCCGTGGGTAACGGACTGTTTAAAGCCAACCCGGCAAGCCTGCTGTCAAAATGCTATCCCCCGAAAGACGCACGTCTGGACGGTGCTTTTACCCTGTTTTATATGTCGATCAACATCGGTTCGCTGTTGTCGCTGTCGCTGGCGCCGGTGATTGCCGATAAGTTTGGCTACGCCGTTACCTATAACCTGTGCGGTGCCGGACTTATCGTTGCGCTACTGGTCTACTTTGCCTGCCGTGGAATGGTAAAAAATATCGGCTCTGAACCCGATCATAAGCCGCTAAATTTCCGTAACCTGCTGTACGTGCTGGCCGGTACGGTAGTGATGGTATTCATCTGCGCGTGGCTGATGCACAACGTGCAGGTTGCCAACCTGGTGCTGATCGTCCTGTCGATTGCCGTGACTATCATCTTCTTCCGCCAGGCATTCAAACTGGATAAAACCGGGCGCAACAAGATGTTCGTGGCCTTTATCCTGATGCTGGAAGCCGTGGTGTTCTACGTGCTGTACGCACAGATGCCAACCTCTCTGAACTTCTTTGCCATCAATAACGTGCATCATGAAATTCTCGGTATTACCATCAACCCGGTGAGTTTCCAGGCGCTAAACCCGTTCTGGGTGGTACTGGCAAGCCCGGTGCTGGCCGCGATTTATACCCGTCTGGGTAACAAAGGCAAAGACCTGACCATGCCGATGAAGTTTACGCTTGGTATGTTCCTGTGCTCACTAGGCTTCCTGACTGCCGCCGCAGCCGGAATGTGGTTTGCCGATGCTCAGGGTTTGACGTCTCCGTGGTTTATCGTGCTGGTTTATCTGTTCCAGAGTCTGGGTGAACTACTGATTAGCGCCCTGGGACTGGCAATGGTCGCCGCGCTGGTGCCACAACACCTGATGGGCTTTATTCTTGGGATGTGGTTCCTGACACAGGCAGCCGCCTTCCTGATGGGGGGTTACGTCGCAACGTTTACAGCAGTACCGGAAAACATTACCGATCCACTCCAGACGCTGCCTATCTACACCAACGTGTTCAGTAAGATCGGCCTGGTGACCCTGGCAGTAACGGTGGTGATGGCGCTTATGGTGCCATGGCTGAACCGAATGATTAATACGCCAAGTACCGAGCAATAAGAGGCGGGTAACGCCTTATCCGGCCTGCGTTCAATATGCCCGGTACGCCTTGCGCTATCGGGCATTTCCAACCGTTACCCTTTGCGCGCGTTTATCCACTCCTGCACTTCCACCACGAAGGTATCTGGCGCTTTGCGGTACATCTTACGTGCCAAATCCAGAATGGTATGCTGGCCAAGCGCTTCTTCCATGCGCTGTTGCGCCATGTCCATTACCGAACGCACGCCGCAAATGCCTTCACAAGCCCACTCCGGCGGATGCTCCTCAAAAACGGCTAAACGCTGGCGAATTTCACGACATTCAAAAATACGCTTCTCACCATCTATGGCATTGACCACATCCAGCACGGTGATGTCTTCCGCGGGTTTGGCCAACTGGAACCCACCGCCCTTACCCTCGATACTGCGCACCAGACCGGCTTTCGACAGACGAGTGAAGATTTTTGCCAGATAGTCATACGGAACGCTTTGTAGTTCGGCGATTTCTCGCACGCTCATATCCCGCGCGTCGCCTTTGCTGTCGACCATACACATCAGGCTATGGATGCCGTACTCAACCCCGGAACTGTAAAATGCCATTTATTATCTCAGCCAAAATGAATCTGAGTTTATTGTAGCTTTTTCATCTAAGGCATTCCAGAGAACAGAGTAATCCCGCATGAGAATAAAAATATAAATAGATACTTATCAAGTAGATAATAAAAAATCACGACACAATAATGAAAAAAGGATCAGGATCGCATTGCAATCCATAACTACGACCAATAAAATCCGAGTAAATACATCGTAGTCACCAGTGAGATAACACTAATGCAAAAACAAATTCTGATCGTGGGTACCGGTTTTGCCGGTATGTGGGCAGCATTGAGCGCCGCACGCCTGGCGGATAAAAACCAGCAGGCCATTGATATTACGGTGATTGCGCCACAGCCAGAGTTGCGTGTACGCCCGCGTTTTTATGAAAACGCGGTCCACACGCTGGTCGCCCCGCTGCAACCGTTATTCGATGCTACCGGCGTTAACTTCCTGCAAGGTCACGTTGAGCAGATCCTCCCGGCCTCTAAAGAAGTCAGCTGGAAAGACGTCAACGGTGAAACCCATTTGCGCCATTACGACCGCCTGGTACTCGCCAGCGGTAGCCATGTCGACCGCAATAGGGTTACTGGTGCTGCCGAACACGCTTTCGACCTCGATCAGCTGGAAAGCGCTGCTGTACTGGAACAACACCTGAAAGATCTGGCACACCGACCGGAAAGTGACGCGCGCAATACCGTGGTCGTCTGCGGCGGCGGTTTTACCGGTATCGAAATGGCGCTGGAATTACCGGGCCGTCTGCGCGATATTCTCGGCGCCGATGCTAAGACCAGAGTTGTCGTAGTTGAACGCGGTGCACAGCCGGGCGCACGCTGGAGCCAGGAGCTGCGGGATGTCATCGCAGAGGCATCAGCCGAACTTGGCGTTGAATGGCGGGTGAATACGGAAGTGGAGTGCGTGGATGCGTCCGGCGTAACACTGAAAGATGGGCAGATGATTGCATCAGAAACCGTTATCTGGACGGTCGGCGTGCAGGCGAACGGCTTAACGGCACAAATCGACGCCCCGCGCGATCGTCAGGGCCGTCTGCACGTGAATGCAAATCTTCAGGTTGTAGGTCATGAGGATATCTATGCGACGGGTGATGTTGCCTACGCCGCCACCGATGACAAAGGCAATCACGCCTTAATGACTTGTCAGCATGCCATTCTGTTGGGCAAATTTGCCGGTAACAACGCCGCAGCCAGCTTGCTAAACGTTGCGCCACTGCCGTACCGTCAGGAAAACTACGTCACCTGTCTGGATCTCGGCGCGTGGGGTGCGGTGTATAGCGAAGGGTGGGATCAGCAGGTGAAACTGACGCGTGCAGAGGCGAAGAAGCTGAAAGTGTCGATTGTCAGCGAGCTGATTTATCCACCGAAGGCCGACCGCACAGTGGCGTTTGAGATTGCCGATCCGCTGGCACCGTTTGTGTAGTTGAATCGCCGGATGCGGTAAACGCTTCATCCGGCCTGGAAACTACGCTGTACCCGCATAAATATCAAAGCGATGCCCTTTGGTGACTACCGCATTGGGCGTCGCCACATCCGCGAGCGGCGGTGCGTAATCCGGGCGTTTCACCACGACACGTTTAGTCGCCAGCTGACGTGCTGGCATCAACAAACCATCGGCGTCTAAATCAGGCCCCACCAGCGACTGAAACACGCGCATCTCTTTTTTCACCAGCGCGCTTTTCTGCTTATGTGGAAACATCGGGTCGAGATACACCACCTGCGGGCGCGGCGTGATATCGGTCAACGCCGTCAGACTGGACGCATGGATCAGTTGTAATCGCTCCTGCAACCACAGCCCGATTTCCGGGTCGGCGTAACCACGGGCCAGACCATCGTCGAGCAGCGCCGCCACCACTGGGTTGCGCTCCAGCATCCGTACGCGGCAGCCAACGGAGGCCAGCACAAACGCATCGCGCCCCAGCCCGGCTGTCGCATCGACTACATCCGGCAGATAATCGCCTTTAATGCCGACAGCCTTTGCCACCGCTTCGCCTCGTCCACCGCCAAACTTACGCCGATGGGCCATCGCCCCGCCGACAAAATCAACGAAAATGCCGCCGAGCTTAGGTTCATCGCGTTTGCGCAGTTCCAGATGCTCCGCTGTCATCACCAGCGCCATCAGATTGTCTTCATCGTGTTCCAGCCCCCAGCGGGCAGCAAGAACAGATAAGGCGCCGTCTCCGGCGCCTGTTTCATCAAGTAAGCAGATTTTCACGCGAATAATCAGCCTTTAATCCCGTAATGCTCCAGCATCGCATCCAGTTGCGGCTCGCGGCCACGGAAGCGTTTGAACAGCGTCATTGGCTCCTCAGAACCCCCACGAGTCAGGATGCTGTCCAGGAACGACTGTCCGGTTTCGCGGTTGAAAATCCCCTCTTCTTCAAAGCGAGAGAACGCGTCAGCCGCCAGCACGTCAGCCCACAGATAGCTGTAGTAACCCGCTGCGTAGCCGCCCGCAAAAATATGGCTGAAGGCATGCGGGAAACGGCCCCATGTCGGCCCTGGCACCACAGCAACCTGCTTTTTAATCTCTGCCAGGGTTTCAAGGATTTTCGCCCCCTGCTGCGGGTTAAACTCAGCATGCAGACGGAAATCAAACAGGCCGAATTCCAGCTGACGCAGAATAAACAGCGCCGCCTGGTAGTTTTTCGCCGCCAGCATTTTATCCAGCAGTTCCTTCGGCAACGGTTCACCGGTTTCATAGTGACCGGAGATAAACGCCAGCGCTTGTGGCTCCCAGCACCAGTTCTCCATAAACTGGCTCGGCAGTTCGACCGCATCCCATGGCACACCGTTGATGCCGGAAACGCCGGCCGTTTCGATGCGGGTCAGCATGTGGTGCAGGCCGTGACCAAACTCATGGAACAGGGTGATCACTTCATCGTGGGTAAATAGCGCCGGTTTACCGTTCACCGGACGGTTGAAGTTACAGGTCAGATAAGCGACCGGTTTTTGCAACGTGCCGTCGCTTTTACGCATCTGGCCGACACAGTCGTCCATCCACGCCCCGCCGCGTTTGTTTTCGCGAGCGTAGAGGTCAAGATAGAAACTGCCACGCAGGTCGTTGTTTTCATCGTACAGTTCAAAGAAGCGAACTTCCGGATGCCAGACGTCTACGTCAGTACGCTCTTTGGCGGTGATGCCGTAAATGCGCTTAACCACTTCAAACAGGCCGTTAACCGCTTTGTTTTCCGGGAAGTAAGGACGCAACTGCTCGTCGCTGATGCTGTAAAGGTGCTGTTTTTGCTTCTCGCTGTAGTACGCGATATCCCACGGCTGCAGCTCATCAACGCCAAATTCAGCTTTTGCGAAGGCGCGCAACTGAGCCAGCTCTTTTTCGCCCTGCGGACGCGCACGTTTGGCCAGATCCGTCAGGAACTCGAGCACCTGCTGCGGGTTTTCCGCCATTTTCGTGGCGAGAGATTTAAAGGCGTAGCTTTCAAAGCCCAGCAGTTGAGCCAGTTCGTGGCGCAGCGCGAGGATCTCTTCCATTATCGGGCTGTTATCCCATTTGCCCGCGTTTGGCCCCTGGTCAGATGCGCGGGTGGAATAAGCGCGGTACATCTCTTCACGCAAAGCCTGGTTGTCGCAGTAGGTCATTACCGGCAGGTAGCTCGGGATGTCCAGCGTCAGCAGATAACCTTCCTGCTCTTTGGCTTCGGCCTGAGCTTTAGCGGCGGCCAGCGCACTTTCCGGCATCCCGGCAAGCGCAGATTCGTCGGTGACGAGTTTGGTCCAGCCCATGGTCGCATCAAGCACGTTGTTGCTGTACAGGTTACCCAGCTCAGACAGACGGGTCGCGATTTCACCATAGCGCTGTTGTTTTTCTTTCGGCAAGCCAATGCCAGACAGCTCAAAATCACGCAGTGCGTTATCGACCGCTTTTTTCTGTGCGGTGTTCAGGGTGGCGTAATGATCGCCGTCGCGCAGGTCGCGGTAGGCTTTGTACAGCCCCTCATGTTGCCCAACCCAGGTGCTGTATTCAGACAGCAGCGGCAGCGTTTGTTCGTAGGCTTCGCGCAGCTCCGGGCTGTTTTTCACTGAATTCAGGTGACTGACCGGAGAGAAAATACGTCCCAGGACATCGTCCACTTCCGCCAGCTGCTGGCAGAGATTTTCCCAGGTATACGGCGCGCCCTGTGCAACCACACGTTCAACGTTTTCGCGGCAATCGTTTAGCGCCTTAGTCACAGCGGGCACGACATGCTCAGGCTGAATTTTAGAAAACGGGGGCAGTTCGAAGGGAGTCAGCAATGGATTGGTCATTAGCGCGGTCCTGTTGAAAAGAGTGAATGAAGCGCGTATCCGGCGCTGTGCATATTATTTGTAGAATGGGGTTAAGTGTAGAGGATTTCAATGCCAGGCGTTGCGCTTTCGCGGCAGTGACGACTTTTCTGTATACTGTGGCGATACGCTCTATTTTCGCCCGATTGCACGCCGCTTTCGGGCCTACGTTTATAACCTGGAACACGTTTACCCATGCTCAGTTATCGCCACAGCTATCACGCTGGCAACCACGCCGACGTCCTCAAACATACGGTTCAGAGCCTGATCATTGAATCGCTCAAAGAGAAAGAAAAACCGTTTCTCTATCTGGACACCCATGCCGGGGCTGGCCGTTATCAGCTGAGCAGTGAACATGCCGAGCGCACAGGCGAGTACCTGGAAGGTATCGCCCGTATCTGGCAACAGGACTCCCTCCCGGCGGAGCTGGAACCCTATATTTCTGTCGTGCAGCATTTCAACCGGAGTGGTCAGTTGCGCTACTACCCGGGTTCTCCGCTGATTGCCCGCCAGTTATTGCGTGAGCAGGACAGCCTGCAATTGACAGAACTGCACCCGAGCGATTTTCCGCTACTGCGTTCCGAGTTCCAGAAAGACGAACGTGCGCGCGTCGCTAAAGCCGACGGTTATCAGCAGTTAAAAGCAAAATTACCGCCGGTTTCCCGTCGCGGATTGATCCTTATCGATCCCCCATACGAAATTAAATCCGACTATCAGGCCGTCGTCACCGGCATCAGCGAAGGTTACAAACGTTTCGCGACCGGTACCTATGCACTGTGGTATCCGGTAGTCCTGCGCCAGCAAATCAAACGTATGATTCATGATCTGGAAGACACCGGCATTCGTCGCATCCTGCAAATTGAGCTGGCGGTTCGCCCGGACAGCGATCAGCGCGGTATGACGGCTTCCGGCATGATTGTGATTAACCCGCCGTGGAAGCTGGAACAGCAGATGAACAACGTCCTGCCGTGGCTACACAGCAAACTGGTTCCGGCAGGAACCGGGCACACTTCCGTCAGCTGGATCGTGCCGGAGTAATCGCAGCCATCGGTGGAACCTTTTAATTTCAGGTATACAATCGCGAATATTTTGGCGGATGGCATAACGCTTCTCCGCCCTACAATGAACATGAAGGAGCGGTCATGACCAAGCACTATGATTACATCGCTATCGGCGGCGGCAGCGGTGGAATTGCCTCCATTAACCGTGCGGCAATGTACGGCCAGAAATGCGCACTGATTGAAGCCAAAGAGCTAGGCGGCACTTGCGTCAACGTTGGCTGCGTACCGAAGAAAGTGATGTGGCATGCCGCGCAGATCCGCGAAGCTATTCATATGTATGGCCCGGATTATGGTTTTGATACCACCATCAACAAGTTCGACTGGGACAAGCTGATCGCCAGCCGTACTGCCTATATCGATCGCATTCATACCTCTTACGATAACGTGTTGGGTAAAAATAACGTCGATGTCATTAAAGGCTTTGCCCGCTTCGTTGATGCGAAAACCATTGAAGTGAACGGTGAAACGATCACTGCCGATCATATTTTAATTGCGACCGGCGGCCGCCCAAGCCATCCGAACATTCCGGGTGTGGAATACGGCATCGACTCCGACGGTTTCTTTGAGCTGCCAGCCCTGCCGAAACGCGTGGCGGTCGTTGGCGCAGGCTACATCGCCGTTGAACTGGCTGGCGTAATTAACGGCCTGGGTGCAGAAACACATCTCTTTGTGCGTAAACACGCACCGCTGCGTAGCTTTGACCCGATGATTGTCGAAACACTGGTTGAAGTGATGAACACGGAAGGCCCAACTCTGCATACCCACGCTATTCCAAAAGCCGTGGTTAAGAACGCAGACGGCAGCCTGACTCTGCAACTGGAAGATGGTCGTAGCGAAACGGTAGATTGCCTGATCTGGGCGATTGGTCGTGAACCGGCAACCGACAACTTCAACCTGGCTGCAACGGGTGTGAAAACCAACGAAAAAGGGTACATCGTTGTTGATAAATACCAGAATACCAGCGTTCCTGGTATTTATGCGGTCGGCGATAATACCGGTGCCGTTGAACTGACGCCAGTTGCGGTTGCCGCAGGCCGTCGTCTGTCCGAACGTCTGTTTAATAACAAGCCGGACGAGCATCTGGACTACAGCAACATTCCAACCGTAGTCTTCAGTCATCCGCCAATTGGTACTGTAGGGTTAACCGAACAGCAGGCACGCGAACAGCACGGTGATGATCAGGTAAAAGTGTATAAATCATCGTTTACCGCGATGTATACCGCTGTGACCTCTCACCGCCAACCGTGCCGCATGAAGCTGGTCTGCGTGGGACCAGAAGAGAAGATTGTCGGTATTCACGGCATCGGCTTTGGCATGGACGAAATGCTGCAAGGCTTCGCGGTGGCACTGAAAATGGGCGCGACTAAGAAAGATTTCGACAACACCGTAGCGATCCACCCAACTGCGGCTGAAGAATTTGTGACAATGCGCTAAGCGCGCTTCATGAATGTTAAAGGGCAAAGAGGGGTTAGCTCTTTGCCCTTAGTTACGTTTCCACTATCAGTTCAAAAGTTGCAGCAGATAGCGGATCAGTTCCAGCAACGCGATCAACGCGCCCAGAACGATGATTGCTTTATCAATCACCCGTTTTCTCCATCAGATGGAGTGAGAATGCACCCGCTTACTCATCTATTGCCTGTCACGGTGCGTGTCCCAGTGTTAGATGATGGAACTCTCACTCCGGCCAGAGCATCGGTTAACGGCACCACCCGTACCGCCGATCAGGACTTAGAAAGCGTTTAGCGCGCGTCCGGAATGAAAATACTTCAGAGCTAACTGTATAAGCATACAGTTGTTTTAATCAAAACAACCAGCGTATTCTTGCAATACTACCGTTAAGGTAATAGGATTGAAGCGTTAGATGATGGAACTCTCACTCTGGCCAGAGCCACCAACTCTGGCTAAAGCGTAAAAAAACCGACGTAAAGTCGGTTTTTTTACGTCCGAATCTGGACCTGGGTGAAATCTATTTACCCTGCATATACGGTGTATATACCCCGTTGAGGCTTTCAAGGAATGCCACGATATCGTCGATATCTTTCTGCGGAAGTTCTTTACCCACCTGATAACGCAGCATCAGTTTCACCGCGCCATCGAGCGTAGGCACATCACCCCGGTGGAAATAAGGTGCGGTCAACGCAACGTTACGCAGACCCGGTACTTTCTGGCGCAGTTTGTCACGTAATTCATTCGTGACGTTCATACGACCAATATCCGCCGCAGTGATTTCGCCAAAATTAAAGTCCTTTTTCAGCCCCAGGGGTTCGAATGAGCGTCCACCTAAAATAATACCGCCATGGCAGGTCGCACACTTATTATCCTTAAACAACTGATAGCCCTGTTTTTGCTGAGCCGTTAACGCGCCTTCATCACCACGTAGCCATTTATCAAACGGTGCATTTGGCGTAATCAACGTTTTCTCAAACTCAGCAATCGCATCAGTAATAGTGTCCCCGCTGAATCCCTGAGGATAAACGGCGATAAACTCTTGCTTCAAGGCCGGGTCTTTGTCCAGTTTCTGGATAATTTCATCCCAGGATTTCGATGCCATTTCAATCGGATTGAGCGGTGGACCACCCGCCTGAGCCTGCAATGTTGGCGCACGGCCATCCCAGAACTGTTCAACGTTAAAGACCGAGTTAAAGACCGTCGGCGCATTGATAGGGCCAACGGCACCACCGACACCGATTGACGTTTTCCTGCCATCCACACCGCCCGCATTTAGAGCATGGCAGTGCGCACAAGAAATCGTGCTGTCGCCAGAAATCCGTGGGTCATGATAGAGCGTGAAACCGAGCGCCACTTTACGGGCATCTGTCGGGATACTTTCCGGTATCGGTTGAACCGGTTCGTTGCGATGTTGAGCTGCCGTATCGCTGCTGGCGTAGTACTGCTCGCGTTGTTTTGCGATCCAGCCAAGAATCTCTTTGCGCTCAGCATCACTAACCTTACCAGCCCAGTGCAGTGCGGTATAACGCGTTGGCGGCATGGTGTCGTACTGCATCACCCACTCAATTTTATTCAGATCGCTTTGCGAAACAGGTTTATCCGCGACCAGTGCCGCACGCACGGCTTCAAGATTGAAGGATTTATATCCCAGTTGAATATCGTAATTCATCAACTGTTTAGCGACAGGAAAAGAAGAATAGAAAGGTAATTCCGCTGAAGGGGTATGACAATAATCGCATCCTTTTTCGCGCAAAAACCCTAATACTTTATTATTTTCTTCCAGCGTAGAAGCCTGAACATCAGCTTGTTTACTACGTTGATTATCGTGATACCACACATAACCGGATAATCCAAAATAACAAATCACGATGCCTGCTATTGCCATCGCGGTAAGACGGGTAATGATTTTCATTATTTTACCCTCACCGTTGTGAGTTATTGTGACCCAGAAAATTAGAATAATTAATGCACAGTCTTTGTCAGACCTGACCATCATAGGAAATGGGTGGGTTAATTTTTTGATAAGTATCAATCAATTAGATGGGCGGGAACTATCGATAGAATAGCCTGCGCCTATTATAGAGATCAGACGCTACCTCGTTCTGTTCACACCTCGTTGCAATCGAATATTCTGAAAATCAAATATCTTCAGGTCGCACAAAAACAATAATTATTCATTGTTATCATTGAGATAGTTTTATTTCTTAATAATTGAAAAGCCTAAAAACGTGATCGACCGCACGCTTTACTCACCCGACACCGAAGCGAATGTCTACGCTTAACAGACAGCCGGGCAATAGCCGTTTCCTTTCAACAACTCTTACCAGAGGTCTTTCTCATTATGCTCAACCAGAAACTACCCCACGCCCCTTCAGAAGAACTGACGATCGACGTCGATCTGCTTTATGAAATGGATCCGTGCGAGTTAAAGCTGGATGAAATGATTGAGGCAGAGCCTGAACCGGAGATGATTGAAGGGCTACCCGCCTCGGACGCGTTAACCCCCGCCGATCGTTACCTTGAACTGTTCGAGCACGTCCAGTCATCAAAACTGTTTGCTGATAGCAAAACCTTTCCCGACTGCGCACCCAAAATGGACCCACTGGATATTTTGATTCGCTATCGTAAAGTCAAACGACACCGGGACTTTGACCTGCAACGCTTTGTCGAGAACCACTTCTGGCTGCCGGAAACCCCCACCAGCGAATATGTTTCCGACCCTGAAAGCTCGCTGAAAGAACATATTGATCAACTGTGGCCAGTGCTGACTCGCGAGCCGCAGGATCATATTCCCTGGTCATCGCTGCTGGCGCTACCGCAGTCATACATCGTGCCAGGCGGACGCTTTAGCGAAACCTACTATTGGGATTCCTACTTCACCATGCTGGGTCTTGCGGAGAGTGGCCGGGAAGACTTATTGAAATGTATGGCAGATAACTTTGCCTGGATGATCGAAAACTATGGTCACATCCCGAACGGCAATCGCACCTACTACCTGAGTCGCTCCCAGCCACCGGTCTTTGCGCTAATGGTCGAACTGTTTGAAGAAGATGGCGTACGCGGCGCGCGTCGTTACCTTGATCATCTCAAAATGGAGTACGCGTTTTGGATGGATGGCGCCGACTCGCTGGTGCTTAATCAGGCGTACCGCCACGTTATCAGAATGCCGGACGGTTCTCTGCTCAACCGCTATTGGGACGATCGAGATACCCCGCGTGATGAGTCCTGGCTTGAAGACGTAGAAACGGCTAAGCATTCAGGCCGACCACCTAATGAGGTTTATCGGGATCTGCGCGCAGGTGCGGCCTCCGGCTGGGATTATTCATCACGTTGGTTGCGCGATGCCGGTCGCCTCGCCAGCATCCGCACCACCCAGTTCATCCCGATTGACCTGAACGCATTCCTGTACAAACTGGAAAGTACGATTGCGAACATTTCTGCATTAAAGGGAGAGCGGGATACCGAAGCGCTGTTTCGCCAGAAAGCCAGCGACCGCCGTGCCGCCGTGAACCGCTATTTGTGGGACGATGAAAATGGCTGCTATCGCGACTACGACTGGCGACGTGAGCAAATGGCCCTCTTCTCTGCTGCCAGCATCGTTCCGCTGTATGTCGGCATGGCGACCCATGAACAAGCTGACCGACTCGCCAACACGGTACGCAGTCGCTTACTCACGCCCGGCGGCATTTTAGCGACCGAGTATGAAACCGGTGAACAGTGGGATAAACCCAACGGCTGGGCACCGTTGCAGTGGATGGCGATTCAGGGGTTTAAACTGTATGGTGATGACCATCTCGGCGATGAGATTGCCCGTAACTGGCTGAAAACGGTTAATATTTTTTATCAGGAACACCACAAGCTAATTGAAAAGTACCATATCGCTGACGGCACGCCGCGCGAAGGCGGCGGTGGGGAATATCCGCTGCAGGACGGATTTGGCTGGACGAATGGCGTGGTGCGCCGATTAATCGGTTTGTACGGTGAACCGTAAATGTCTGACGGCCTGATACCACGAAATGCATCGGGCCGTTAGTTAATGGCATCGTACAGCGCGGTGTGGATTTTCTGCCATTTCTTGTTCTCTGCATTGGGATCTGCACGCACACGCAGTTGGGCCTGTTCCACATCATACTGCTGACGAGCAACGACCTCTGGTGTAGAACAGAAACTTTGTAGGTAGCTTTTATGCAGTGACGTCAGTGATGCGCCATTCGACATGGCATGGCTGAGTGTATTCATAAACTGCTGGCAGGGTTTAGCCTCATCCATCTGTGAGGGATATCGCAGCAGCAGCTTCAGAACTGCGGTATTCCCCGCGGAAAATGCCTGCTCCGTCCACGCCAGCTTCCAGTCCATCCCCCCTTGCAGAAACAGTGACGTGACGCGGGTATCGTTGCGATCGATAGCCGCTCGCATATTAAAGGTATCCCATGTAATGCCCATTCGGGTCACCGATTCTCGCGCGGAAGGTGCATCACGCCGCGGCTCCTCCTGTACTATCTCAACAGCTTGCCCTGAAGATGCTTGCGGTGCGGGTGCATTGAATAGCCAGAAAGCACCCAGCGAGACTGCCAGTACCATGACACCGACAGCCCCCCACAGCATGCCGGAAATCAGCTGTTCGCGCTCTTCGGCCGTGCGCTGCGCTCGCTTTTCAGGCGGATCGATACTGTCGGCAATTTCCTTTTTATCACCTCCGGCCTGCTCGTCTTTTTGCCTTGCCGTTTCCCAGAATTGACGAACTGTCGACTCATCAGAGTCCAGATATGATGCGGGATTGATACGCGTTCGGCGCTCTTCAAACGCCCGCTGCACAGAATGCGTAATTTGTTGGTACTGGTAATTTAACAGCATCAGCTGTACCGAGCTCAACGACTGCTGAGCAATAATGCCATTACGTGCCAGTCGGCAGTCATCCAGAAACATCCGTAGCGTTAAGCGCGGTTCGACAAACAGCATCAACACTGACGTATCATTAAAAATCTGCGTAAAGTGACGGACAAATAGCTTCTTATCGACCACCATCAACGCCAGTTCGCTAAACAACATGCCGTCCAGCGCATCACGCCCTTCGCCCAGCTTTAACCAGCGGCGCAAGCGTTCGGCGCCAAAGTGCTGCTTCAGGAAACTGTTTAGCGGATGCTGATCAGGCCATACCCGAGCGACGAGGGCTTTGAGCGTTAACTCGATTGCGCGAAGCTGACGCTGCGCCCGCATCTGCGCATCCGTCCCCCCGATTTCGATATCGGTTTGATAGTTCAGGAGCGGCTGTTGCTGGCGTAATTGCTCCAGTGCCGCCACAAAACGCAGCGCGGAAATCAGCTGGTTTTCACTGACATCCTGACCACTTTCATACTGAGGCACACTCTGTTGAAGATGGCGTAAGCGCAACGTGAACTGGCTGAGTTGCGCATCATTCATCTGCAAACGTCTGGCGACAGCCCCCCAACCGCCCAGATTCAGTCGGGCTTGATCGAGTTGCTCCAGAAACCAACGTGGATCTTTGCCCTCTGCCACATGTACGCCTAACAGCAGCAAAATTTCCACCGACGCCTGACGGATGATCCCCAAACAGTGTTCAAAGGGCGCACATGTCGCCTGTAACGTGCTATTGGTCATTATCTTCCCTAAAAGAGCCCAGAAAAGGTGCAGCCTCACGATGTATTTCGTTATCTTTTTATAAACGTGGTACTGCGCAGATTTATACCGCAGTAGACCAGAACACATTCATATAACAAATAAATGTCTTTTACAGTGATAACCACGTAATCATTGAAAATTATTCAGGAGGTAAGCCTGTGCCAGTGTTAAAAACATCACGTCTGACCTGCCGCCCGCTGACGGAGGCCGATTGGGATTTTTTCTTAGCATTACAGCAGCACTCTGGTGTCATGCACTACGTCTCTGATGCACGCTCTGAAGAGAACGTACGGGCAATATTCAACTCGCGCTTACCTGAATGGTCTCCCGGAAGCCCACACTGGCTATGCCTGGTCGTGTGCGATAATGACTCAGGATCGCGACTGGGTGTCACTGGATATGTTCACCAAAATAATGAATGTGCCGAAGTGGGTTTTCTGCTCGCGCCCGAAGCGCAAGGTAAAGGTTATGGCGCGGAGTCCTTGTATGCCGTGTGTGATTTTGCGTTTACCACCGGCGGGCTACGTCGTATGACGGCCTGCGTCACCGCAGGTAATTATGCCTCACGATGCCTGCTGGAAAAGGTGGGATTCGTTCACGAAGGTACGCTGCGCGAAAGCTACTGGCTGCATCAAACCTGGCACGATGACTGGATTTTCGGCCTGCTAAAGCAGGAATATCAGCCACCCACATCATAAGGCGTTTTACTGAAAAAATGGGCTGCATGGCAACTACCGTAACGGGATGCTTTCTCTAGAATGGCTCTCTTTGCGGAGAAATCAGTATGTACCACCATTCATCACATTTTACGCCCGCTTGTATCGCCTTTATTAAACAGGGACAAGGATTGTCACTGGAAAAATATCAGGATGAACGTGGAGTCTGGGTCATTGGCTACGGGCATGAAATCACCGCAGGTGAAACCTTCAACAGCCCTATTTCAGTGGCACAGGCAGAAACACTGCTGCTCACGGATCTTTCCGCCTGCGAGGAATTAATCCATACGAAGTTTCCGCAGTTGGAAGATCTGTTTCAGCTGGAAGCGTTAATTGCGTGGATATTTAGCGTGGGGATAACCCAATTTTGCACATCAGGAATGTGGCCTGCTCATATTTCACAGCCAGAGATGCTCTGACTGTGAAATAAGCGTTGGTTAATTTACTTCGTTTAACATCATTGCCGCCTGGGTACGGTTTTTTACCTCCAGGCGCTGATACAGCGATTCCAGATGTGCTTTTACCGTTCCGGTGCTGATATTTAACATGCGGCCAATTTGCTTATTGGACTCTCCGGCAGCCAGCATGGTCAGGATCTCTCGCTGGCGCGAACTTAATGTTTTAATATTGTGGCTACCACTCTCGATTGGCGTTAAGCAATCTCTGGGGTAAAACATCATGCCCATGGCAACGCTATTAAGCGCCAGTGTGAACGTTTCTGCGTCAGAGTCGCGCGGCACAATGGCCAGCACATTTAACCGTGCTACCTCTTGCAGCCACTTTTTACGGCAATCCGTGGCGGTTATCAGTACTTTTACCGTCGAATAGCGCTGCGCAAGTTGTTGGAGTAATCCAAGGCAGAACTCACCGTCAAGATCGCCATCAAGCATGACTAACGCTTCCGGATTTGCTTCCAGTTTTTGCCAAAGGTCATCTGCCTGACTGACACCCTGAACATTCACTCCTGGAATTCGTTGCTGCAAACTTACATTCATTCCATGAATAAATATTGACTGCCTGTCAAACATTATTACCTGCATTATTAACTCTCCGTCTGAAAAATAGTGTTCTTGAGACGTGAAAGGGTATTATTCACGAGGAAAAATAAGAATTCACCATTTGGCAGGGGTCATTCTACCGATAACCGAAGAATAAAGAAGCAGGTGTTATAAATAGTTACAGCTCAAGAAAAAGGATTACACAAAGCGGGCAGATCAGGATAGATCTCTAAGATATTCCTCATTTATCGCGGATCAGAATTCTTTATTAATATTAATTTTTCAGAGAATACATTATTCGCTGAAAATAAGTAATCCTGAACAAACAATGAATATGTTACAAATGACAATATAGCATTAAGTGCTCATTCAACAGATACTGTGTCTACTGAATAAGCACGTTGCAGAGTTACAGGAACATCCCGCCAGATACCTCAATACGTTGTGCCGTCATCCAGGCGAGCTCATCGCTGAGCAACGCGGCGATGGCATCCCCAATATCATCCGGCAGCCCAACGCGCCCCAGCGCCGTTTGCGAGGCGATATAGGCATTTAGCTGTGCATTATCCCGTACGTTCCCTCCGCCAAAATCGGTCTCAATCGCGCCGGGCGCAATAATATTCGCCGTAATACCGCGTTCTCCCAGCTCTTTAGCCTGATAACGGGTGAGCACTTCCATCGCCCCTTTCATGGCGGCATAGGCGCTGTAGCCCGGTAGAGCAAAACGCGCCAGACCGGTCGAGACATTGAGGATCCTTCCCCCCTTGTTCATCAGCGGAAGAAGACTCTGCGTCAGGAAAAATGGCCCCTTAAACTGAATGTTCAACAGTTGGTCAAATTGCGCTTCGGTGAATGCAGAGTACGGCGCATTAATGCCGATTCCGGCATTGTTCAATAAATAATCAAACCCTTCGCTGTGCCACTGTGTCTTTAAGGTATGCTTCATCTGTTCAACGAAGGATGGGAAAGTTGAAATATCGCCGACATTTAACGGTAATGCCGCTGCTTTTCCACCAGATTGCCGAATTTCATCCACAACCTGCTGCGCCTCTTTTTCATTGCTGTTCCACGTCAGGACGATACCTATTCCTTTGTTCGCCAGCTTAAGTGCCGCGTTTTTACCGAGCCCACGACCGCCACCGGTCACTAATGCGATACGTTGCGTCATAAGAAACCTCATTTCAGGTGTTGTGATGATTGAGACAAAGCTTATTAGGTGGTAGAAGAACAATAAATATCGCTAATTGCGCATTACTGTTTCATTCTGAACAACAATAGGGCATGAGAATGGATAAAATTCACGCAATGCAGTTGTTCATCCGCGTCGCAGAACTGGAGAGTTTTTCGCGTGCGGCAGATACCCTTGGACTTCCTAAAGGTAGCGTATCGCGCCAAATTCAGGCCCTGGAAAATCACCTGGGTACACAACTTCTGCACCGCACTACCCGGCGCGTTCAACTGACGCAAGACGGCATGATCTATTACGAACGTGCAAAAGATCTGTTGAGCAATCTGGATGAACTGGATGGGTTGTTCCATCACGATCCAGCCAGTATCAGCGGTAAGCTGCGAGTCGATATGCCTATTGGTGTCGCAAAAAATCTGGTCATGCCCCGCCTGCCCGCTTTTCTGCATCAGTATCCGGGGCTAGAGCTTGAACTCAGCAGCAGTGACCGCCTGGTAGACTTAATTCGTGAGGGTTTCGACTGCGTCGTACGCGTTGGCACACTGAAAGATTCGGGGTTGATTGCCCGACCGCTGGGGAAACTCACGCAGATTAACTGTGCCAGCCCACAATATCTGACCCGCTTTGGTTATCCGGAAAGCCTGGAGGATTTGGCCTCACATGCCGTGGTGCATTACTCGGTGAATTTGGGTACGCGCGCACCGGGTTTCGAGGTGGCGACAGACAATGGGACTGCATGGGTAAAAACAGGCGGCATGCTGACGGTGAACAGCACCGAAACCTATCATGCAGCATGCCTTGCCGGGCTGGGCATTATTCAGGTACCACGCGTCGGGGTGCGTGAAGCCCTTCGCACCGGTACGCTGGTTGAAGTGTTGCCGCAATATCGGGCCGAGCCCATGCCCGTTTCTTTGCTGTATCCACATCGCCGTAACCTTTCCCGCCGGGTGCATCTGTTCATGGAATGGTTGACCGGTGTGATGAAAGACTATGTGGATTAGCCCATTTTTCGGGAAGTGGGTCTGAGCGGCTATAATGTCATGAGTAAACAAAATAAGGACTACCGATCGGATGACGCAGGAACACGACGCAAATCACTCTACGCCTGAACAACAGCAAACCACCACAACGCCGGTGAAAAACGCCAAAGCGAACCAGGCGCTGAAAACAGCCATAACCTTCGCAGATAAAATTCAACGTCAACCTGTTATCGCCCACCTGATCCGCGCTGCAGAGCGTTTTAATGACCGAATGGGGAATCAGTTTGGCGCAGCCATCACATATTTCTCGTTCCTGTCGATGATCCCCATCCTGATGGTGTCGTTTGCGGCGGCCGGTTTTATTCTCGCCTCACACCCCACATTATTACAGGATATCTTCAGTAAAATATTGCTCAACGTTAGCGATCCGACGTTGGCCTCGACGCTGAAAAACACCATCAATACTGCCGTTCAGCAACGTACCACCGTGGGTCTGGTGGGGCTTGGCATCGCCCTCTACTCTGGTATCAACTGGATGGGAAACCTGCGTGAAGCTATTCGTGCACAGTCGCGGGACGTCTGGGAACGCACACCGCAGGATCAGGAAAAAATATGGGTTAAATACCTGCGTGATTTTGTCTCATTGATTGGATTGCTGATTGCGCTGATCGTGACGCTGTCGATTACCTCCATTGCTGGTTCTGCCCAGCAAATGATCATCTCGGCACTGTATCTCGACGGTATTGAATGGCTGAAACCCGCATGGCGGTTGATTGGCCTGGCGATCTCCATTTTCGCCAACTATTTGCTGTTCTTCTGGATTTTCTGGCGTCTGCCGCGCCATCGCCCGCGCAAGAGAGCGTTGATTCGTGGCACATTTATCGCCGCACTGGGATTTGAAGCGATCAAAATGATTATGACGTATACGCTGCCATCGTTGGTGCAATCACCGTCGGGTGCGGCATTTGGCTCGGTACTTGGACTCATGGCATTTTTCTACTTCTTCGCCCGTCTGACCTTGTTCTGCGCGGCCTGGATTGCCACCGCAGAGTACAAAGATGACCCGCGCATGCCGGGGAAAACGCACCGCTAATCTACCCTTGGAAGCCGGGTGGCGCTGTGCTTCTCCGGCCAACCATACGTACTTGCTTCGTCATCCAACGCATTATCAGAACATAAATCCAACCTGTAACTTTTATTTAACCAAAAACCAGTTTTATCAACTAAGTTTTAAATTGTGTGAAGCATTTCATAGAAGTGAAAACGCCAGCCTAAAAATTATCCCCTTTTTGACTTTATTTTGACCAGGCTCAGCGTTTGTTACAGATTGAAATGTCTCTTTTGCTGTGCGTAATATGACCTTTCGTTCGACCCAAAATAAGAAAATATTATGCAAGCAACCGCCACAACACTCGATAACGAACAGGAACACGCCCCGATCAACTCGCGCAATAAAGTCGTCGTCGCGTCGCTCATCGGCACCGCTATTGAGTTCTTCGACTTCTATATTTACGCGACCGCGGCGGTGATCGTGTTCCCCCACATCTTCTTCCCGCAGGGTGACCCAGCGGCGGCAACGCTACAGTCGCTGGCTACCTTTGCTATCGCCTTCGTGGCCCGTCCGATCGGCTCTGCCGTATTCGGCCATTTCGGCGATCGTGTTGGGCGTAAAGTCACGCTGGTTGCTTCACTGCTCACCATGGGGATTTCAACGGTCGTCATCGGTCTGCTGCCGGGTTATGAAACCATCGGCATTTTCGCCCCGTTGCTGCTGGCGCTGGCGCGTTTTGGCCAGGGTTTAGGCTTGGGAGGTGAATGGGGCGGCGCTGCACTGTTGGCAACGGAAAACGCGCCGCCGCGTAAACGTGCACTGTACGGTTCATTCCCGCAGTTGGGTGCGCCTATCGGTTTCTTCTTCGCTAACGGCACGTTCCTGTTGCTCTCCTGGCTGTTGACCGATGAGCAATTTATGAGCTGGGGATGGCGCGTACCTTTCATTTTCTCTGCCGTACTGGTCATTATCGGTCTGTACGTCCGTGTTTCGCTCCACGAATCGCCGGTATTTGCCAAAGTCGCCGCAGCGAAAAAACAGGTAAAAATCCCGCTGGGCACTCTGCTGACAAAGCATGTTCGCGTGACCATCCTCGGCACGTTCATCATGCTGGCGACCTATACGCTGTTCTATATCATGACCGTCTACTCGATGACGTTCAGTACCGCCGCAGCACCTGTGGGTCTTGGCTTACCGCGTAATGACGTATTGTGGATGCTGATGATGGCGGTGATTGGCTTCGGCGTGATGGTACCGGTGGCTGGTCTGCTGGCCGATGCGTTTGGTCGTCGCAAAAGCATGCTCATCATCACCACGCTTATCATTCTGTTTGCACTGTTTGCCTTTAAGCCGTTGCTGGGTTCCGGTAGCCCGGTGCTGGTGTTCGCCTTCCTGTTGTTGGGGTTGAGCCTGATGGGGCTGACATTCGGCCCGATGGGGGCACTGCTGCCGGAGTTGTTCCCGACCGAAGTTCGCTACACGGGCGCATCATTCTCGTATAACGTCTCGTCGATTCTCGGTGCCTCTGTTGCCCCTTATATTGCCGCATGGCTGCAGGGGAACTACGGTCTGGCGGCGGTAGGAACCTATCTGGCATCAATGGCAGCGTTAACCCTGGTAGCACTGTTGTTAACCCATGAGACACGACATCAGTCATTGTGATTTTTTACCGGATGACGGTGTAACCCCTTCTCCGGCCTGGGTTGAGCATAAAATCCAGGCCGGATAAACATCCGGCCAGACATCACTGCTTCATCTGCGACAAAATCGCCCGGCACTGATTCGTTTCATTTTCAGACGGAGAAATCAGCGCCAACAGCGCCGCCGCTGGCGTAACCAGCGTTGCCAGCGCGGCAGCCACCGCACCACGCGCAATCAACGGCCCAGCTTTTACCCCGGCCTGTGGGTTCTTAAATGTCCCGCGAACATACAGTGGTGAACGCAGGGTAATAATACGAATGCCTTTGCTCTCCGGGTCGATGGTTAAATCCAGTTGCTCCGATGCAAAGCTTGCAGTCCCGGTCACGTTGATCACCGCGTTTTCCGTGTCGAACGCGAAAATTTGCGGGCGCGCGATGCCATTGACGATATCCAGATTTGCCGCTGCGCAGTTCACCCGTACTTCGTCATCACCGAATATTTGCCCGACGAGATAGTTACCCAGATTCAGCCCAACGATCTCCATCAGATTGCGACTGACCAATCCATCATTCATCAACAGCTTCAGGTTACCGTTGCTGTTACCCAGCAGCGCAGCCACTGAATTTCCGCTACCGCTCAGCCTGGCGTCACCGTTCATCTCACCGAGCGTTTTCTGCATCAGCGCCACATCCGGCATCAGTGCTTTTAGCTTAAGCCGCCGCGCCTGAATATCCGCCTGCCCCCGCATCGGCTTTTTATCCCCTTCCAGATGGATGCTGGAAACAATGCTGCCCCCTGCCAGGCCAAAATTCAGTGGTTGCAGGCGCAGATCAGCATTTTTCAGGAGGATATGGGTGGAGAGATCGCTGATGGGCAGGCTGCTACCGTGCTCAATCCGTTGCCCTTTGAAACGCACGTCAGCATCCATCACGTTCCATTTATCGGTTTCAAAACGGTCATACGGCAAGACTTTGCCTGCGGGTTGCACGCTGGTCTCACCTTTGCGTCGTTCAGATTGTTTTGCCCGCCCGGCCCCTTTACCAGAATCAACGCCAATCAACGGTCCTAAATCCGCCAGTCGAAGCTGGCGTGATTCAACGTCGCCTTTCAGCATCGGGCGCGGCTTGCCGGTGGTATAGGCAAGCGTTCCGTGAATATCGCTATCGCCAATGCGACCATTAAAATGACGGTATTCAAAAAGAGAGGGCTTTTCCGGATCGATTTTCGCCACCAGACGCCCGTCCGTTTCAAACGGTGGCGTATCCGGTAACAGCACACCGGTCAAATCGTATAAATCCCCGAGTGAATCACCCGAGAATTTAAGCCGCAGATCCACGCCGCCCATATTCATCGGATCATTAATCGTGCCGCTAAATACCACGCGCGTGTTGCCCGAGCGAAAGTCAGCCTGTATCGGAAAAGGGGTACCTTCGCCGCGTAACGCCAGCATCCCGCCTATTTTTCCCGTTCCGGTTAGCGGTTCACCGTTGTAGCGACCCAGGGCTTTCAGACCAAAAACGTAATCCTCAACGCTGGCGTCCCCTTCTTTGCTGTTGGTGCCTGTCACTTCGCTAAACGGTAGCGGCTTGCCTAATGGATCGACCAGGATCTCCAGCTCAGATTGCGTCACCTTATCGTTAACAATGATACGCCCTTGATCGAACAGAATACTGTCCAGGCGAAATGACCAGGCAGAAGAAGTGGCGCTCGGATCGCGGTTTTTATCCCCAGCGAGCGTAAAGGTCCAGTTGTTGGTTTCCTTCGACAGCCGAATGAGCCGCGCATCAGGTTTCACCAGCTTGACCCACGGCAACCAGATGGTTTTTGTCAGCAGTGCCAACGGGGCAAGCGTCACCTCAACGCGGGGGAGGTGTACCATTGTGATGTCGGGAATATCTGGCGGGTTGCCGAGGATAATATCTTCAGCATGAACATGCGGCCACGGAACCCAACTGCGCCAGCCGGTTTCCTGCTTCTGGCGTTCCCAGACGACGCCCAGGTCACCGCGTATGGCGAATGGACGGTTAAGTTCAGTAGAGACTTTCTGGTTGATGGTCGGTTTGAGCCGGTTCCAGTCAAATGTCGCAATCACAATGATGAGCACGACGATCAACAACAAGAAAACCCCTGCTATGGATGTGGCTACTTTGCTTGTTTTCGTCACTTTTTCCTCCTGACTTCCTCCCTTGCCTGACCTAAAGATAGTCCAGCAGGGCGAAAAGGAGGCACGCTACATCCCCATCAAAGCGACAGAATCACCTCTTCAAGGGTGCTCAGTGGCACCGGACGAGAGAGGAAATAGCCCTGTGCAGCAAAAGCCGGTGAGTTTTGCACATCGCGCCACTCTTCCAGGGTTTCAACACCTTCAACAATCACGCCACGGCAATAGCGGTTCATAAGCTGGAGCAGCAAAGTGAAGAGATTACGGCCTTCCGGCGTCTGACGCAGCATCACAAACAGATCCCGCGCCACTTTGATGTAGTCGTAGCTCACCTCGCTAAGGGCCGAGAAATTGGCCATCCCGGTACCAAAATCATCCAGCCAGAGCGGGCCGAATTCGCACATCGAGGCAAACGACGACCCCTTCGGTAAGCGGATATGCTCGACCAACTCAAAGCGCAACCAGGGCAGGCATTCAATGATTTTCAGGATCTCGGGGTCCTGGCGCATCGCAATGAGCGTCGGGCCATCGACATTGACGGAGGCCAGCAGATCGTGGGCTCTGAAAAAATCACTTTTCAGTTCAAGTTGTTCAAGCTGCTCTTTCACTACCTCAACGCGATGCCGAACAGCAACTTCAGCAAAATAACGGTCTGGCGCAATGCGTTGAGAAGGGTTATCAGGATGGCTCACGACGGTTAGCAGCTCAACGGCCATCAGCCGACCATTGGTCTGGTAAATGGGCTGATAAGTGTAAGCACGCTCGCACTGCAGCCAATAGCGTCGCTCCTGCAAGCATTCGATACTCGCATCTGGCGTAATTAGCTGCTGGGTGACCTGCTTTATCATCTGAGGTGTCCTGTAAATAAGAGTGTGACTGACCGGACTCGTCAAAGGTTATCGGCGCTCAGGCGCAGAACTTTACGTTCAGCAGTACGCAAAATAAAAACAGCAGCAAAAACGACACAGAACACGTTCTGGCTCAAAAAAATAATGGAACGTTGTTTTAATATAGTTGACCACTTAACACCCACAGCGCACACTAACGCTAATTTTTTTCAGAGCAGGTTACGACTATGTCCAGGAAGATTGCCGTGATTGGCGAATGCATGATTGAGCTGTCACAGAAAGGCGCTGACGTTCAGCGCGGATTCGGTGGCGACACGTTGAATACATCCGTTTATATTGCCCGTCAGGTCGATTTTGCGGCCCTTTCCGTACATTACGTCACGGCGCTGGGCACGGACAGTTTCAGCCAGCAAATGCTGGAATCCTGGCAGGGCGAAAACGTCGATACGTCATTAACCCAGCGTATGGAAAACCGTCTGCCGGGTCTCTATTACATTGAGACTGACAGTACTGGCGAGCGCACCTTCTATTACTGGCGTAATGAAGCAGCGGCGAAATTCTGGCTGGAGAGCGAACAATCCGACGCCATTTGCAAAACGTTAGCGACATTCGACTACCTGTACCTGAGCGGAATCAGCCTGGCGATTTTAAGCCCGGCCAGCCGTGAGAAACTGCTGTCGCTGCTGCGCGAGTGCCGCGCCAACGGCGGCAAGGTCATTTTTGACAACAACTACCGCCCGCGTCTGTGGAGCAGCAAAGAAGAAACTCAGCAGGTGTATCAGCAGATGCTGGAGTGCACCAATATTGCGTTCCTGACGCTGGACGATGAAGACGCGCTATGGGGTGAAAAACCCGTAGAGGACGTGATTGCCCGGACTCACGCAGCTGGCGTACAGGAAGTGGTTGTGAAGCGCGGCGCAGACTCTTGCCTGGTGTCCATCGAGGGTGAAGGACTTATCGATGTACCGGCTGTAAAATTACCGAAAGAGAAAGTGATCGATACCACAGCGGCAGGAGACTCCTTCAGTGCCGGGTACCTGGCAGTACGTTTAACCGGCGGCGATGCCGCAGAAGCCGCTAAACGCGGCCACCTGACGGCAAGCACAGTTATTCAGCATCGCGGAGCGATTATCCCACGCGACGCCATGCCGCAATAACGTGTTGTTCTTCCAGGCCGGATAAGGCGTTAACACCGCATCCGGCATTGGGTACGCCGGGAGCGCTTCGCTTGCCCGGCCTACTCGTTACGATACCCTTTACTGTACTGCCGGAATATCCGTCACTTCTGGGTGAGATTCATCCGTTTCAACCGGCGTTGCCACAGCAGTCGCTGGCACCATGATGCTATCCCATGTCGCCTGCAGATCCTTCATGTTGAACTCAGGTTCCCCTTTCGGCTGAAGCAGAATGAGAGCCATATCCTGCGATAGCTGTTGACGCAAATCCTGATTCAACATCTCAACGGTCAGACCATTAAGGAAGTTCTGCCGTAAACGCTGATACTGTTCTGGCGCGATATCCACCACCTGGTTTTGCAACGAGCGCAAACGCTGGCTGATCAAAATATCGGTATCGGTGCGGCCGTAGGTGGCAAACAGTTTCTGCAATTCCAGATTTTTTTGCGCCACCAGCGCATTGAACTCTTCTTCCGGCAGGCCCTTGTCCCGCACTTTCGCCAGTTCGCGTGCCACCGTGCCCAGGTTCGCATTTAGCTTATCGTTCGGCGATTCAACGTTAATGGCGCACTGTGCACGCAGGAACAGCACCCGACAATCAAAGCCGAGGCCGATGTCTTTCGCGTTGTTCCTGGATAACGTCTGCTGAATATGCCAGAACAGCGCTTCACGGGCTAAATCGGCACGCCAGTAGCGTAACAACGCGGCGGATTCACGAATAGGTTGCCACGGCGCGTCCCACATGATGGAAAGACGATCCTGGCGGACCGCATCGGTCATAATGCTTACCGCTTCCGCACGCAGTGGAGAGAGCGTAGGCACCGGTGCCGGCGTTTCACGTTTTCCTTTTAACTCACCGAAGGTTTTATTGATTTGCTCAGCCACGCTGCGCGCGTCAACGTTACCGACGATAATTAGCGTCATTGCGTCCGGGGTATACCATTTCTGGTAGAACGACTGAATTTTTGCTGCATCAATCGGCTTTTTCAGCGGATCGGCGGGATCGTGTCCTAACAGCGTGGAGCCTTTCAGACGATAACGCCACCACCCTTCTTTGGTATCCGTCGGCCATGTTGCCACCATATCTTCGCTGCTCAGCGCATGGTTAACCGTTTCAGGGGTAATGGTCAGCTTGCCGGAGATATTCGCCAGATATGAGAGCGACTCTTTCAGCAGGTCATTCCGGCTATTGGGCAAACTAAGGTTATACAGCGTGGAATCATAGGAAACGATAACGGGCGGCATGGGGCGTTTAGGATCAAACCCCTGCTGCCACAGAGAACGGGCTTGCGTGGCATCAAGGCCACCGCTTTGCGTCAGCGCGATACGTGGGATCGCATGGCTAAAACCACTCTGTTGCGTACTTTCGGTGAGTGAACCGGTATTTACCAGCAGGCGAACCTCAATACGGTCGCTGGGGCGCTGGGGGGTGGCTAACACTTGCCACTGGAGGCCATTCGCCAGCGTGCCCTGTTGCCACGCCGGGTCAGGCTGGAGCGCATCTGCCTGCACATAGCCGGCAGAGGCCATCATCAGCAAGCCGCCCGCTAAAAGTCGAATTTTTGTGCCCTGCATGTGAACCCCTGATCAACTATCCTGGTAATAAAAAGACAGCCCTGAGAAGGACCCTCTGAATATGACGTTAAAAACACTTCGTGTTAGACCGCAAGAACATAAAAATGTCACGGAAGAAGTGAAAAAATCCCGAAACCGTCGAACAGACAGTTTCAGGCACAGGGGGTAATTATGCGCAAACGCCCGCAGTCCTGGAAGGGACTACGGGCATAAGTGACGAGATTAAGAGGATAAATCGTGCGTTTTGCCATCCGGCGCACGATTATTCAGCACATCATCAAGCTTTTTGTGGTCCAGTTCTTTCACCCATTTAGCCACAACGACCGTTGCCACACCGTTACCGACCAGGTTAGTCAGCGCACGCGCTTCAGACATAAAGCGGTCAATACCCAGGATGAGCGCCAGACCCGCTACCGGCAGATGCCCGACTGCAGAAATCGTCGCGGCCAGCACGATAAAGCCACTTCCGGTCACGCCCGCCGCACCTTTCGAGGAGAGCAGCAGCACCACCAACAGGGTTATCTGATGGAAGATATCCATATGACTATTGGTGGCCTGTGCGATAAACACCGCCGCCATCGTCAGATATATCGATGTTCCATCAAGGTTAAACGAGTAACCGGTGGGAATAACCAGACCAACGACGGACTTCCGGCAACCCAGTTTTTCCATCTTATCAAGCATACGCGGCAGCGCGGACTCGGAAGAAGAGGTCCCCAGAACGATCAGCAGTTCTTCACGGATATATCGGATAAACTTAAAGATGCTGAAGCCGGTTGCGCGGGCAATCGAGCCCAGCACCACGACCACAAACAGGATACAAGTGATGTAGAAGCAGATAATCAACTGACCCAGCTGCACCAGCGTTCCGACGCCATACTTACCGATGGTAAAGGCCATGGCACCGAAAGCACCGATCGGCGCCAGGCGCATGATCATGTTGATAATGCCGAAAATAACCTGCGAGAAACTTTCAATGACGTTGAAAATCATCTGGCCTTTGCTGCCCAGACGGTGCAGGGCAAAACCAAACATCACCGCGAACAACAATACCTGCAGGATGTTGCCGCTGGCGAACGCGCCGATAACGCTACCCGGGATAATATCCATCAGGAAGCCCACGATCCCCTGGTCTTTTGCCTGCTCGGCGTAAATCGCTACCGCTTTGGCATCCAGCGTTGCCGGGTCGACGTTCATCCCGGCACCGGGTTGCACCACGTTGACGATGATAAGACCAATGATCAGCGCAATCGTACTAACCACTTCAAAATAAAGCAGTGCAACCGCACCTGTGCGGCCTACTGCTTTCATACTTTCCATACCTGCAATGCCGGTAACGACAGTACAGAAGATAACAGGTGCGATGACCATCTTAATGAGCTTAACGAACGCGTCGCCAAGCGGTTTCATTTGGGCGCCTAATTCAGGGTAGTAATGGCCAAGGAGGATACCAATGGCAATTGCTGTCAGGACCTGAAAGTAAAGGCTTTTGAAGATAGAGGTTTTCATAGGGTGTCCTTAAAGTAAAAACCACAGGTCTTGTAAGGTTTTGTTTAACCTGCGGCCTTAAAGTAACACCCACACAACATGACAGAAATGCACCTGGATCATAATTGATACAAATTTGTTAAAAATTTTGAACTGGCTCGCACAAGCGCTACCTTTTTTAACTTTTGTAATCAGCGGATTCCTTCGCTAAATAACGTTCTTCGAAGATATCTGCCGGAACCGGACGGGCAAACAGGAATCCTTGCGCGACTTCCACCCCTGCCTGTGATAACCAGTCGCGTTGTGCTTCGGTTTCAACGCCTTCCGCAATCATTTGCAAATTGAGGCTATGAGCCAGCTGAATAATGGCAGAAATCATACTGCTATCCTCTGGTAAGCCTTCAACAAACATCTTATCGATTTTGAGCACATCAACTGGCAGTGACTTCATGTGTTGCAACTGTCGCAGACCCGCATAGCCCATACCAAAATCATCCAACGCAATTCGTACCCCCGCATTGCGCAGAGGACGCAGGATAGCAACAGCGGCGTTTGGATCATCGATATGCCGGCTTTCAGTCACTTCAAGAATCAAGGTACCGGGCTTAATGCGATATCGGTTTAACAACTCCAGCAGATCCGACACCATACTCGGGTGCATCAGTTGTAGCGCAGACAGATTCACCGACAGCGGTAACATCAGACCACGTTCCTGCCAGGCCGCAAGCTGGCGACAAGACTCCTCCAGCACCCAATATCCAACCGTCACCATCAGACCACAGGATTCAATCCTGTCAATTAACCCTTCCGGTAATTCCCAGCTTCCGTCTGCCTGCTGCATCCGCAATAAAGCTTCAGCACTCAACATCTTGCCGCTGGCGATCTCTACCTGCGGCTGCATCCACAGCGCAAATTGCTGGTGATCAAGCGCGGTCAGAATGTCGTTCTCTTCGGTCAAACGCTGCTGTGCTTCTTCCATTTGTTGCGGATCAAAGAATTGGATCTGGTTTTTACCCTTGCGACGCGAGGTTAACACTGCCGATAGCGCGCGGCTGTATAACTGTTCCGCCGTCAAATCGCCGTAGTACATCGCCACCCCAATATTGCAGCTCGGGCGTAGCTGGATACCCTGAATGGGCAACCGTTCATTCATAATAGTGAGTACTTGCTGACCTAATGTGATTGCATGCCAGGGTTCCTTCACACCGTGCGCTATAATCGCGAAGTCATAGCCGCTTACCTGAGTAAGCACCATTCTGGGTGCCAGCACCGATCTCAGTTTCTCGACCAGCGTCAACAGCAGGATTTCCCGCTGGGTCTCGGTCAATACACCGGCGGTATCACGCAGGGTTTCGCAGGTGACAATCATCAGCGCAGTTGTTTGCGGGCCAGTAACAATCTGCTCAAGTAGTCCCATTAAGAACGTCTTATTTGGCAGTTCAGAGACCGGAAAACGCATCGAATTGTCGTTCTGCTCTTCACTGTGGCGCAGGACCAGTTGCTGATTCAGATTGTAGCTACGCACCAACATCCCAATCTCATCATCCTGATGCATAGGCGGTAATGCCAGTTGATAGCCGATCAGTTCCTGCTGCGGAATATCGTTCAGTTCGCGAGCAATTTTGCGTAACGGGTGCACAATCAGGCGGTTAATACACCAGGAAATGGCTACCGACAGGATTAACGACAAAAGTAAGTAAATGGTCACTAACGTTGAAAGCGTGCTCGTCACGAATTTGTACATGCGGTATGAATCCGCCTGTAGCACCAGATACGCCAGCGGCTGTGGATTGGCGGAGCGCTCAAGAGAATAAACCGGGAGCGAAATCTGCACCGGCAGTTCAAACAGTCGAGTCACTGTAACCGGAACGGGGCGTTCAGGGATAAAGCTCATCCGCAATGCCTGAAACTGGTTGGGCAGTACCACATCCGCACGACTGACCACGCCAGCAGGCTGGATACGGCTTAAAATCATTTCCGCTTCGGGGATATCCCCCTTCAGGATGGCGGCCGACAGAGGTTCACGGACGGAGCGAGCGATGCTTTCCAGTTGCGTAGCCGTGTTGTAGCGGTTCTGCTGGACCAAATGGAACAACAAAACGGTGCAAAAAATAAAAACAAACACCATGACAACGGCCGCAACCATCGCCATCTGCTTAATTGTTAACGAGCGACTGACACGCAAACTGACTCTCCACGGATAGACAAAAACTGCCGTCAGAGTATACCCCATCGTAGCGGTATTAAGAGAGGCGGTATCTGAAAACTTCCCAGCGTGCATTATCGCGGCAGGATAGGCACCTGGCGACGAGATTTATCTGCAATTAAGGCGAAAAAGGCCGCAAGATTAAATCCTGCGGCCTGGTTCGGGCGCATGCTGCCATTACGGCAGGCAGACACCCATAGAGCACGTTACTTCCGGTTATGTAGCCAGTTCACTATCAGGCTGGCGATAATGCCAGCGATGATCGGCGCTGCCAGATCGTGCCAGAAGGCTGTGCCCAGTTGCATGAGCGTCATATAGCCGCCTGTGTTGCAATGGCAACGGTTCACGGCTATTCTTGAGTTGTTAAGGTTCAAGTTAGCCCCCGTTTTGTTGCCAGGTTTTTACCAAACAACGTGCGGGGGTTTTCTCTTTCCAGCAACCTATGCCGCCAGGGATCAAGCCCCCGCAACATTGCGCCTCACCGGGATATCCCGGCTTGCTGCTGATTCTACGGTAACCTTTTCGCCCTGGCATCCCGGCGCCATCCACTCTGCGTGAAGCCTCGCAATTACGACGCTACAAATCCGATATGGCTGGAAAGATTGTTGCCAGTTGGCAACTTTCCTGACGCTCCCCTGAAACAAAAACTTCCTAATTCATTGATATTTAAATCTTAATTTTCTGGCACAGCAATTGCTATTTGAGTGTGAGCTGTTCTGTTCCGAATTAAAGGAGATATCATGTCTGACTGTCGTACTTACGGATTCAATACCCAGATCGTTCACGCGGGACAACAACCCGACCCTTCAACCGGCGCGCTCAGTACGCCTATCTTCCAGACTTCAACGTTTGTTTTTGACAGTGCCGAACAGGGTGCCGCCCGCTTTGCGCTCGAAGAGTCCGGGTACATTTATACCCGTTTGGGTAACCCGACCACCGATGCGCTGGAGAAAAAGCTGGCAGTTCTGGAAAGGGGTGAAGCCGCGCTGGCAACTGCATCCGGCATTTCCGCCATCACCACGACGCTGCTGACGCTGTGTCAACAAGGTGACCATATCGTTTCTGCCAGTGCAATTTATGGTTGTACTCACGCATTTCTGTCGCACAGCATGCCGAAGTTCGGCATTAACGTGAGCTTTGTCGACGCCGCGAAACCGGAAGAAATCCGCGCCGCGATGCGGCCGGAAACTAAAGTGGTGTATATCGAAACGCCCGCCAACCCGACGCTCTCATTGGTCGATATCGAAACAGTGGCGGGTATTGCCCACCAGCAGGGCGCTTTGCTGGTCGTGGATAACACCTTTATGTCGCCATATTGTCAGCAGCCTCTGCAATTGGGCGCAGACATCGTGGTCCACAGTGTAACCAAGTACATTAACGGACACGGTGATGTAATTGGCGGCATCATTGTCGGGAAGCAGGCGTTTATCGACCAGGCGCGGTTTGTCGGTTTGAAGGATATTACCGGTGGCTGTATGAGCCCTTTCAACGCCTGGCTAACCCTACGCGGCGTTAAAACATTGGGCATTCGTATGGAACGTCACTGTGAAAACGCGCTGAAAATTGCCCGTTTCCTGGAAGGACATCCCTCCATTACCCGCGTGTATTATCCAGGTCTGACTTCGCACCCACAGTATGAGCTGGGCCAACGGCAGATGAGCCTGTCCGGGGGAATTATCAGCTTTGAAATTGCCGGCGGCCTCGATGCTGGCAGACGGATGATCAATTCTGTAGAATTGTGCCTCCTCGCGGTCAGTCTCGGTGATACCGAAACCCTCATTCAGCACCCAGCGTCTATGACACATTCGCCCGTTGCGCCAGAGGAACGGCTTAAAGCAGGTATTACCGACGGACTTATCCGTCTTTCTGTAGGTCTTGAAGATCCAGAAGATATTATTAACGACCTTGAACACGCCATCAGAAAGGCAACATTCTGACCATTACGACCTGAACCGACGACGTTCGGTTCAGGTCGTTGAGAATCAAGGCACAACAGTCTGGCTATACGCGCACTCCTTTTTTGGGGAGAACGGGTATTTTGGGCAGGGGGTTCTATGCAGGACAACACATTACAATTAAGCAACAATACAGCAACCGCCGTACCATTCTCAAAGAAAATACCGTTTACAAAGTACGATTTTGGCTGGGTATTACTCTGTATCGGCATGGCTATTGGTGCTGGTACAGTTCTGATGCCGGTACAAATTGGCTTAACCGGCATTTGGGTTTTTATTGTCGCCTTTATTATCGCTTACCCGGCAACGTATATTGTGCAGGATATTTATTTAAAAACATTATCCGAAAGTGAAACCTGCAATGACTACACTGATATTATAAGTCATTACCTCGGAAAAAACTGGGGTGTATTCCTCGGTGTAATTTACTTTTTGATGATTATTCATGGAATATTCATCTATTCATTATCCGTTGTTTTTGACAGTGCCTCATATATAAAAACGTTCGGGCTAACCGATACCGACCTTTCGCAATCAATCATCTATAAAGTGGCTATTTTTGCGGTACTGGTCGCCATTGCTTCCGGTGGAGAAAAGCTACTGTTCAAAATCTCCGGTCCGATGGTGGTGGTAAAAGTCGGCATTATCATCATCTTCGGCTTTGCGATGGTTCCACACTGGAACTTCAGCAATATCAGCGCCTTTCCTGAAGCATCGGTCTTCTTTCGTGACGTACTGTTGACCATCCCATTCTGCTTCTTCTCTGCGGTGTTTATTCAGGTGCTGAACCCCATGAATATCGCCTACCGCAAACGGGTGGCTGACCGGGTGCTGGCAACGCGCATGGCCATTCGTACCCACCGCATCAGCTACATTACGTTGATTGCAGTAATCCTGTTTTTCTCATTCTCATTTACCTTTTCGATTAGCCACGAAGAGGCGGTTTCAGCCTTCGAACAGAATATTTCTGCACTGGCTCTGGCGGCGCAGGTCATTCCAGGTCAGATTATTCACATCACCTCCACGATATTGAATATCTTTGCTGTTCTGACCGCATTTTTCGGTATTTACCTGGGTTTCCATGAAGCGATTAAAGGTATTATCCTTAACGTCCTTAGCCGCGTAATTGATGTTGAGAAAATAAACCCATTAGTGCTTACATTGGGTATTTGCACGTTTATCGTTATTACGCTGGTTATTTGGGTTTCGTTCCGTGTTTCAGTGCTGGTATTCTTCCAGTTAGGCAGTCCGCTATATGGAATTGTGTCGTGTATTATTCCGTTTTTCTTGATCTATAAAGTGACGCAACTGGAAAAACTGCGCGGGCTAAAAACCTGGCTAATCCTGATCTACGGGATTTTGCTGTGCCTGTCACCACTGTTAAAACTGATTGAATAATCCGATTACAGCGCCGTCAATGTCTGGCGGCGCTTAACTCACACTCTCAAGCTGGTAGCTACGAATTTTGTTCAATACCGTGGTATGCGATACGCCCAGCGCCTTAGCAATATGCCGCGACGACACATTCTCTTCCACCATCTGCTCAATTATCTGACGCTCAGCGCACTGGACCTGTTCTTTAAACGGACGTTGGGTGTGGCGCAATTCGCCTGCCGACAGATTCGCCATCCCCAGCTCCTCCTGGGTAATAACATCAGATTCGGCCATCAGCATCAGACGAATAATCGTGTTTTCCAGCTCGCGTACGTTACCCGGCCAACTGTGCTGATGCAAAGCGTCAAAACAGGCTTTATCCAGAATAATTCGCCGTTGGAACTCCTTCGCGTATTTCTGCACAAAGTGGCGGATCAGCAGACTGATATCCTGTGGGCGCTCGCGTAAAGGTGGAATGGTGAGTGAAAGTACGTTGATGCGGTAATAGAGATCGGCGCGCAGCAGACGTTGCTCCACCATCTCTTCCAGATTCGCGTTAGTCGCCACAATAATACGCGCATTAACCGGAATGGTTTGCGCCCCGCCAACGCGACGGATCCCCCCATCCTGAAGGACACGCAACAATTTGGCCTGTAAGCTCAGCGACATTTCACCAAACTCATCCAGAAAAAGGGTGCCTTTATCAGCCATTTCAAACAACCCTTTTTTGCCTTTACAGTCCGCGCCACTGAAGGCCCCTTTTTCATAGCCAAAAAATTCACTTTCCATCAGCGACTCGGGAAGTGCTGAACAGTTAACCGGAATAAACGGATAAAAACGCCGTGGCCCGGAATTATGGATGGCCCGGGCAAGCAGTTCTTTACCGGTTCCGGTTTCACCACGCACCAAAACGGTATATTTGCTATCCGCTATTCTGATCGCTTTTTCTATCAGCAGTTGCATGCTCTGGCTGCTGCAAATAATGTCAGAAAAATAACGCGGACGTTCCGGTTCAGACATCGACAGTTCGGTTATCTCTTCGCACAGATAAGCAACGTTAATAATATCAGCACGCTGGCTTAAGCAGGATTGTACGCAGGAAATATCCTGCAACTGGCGACACCAGGATTTAATCAGAATGCGTCCAGGCGTAACTTTCATGGAGATGATATTGATATCACAGCAGGAAAATTCCTTCAGGACATCCTCAACCATCGACAGACGGTCAATTGTTTTAATATCCCAGCGTATCGTGACCACATTTGCTCCTGGTAGTTAGCAACTGCGAAGTAGATATTTCTGTGACAAAAGCCAACCTGACTACATTCTAAACACTATGGAATAATGTTCTGCCAATGGACTCACATTGTGGGAGTAAAAACGAATTATAAAAAAACCGGAGCACAAGGCTCCGGTTATTGGGTCATAACCCACGTTTATTGCTGCGGATTTTCATCCTGGTCAACGGCAAAGCACGCAACCAGTTGGCCGCCGTAGTCTTTCAGCTGTGGCTGGAGTTGGGTACAAGGGCCAAAGCGACGACGGCAACGGGCGTTAAACGCACAGCCCGGTGGCGGATTCAGCGGGCTTGGCAGCTCGCCAGTCAGCTTAATACGCTCACGGCGGTCATCCGGGTTCAGGCGTGGTGTCGCAGAAAGCAGCGCCTGCGTATACGGATGGCGCGGATTATTGAAGATCTGATCCTTGGTGCCCTTCTCCACACAACGACCCAGATACATCACCATCACTTCATCCGCAATATGTTCCACTACCGACAGATCGTGCGAGATAAAGACGTAAGACAGCCCCAGTTCCTGCTGCAGATCCATCATCAGGTTCAACACCTGCGCGCGCACGGATACATCCAGCGCGGAAACGGGTTCGTCGGCAATCACTACGTCCGGGTCAAGCATCAGGCCACGGGCAATCGCAATACGCTGACGCTGGCCACCGGAGAACATATGTGGATAGCGGTCGTAGTGCTCGGTTTTCAGACCCACTTTCGCCATCATCGCCAGCGCTTTTTCACGGCGCTGCTCTTTGCTGAGTGTGGAGTTGATCAGCAACGGCTCTTCCAGAATCTGCCCCACTTTTTTACGCGGGTTCAGCGAGCCATACGGGTTCTGGAACACAATCTGGATTTTCTGTCGACGCAGTTTCTGCGCCTGTGGGTCGTGCTTGAGCAGATCCTGTCCCTGGTAATACAGTTCACCGCCGGTCGGGACTTCAATCATCGTCAGCAGGCGTCCAAGTGTGGATTTCCCGCAGCCCGACTCACCGACTACCGCCAGTGTTTTACCGCGCTCTAAGGTAAACGAAACGCCGTCCAGCGCTTTCACCAGGCGTTCCGGGGCAAACATCCCCTTCTTCACCGGATAGTGTTTTTTCAGATCAATGGCCTGCAACAGCGGCTGTGGCAAAGCGGCCTTTTGCGTACTCATAGCCCAGGCCTCCCGGCATCATCAAGTGGGTAGTGACATTTCGACTGACGACCGCCTTCCAGCTGGTTCAGTTCGGGCTCAACGCTGCGACATTTGTCGGTTGCATAGGGGCAGCGAGGATTCAACAGACAACCGTTCGGGCGGTCATATTTCCCCGGAACCACACCCGGCAACGATGCCAGACGCGCTTTATCCTGAGCAAACTCCGGCAATGCACGCAACAACGCCTGGGTATACGGATGACGCGGCGCGCGGAAAATGTCGTGCGCGGCTCCGGTTTCCACCACCTGACCGGCATACATCACGATAATTTTATGCGCAGCCTCCGCCACCAGCGCCAGATCATGAGTGATCAGAACCAGCGCCATGTTCTCTTTCTGTTGCAGTTCCAACAGCAGTTCAATGATCTGTGCCTGAATGGTCACGTCCAGCGCCGTTGTCGGTTCGTCGGCAATTAGCAGCTTCGGACGACAGGCAATCGCCATCGCGATCATCACACGCTGGCTCATCCCACCAGACAGCTGGTGCGGATACACATCCAGACGCGAGGCCGGGTCAGGGATACCCACCAGCGTTAGCAGGTCAATTGCCCGCTGAACACGCGTTTTTTTATTTCCGCCCTGGTGCACCTTAATGGCTTCCATGATCTGGTAACCGACGGTGTAGCACGGGTTGAGGCTGGTCATCGGGTCCTGGAAGATCATTGCCACTTCCGCGCCTACCAACTGACGACGCTCTTTCTCAGAGATACGTTTCAGATCGCGACCGTTAAACTCCAGATTTTCAGCCATCACGCGGCCGGGGTAGTCAATCAGCCCCATAATCGCCAGCGAACTGACCGATTTACCGGAGCCGGATTCGCCCACAATGCCAACCACTTCACCCTGATTCACACTGTAACTAATACGGTCTACGGCGCGGAATTCGGAACCAACATCGCCGAAGTGCACCGATAATTTATCTACATTTAATAACGCCATCTCGAACCTCTTACTGCTTCAGTTTGGGATCGAGCGCGTCACGCAGACCGTCACCCATCAGGTTAAATGCCAGCACCGTCAGCAGGATCGCCAGACCCGGGAAGGTCACGACCCACCAGGCACTCTGCGCAAACTGCAACACGTCGGAGAGCATGGTTCCCCATTCCGGTGTTGGTGGTTGCGCACCCATACCCAGGAAGCCAAGCGCGGCCATATCGAGAATAGCGTTAGAGAAACCAAGCGACGCCTGAACGATCAGCGGCGCAAGACAGTTAGGAAGAATATTAACGAACATCTGACGCATCGCACCTGCACCCGCTACACGGGAAGCGGTAACGTAATCACGGTTAACTTCCACCAGGACTGCGGCACGCGTCAGACGGACATAGTGCGGCAATGCCACGAACGTCAGCGCCAGCGCGGCGTTACCAATAGAAGGACCAAATACGGCAACCAGCACCAGAGCCAGCAACAGGCTCGGCAGCGCCAGCATAATATCGACCACACGCATGATGACGTTATCGACGATACCGCCAAAGTAACCGGCAACCAGACCGAGCACCACGCCCATCAACAGGGACAGTACCACCACCAGGCAACCGACCAGCAGCGATAAACGCGCGCCATACATCAGACGCGACAGCACATCGCGGCCTACATCGTCAGTACCGAACAGATGCGCCATTGTGCCGCCTTCCTGCCACGCAGGTGGGGCCAACAGCGTATCGCGGAACTGATCAGCGGGATTGTACGGTGCGAGGACGTTGGCAAAGACCGCAATCAGGATCATCACCACCACATACACCAGCCCGACAACCGCGCCTTTGTTGCGTTTAAAATAGTGCCAGAACTCCTGCAACGGGGTCATCGGCACCGGTGCAGCAATAACTTTATTTTCAGTAACCTGTGACATGATGGCCCCTTACTTCTTATGCCGAATACGCGGGTTCACCACGCCGTACAGTAGGTCTACCAGCAGGTTGACGAGAATAATCATCGTCGCCACCAGTAATACCCCGCCCTGCACTACCGGATAATCACGGCGTTGCAGCGCATCAATCAGCCAGCGCCCCAGACCCGGCCACGAGAAGATGGTTTCGGTCAGGATCGCCCCCGCCAGCAGCGTACCGACCTGAAGACCAATAACGGTCACAACAGGCAGCATGGCGTTGCGCAGAGCATGAATGATGATGACGCGCATACGGGTCAACCCTTTGGCGCGCGCAGTACGAATGTAGTCTTCGCCCAGCACTTCCAACATCGATGAACGGGTCATACGCACAATCACCGCCAGGGGAATGGTGCCAAGCACCATCGCCGGCAGGATCATATGCACCAGCGCATCAATGAAATTGCCCTCTTCACCCCAGATGGCGGTGTCGATCAGCATAAATCCGGTCAGTGGATTGGAATCATCAAGGAACACCATGTCGCTCACGCGCCCGGAAACCGGCGTCAGATTCCACTGCACAGAAACCAACATGATCAGCATCATGCCCCACCAGAAGATAGGCATTGAGTAACCGGTCAGCGCCAGGCCAACGGCGGTGTGATCAAAAATAGAACCGCGCTTAACGGCGGCCAGTACACCGACTGGAATACCGACTGCAGTGGCGAAAATCATGGCGCAGACACCGAGTTCCAGCGTCGCTTTAAAGCGAGGCACGAACTCTTCCCACACCGGTAAGCGGCTTTTCAGCGAGATACCGAGATCACCATGCATAACCCCCCAAATATAATGGAGGTACTGCTGCCACATCGGCTTATCCAGACCAAGTTCAGCCAGCAATTGAGCGTGACGCTCAGGGGAGATCCCACGTTCACCCGCCATGATCATGACCGGATCGCCGGGGATCATATGGACGAAGGCAAAGGTGAGAAGAGTGATACCGATAAACGTGGGGATGACGAGTCCCAAACGTCGGAGAATGAACTGCAACATAACCCGGATTCTCTCTAATGACGCGCAGCCTGGTGACAGTGCGTCTGTATTGCTCACAAATCTTATCCCACGCAAACTGCATCGCGGGTAAAGCATTACGCCGGATGGCGCTGCGCTTATCCGGCCTACACAATACCGGGGCGCAGCGCTTCCTTAATTGCTTTTAATTATTCGACAGAAACGTTTTCGAAGTGGTGTTTGCCTAATGGATCAACCACATAGCCTTTGACTTCTTTACGCACTGGCTCGTACACGGTGGAGTGAGCAATGATCAGCGCAGGTGCCTGATCATGCATCACAACCTGAGCCTGTTTGTAGAGCTCAATACGCTTGTTGTGGTCATCGGTTGCACGTGCCGGCTGAATCAGATCTTCAAACGGCTTGTAGCACCAGCGGGAGTAGTTAGAGCCATCTTTCGCCGCAGCACAGCTAAACAGCGTGGCGAAGAAGTTATCCGGATCCCCGTTATCACCGGTCCAGCCCATCATTACAGCCTGATGTTCACCAGACTTGGCACGCTTGAGGTACTCACCCCATTCGTAGGTAACAATCTTGGCCTGAACACCAATTTTCGCCCAGTCAGCCTGGATCATTTCAGCCATACGGCGCGCGTTCGGGTTATACGGACGCTGTACCGGCATTGCCCACAGCTCAACGGTAAAGCCTTTATCCTGACCGGCTTCTTTCAGCAGTGCTTTCGCTTTCTCAGGATCGTAGTTGTAATCTTTAACGTCGTCGTTATAGCCCCACATGGTCGGTGGGATCAGGTTCTTCGCGGCAACCCCAGCTCCCTGATAAACAGCCTTGATGATCGCTTCTTTGTTCACCGCATAGGTCAACGCCTGACGAACTTTCACGTCATCAAACGGTTTCTTCTCGGTGTTGAAAGAGAGATAGCCAACGTTCAGACCGGCCTGCTCCATCAGATTGATATTTTTGTCCTGCTTCATGCGCGCGATGTCTGCCGGATTCGGATACGGCATCACCTGGCATTCATTCTTCTGCAACTTGGCATAACGCACGGAAGCGTCAGGCGTAATGGAGAAGACCAGACGGTCAATCTGCGGCTTGGTGCCCCAGAAGCCGTCGAACGCTTTATACAGAATACGAGAATCTTTCTGGTACTGTTGCAGCTGGAACGGGCCAGTACCGATTGGGTTCAGGTCAACTTTCTCCGGCGAACCAGCTTTCAGCATGTTGTCCGCATATTCTTTAGAAAGAATAGAGGCGAAGTCCATGGCCAGGTCAGCCAGGAACGGTGCTTCCGGACGGGTCAGTACGAACTGGACGGTTTTATCGTCGACCTTTTTCACTTCGCTGATCAGGTCTGGCAGACCCATCCCTTCGAAGTATTCGTAGCTGCCGCCAGAAACTTTATGGTACGGGTTCTGCGCATTTTTCTGACGATCGAAAGAGAACACCACGTCATCAGCGTTGAAATCACGCGTCGGCTTGAATTCTTTATTGTCCTGCCACTTCACGCCAGGGCGAAGGTGGAAGGTATAGGTTTTACCGTCTTCGCTGATTTCCCACTTCTCAGCAAGGCCGGGGATCACTTCGGTTGTACCGGTTTTGAATTCAACCAGCCGGTTATAGATCGGTACGGAGCTGGCATCATAGGTAGTGCCAGAGGTGAAAAGCTGTGGGTTAAAGCCTTCAGGAGATCCTTCTGAACAATAAACCAGGGTTTTAGCCTGTACGCTTGCGGCAACGGTCATAGCCACCAGGCTCAGACCAAGCTTCAGCATCCCTGACTTCTTCAAGGAAATACTCATTCTTCTGCTCCAAATGTGATGTTTGTTGTTTTACCCTTTGCAGTGGGTTTACACCGCCTGGCCTTTTTTGTTTTTTACCCGGCCGGGTCGGCGTTAAGAGGATGGGGATTCCGTTCACATAAGCGACTGAGTTGCAGTGCGGATTCTCCATGAAATGCCCCTCATACCCTACAATCTGTCAACAGAATGTGAAAACGTCAATACAGGTAACCGTGATTTACACCAACGGTGAGAATTGGCAAACAAAGATTAAAAAAAGTGCAGGCGGGTATTTTCAGCAGGGAAATTTGTGCTACGCGCACTATGCCAGAATAAATATCTTCATATTCAGAAACATTTGGTGATTAACATTTATGCAAATTATGAAAATTTTCTCAACACATGCTGCATATCTGAGCGATTAATACCATGAACGTTAAAACGCACAGCGGAAAATGCTGGGTTCAGCCATAAGTAACGCAAAAAAAGATTCAAGCAAATATAAAAAAAGGCAATGGAATATGTCACAGAATCGTTAACAGTCAGTGGGAAGTGATGCACAATTTTTGCAGATAAAATGAAGATCAAACGTGGGGTCGGAAAAACACAAAAAGCATCCTGCCAGCGCTTCGCCTGTAGGCCGGATAAGGCGCTTGTGCCGCCCTCCGGCGATGCCGACACCCACGCGCTTTAATTGCCTGATGACGCTGCGCTTATCAGGCCTACAAATCTTCGTCGGCTATAAAGCAAAAAACCCGCTCAAAGAGCGGGCTTTTCTAATTTGGTTGGTGATAGAGGATTACTCGCCACTTCGTGGCTCGCCCTGCGGGCCGTTGCTGACGCAACGTTCTCTCGCTCCGCTCGAGTCGAACCTCTTGCCCCCGGAGGTTCTCATCCTCATTAGCTATGATGCAAAAAACCCTGCTCGTTGAGCAGGGTTTTAAATTTGGTCGGTGATAGAGGATTACTCGCCACTTCGTGGCTCGCCCTGCGGGCCGTTGCTGACGCAACGTTCTCTCGCTCCGCTCGAGTCGAACCTCTTACCCCCGGAGGTTCTCATCCTCATTAGCTATGATGCAAAAAACCCTGCTCGTTGAGCAGGGTTTTAAATTTGGTCGGTGATAGAGGATTCGAACCTCCGACCCCTTCGTCCCGAACGAAGTGCGCTACCAGGCTGCGCCAATCACCGAATGCGGGGCGCATCTTACTGCTCAGGTGCGCGCCCGTCAATCCCTTAGTATCAAAATGCCATTCGATCGGCGAGAAAGTCAGCAGCCCATTACCGGGCTACAACCTTCTTGTCGTCCGGAATATGACACCAGTTGTTATTCTCATTTATACCGCCGTTTGGCGAGGTATATCCAAGGCAACCGAGAATGGTGTCGTACAGTTCAACATGGCGACGCGGAACCTTCATATCAGCCTCCTGCTTAAGGTGGGCGAAGGCTTTTGCATGATCGGGATCTTCCAGATACTTATCAGACATCCACACCAACATTGGAACGCGGAACTGCTCTGGCGGTGCCATTTTACGTGGCGTACCGTGCAGGTGTTCACGCTCGTTGATCGACTCACCGTGATCGGCAGCATAGAACACGATCGCTTTCTTATCGCGCATCTGGTCAAACACTTTGGTGATAAAGTGGTCAACATAGGTCACCGAGTTATCAAATGAGTTAATCATCTGCGCTTTCGAACAACCGCTATCAACATTGACACATTCCGGCTTCCACTGGGCATACTCACGGGTATAGCGCTGCGTGTAGTTAAAGTGCGAACCTTTGGTATGCAGGATAATCAGGTGCTTACCAGTATCGTCCGGTTTGATTGATTGCTGCATCTCAGAAATCAGCAGCATATCGTCAACCGTTTTGCCACGGTTACGCTGCTCAGCGCCAATCTGCTCACGATATGCAATGTTTTCCGCCATGGTGTTGCTGTAGAACCACATCTCACTTTGCATCGCGTAGAGATCGGCATTAAAACCTAGCTGGCTGAGTACGGAAAAGACGTTTTGTTCTTTCAGTGTACGCTGCGGGTTTTCCTCTGCTCCGCCTTCACGAACAAACATACAGCGTAGCGAAAGTTTGGTTGCCGTATCACACGAATATCCGCGGAAAGCGGCCAGGTTTTTTTCCTGAGCCAGCCTTGGCGTGGTATTTCTCTCGTAGCCAAAAATACCCATATGATCCCAACGGGTCGTTTCACCGATAATAAACACGACGTAGGTATCATCAATATTTCTGGGGGCGACGTAGGTAAATTTCTTCGCCGGATTCATCAGCGACTTGTTATCTGAAGACTCATCAACCTGCGCCCAGGCATACAGACCCAGCGCGGACAACCAGTTTGAAGGCAAATATGAATTTGCCACTACGCCACCGTAGCTGGGCAAATCAATACCCGTTTCCCGTTCAACCGATTTCTGCTGTATTCCAAGTAACCGAATCGGCGCCCACACCATCAAGCCAGCCAACAGAACAACAGCCACGCTACGCCATCTCATACCTGGCGTACGTATTTGTTTTAACAGAGTATAGCGGCAGCGGTTACTCCAGATAAGCAGCAGTGGCAAGATGCTGACCGAGACAAGCCACACAATAAAATGCCAGCCCACAACTTCCTTTGATAAATCAATATCGGTTGTCATGACCGAGGCAATAATGCCGTAGCCAATGACCACATTCAGGAAGGTCATGTAATAGCTGGCACCAGCGGAACACAGCACCACAAAGGTAGCCAGTACACGCCAGGCCCGCCGACCAAACAGAGACAGAAGACGAAGTAAAAAGAAGGTCACCAGCACGGTGCCGGCTAATTCAACAACCGCAGAGATTCCTTTCAGCGCGGTAAATTCCTGCACATAGCTGCCGAAGCGGCGATAAAAAACTGCGCAGTTCATAAACAGACCGATATAGAGCGCAAGCAAGAAGCTAAGCTTTTGCTGCGTCATCGATTTAATGTATCTCATGCAAAAAAACCCTGGGGATCGGGATAAAAACACCCTGTGAAGTGGTCAATCGAACCAAACAGGGAAAAATGCGACAACAGCAGAGATGAAATGTCTACGGGCGCGGCTAAGTAGACCACAGGAGGGGAGAAAAGTGCTTATGGAGAATGCAAACGGCGCATATATTTTTGTAAATATATGCGCCGTGTATAAATCAGACAAAGAGTAAAATCAGGCGTGTGCCTCAGTAAATACACTACGCTGCGGCTGGCGAATGGTCGTGGACAGCGCAAGCGAGATGATTAACAGCGCAAAGATAACGCAGAAGGTCACATAGAAACCGCCGAACAGCGAGGCGATAATTGACCCGCAGATGCTGCCAATCCCGAAGCCCAGGTAGATAACCCCATAGTTTTTCGCCAGGTTATTCAGGCCGAAGAACTCACTCACCAGTGACGGGAAGACCGTAATGGTGCCACCGAAGTTGAAGGCGACACAGGCAATGGCTGCGAAGAATGTCACTTCATTCAGCGGAGCAAAAAGCAGCGCCGCCATACCCACCAGCGAAACAACCTGACCAATGGTGATAACGCGAATACGGGACATTTTGTCGGACAGAATACCCAGAACCAGACGACCTGACAGGTTCGCGATAGAAATAACGGTTACCGCATTCGCCGCTGTCGCCACATCCATTTTTGCCAGGCTTTGGGCGATATCTTTCGCTACACCAATCACGTAAAGCCCGCTCATACACGCTGTCAGGAACATCACTGCCAGCATCCAGTACTGTGGTTTACGCATGGATTGTGCCAGCGTGTAGTCGTTCTCTACCACGCCATTTACGGCTTTAACTTCCTGGTTTGGCGCATCTTTCATCAGCGTGGAGCCAAAGACAATCATCACCAGTACAATCGCGCCCCAAATCATAAAGGTCTTTTCCAGACCCACAGTGCTCAGCAGTTGGCTGTCGATAAATTTAAAACCGAGGCTACCCAGGCCGTAAGAACCGATCGCAAAGGCGGAAATCAGCCCTTTACGCTCAGGGAACCATTTCACGCAGTTGGACAGGGTTAACAGGTATCCAGCACCGTCAGCCAGGCCAACCAGTACACCGGCACTTAGCCACAGCATAATCAGGCTGTCAGAATGCGCGGTTAAGAAGAAGCCCACACCCAGTAAGATACCGGATGCCATGGTGACACGTTTCACGCCGAAACGTTCCTGAAGCTTCCCGGCGATGGAAGAAGAGATCGCCAGACCCAGACTCAGCAAACCAAAGGAAAATGCAACCTGACTAACCGGTGCATCGAGTTTTGAAGAGAGTGCGCCATTGAACAGGCTCCAGGTATAAACAGAACCTAATGCAAATTGGGTAATGATGGTGCCGATCAGTGTCAGCCACCGGGTACGCTGATAATCAGAAGTTTTCATGGCAGTCTTCCTGCATAAACAAAATGGGAAATTCTCTGCCAACAACCATACCGAAACGCTTTTATGACCTGGGGAAAACGGCATGAAATGCCATCAGGACGGAATGAAATGCCTGGATTGCGGAATGAATGACGAGACAAAAAGTCGGGTTACTGAATTTTATTGCAGGAGTTAGTGCACGCTATCGCTGGAATGCGTGTGATTATTGATCCCAATATGTAACACAGATGTTTTAGCCAGGCTTTTTTTCGTTAAAATTTGGCACTCACTCCCATGGTGTACAGATAATCGCTGTTATTCGTACTGTTTTCTGCCTGAGAAAGTGCCGCATAGGCCGCCATATGCTGATTCAGCAGCATATCTGCACCGACTGTGACATCGACCCAGTTACCATCCTGACTCGCCGCCGCCATACGATTGAGACCCGATTGCGCCTTCCAGATATTCTCGCCAAATTGCTGGTTATAACTGATTTGCGCCCATGGCCGCACATCACCAAACTGCGAGTCGACCCGCCAGCCCAGGGTACTGACGCTGGCATGCCACATCGGATCGGTCAGCGTTAGCGAAGTCACAGTGTCGCCAAATTCGTTGTAGGTAGATGTGGTTGAACCATCATAATGCAGGGCTGCGACGGGCCCCGTCGTCACCTTACGGGAAAGGGGGAAATTCCAGCCCACACTCATACCGCTGATCACATCCAGAGCCGTTTGGTCCGCAAGATTCACCACCGGCCCCGCCACGTTCTGGGTGGAGCGAATGCGCTCTTCCAGGATGTCGTTATAACGTGGTTGGTGATCGCTGTCCCATGTATAACGTTCCGACGTATGACCGGACAGCGCATCAACGATATATTCTTGTTGCCAGCCATATGCCGTATTGGCAAACAGCGCACAGACGATGACGTTCGCCAGGATTAACCTCTGACGACCACTACTGTTTCTTATAATCATCAACACGACTCCAGAAAAGAGCCGAATTCGGCGATATTATTGTCATTGTTTAAAGGATATCGGGCACATGAGACCCTGTATTAAATATTGTCTTTTTAGCGGGCGCGTCAAGGCGGGCCGAATGAAATTTTTACGCCAGTAAAAACAGCGAGGAAGAGTATGCAGCGTTGCGGCTGGGTCAGTCAGGATCCACTATACATTGCCTATCATGACAAGGAATGGGGCGTCCCGGAAACCGACGGTAAAAAGCTGTTCGAAATGATCTGCCTTGAAGGCCAGCAGGCTGGGCTGTCGTGGATAACGGTGCTGAAGAAACGGGAAAACTATCGCCAGGCATTCCACCACTTCGATCCTGCAACCGTTGCGGCGATGACCGAAGAGGATGTAGAAAGGCTGGTACTGGATGCCGGTATTATCCGCCATCGAGGAAAGATCCAGGCCATTATCGGCAACGCCCGTGCCTGGCTGGCAATGGAGCAAAACGGCGAGCCGTTTAGCGAGTTCGTCTGGTCATTCGTCAATAACCAACCACAGTTAACCCGTGCCGCCAGTCTGAGCGATATCCCGACTTCAACACCCGCTTCTGACGCACTTTCTAAAGCGTTAAAAAAACGTGGATTTAAGTTTGTTGGCACCACCATCTGTTACTCCTTTATGCAGGCATGCGGCCTGGTCAACGACCATGTCATCGGCTGCATGTGCTACCCGGGAGAACAACATGATTCGTGAATCCAACGCTGACGATCTGGCACCCATTCTGGCACTGTGGATGGAAAGCACCATTTTTGCCCATCCTTTTATCGAAGAACGCTACTGGCGCGAGAGTGAGCCTATCGTACGTGATGTCTACCTGCCCGCTGCGCAAACCTGGGTGTGGGAAGAAAACGGTGCACTCAAAGGTTTTGCCAGCGTGATGGAAGAGCGCTTTTTAGGCGCGCTGTTTGTAGAGCCTGCCGCCATCAGAAGCGGCATCGGCAAAGCGCTGGTGCAACATGTGCAGCAGCGCTTTTCGTGGCTCAGCCTGGAGGTCTACCAGAAGAATCAATCAGCGGTAAACTTCTACCACGCACTGGGCTTTCGCATTGAAGACAGCGCATGGCAGGAAGAGACTCACCATCCAACCTGGATTATGGGCTGGCAGGTGGATCAAACGCGGTAAGAGTCAGCGTGGGCCCACTGTACTTCTCCAGCCACGCCAGCGCGGTATTGCCCGCACAGCCGTTCCCCAGCTTCGAGCTGGGGAGATCTTTTGTCAGCACGTTAACAGCACCATTTTTACAAATACCGTCGGCGGCCGGGTCCAAATCAGGCCAGGCCCCCTCGTGAATACAAATCACGCCAGGTTTGATCCCTGTCGTCACGACAGCACCTGCCAGGATATGCCCGCGGTGGTTCCACACCCTGACCGTATCGCCATCTACAATCCCCCGCGCTTGTGCATCCTGCGGGTGAATCGTCACCGGCTCCCGATCCGCCACCGCATACTGTTCGCGTAACGCACTGTAGTTGAGCTGGCTGTGCAAACGGTGAGCCGGATGGGCGGAGAGCACCTGCAGTTGGTCAGGTTCGGCATTGCCGAACCACTCGTCAGGCTCCAGCCACATCGGGTGTCCTGCACAATCCGCATAGCCGTAACCTGCAATTTTTGCAGAATAGATTTCAATTTTTCCACTGTCCGTTTTCAGCGGATGCGCCTGTGGATCGCGGCGAAAATCAGCAAAACGGATGAACTGCGTATTTGCGGCGTTTTCCGGCATTTCAATCAATGCATTCTTTTGCCAGAACTCAGCAAAGGGCGGCAGTGTAACCTGCTGGCTGGCACCACGCTGAGCGGCAATGTCGTAAAAAGTTTCCAGCCACGCCAGTTCGCTTTTCCCCTCAGTGAATCGGGTATACCCGCCCTGTTCCCAGCGCTCGCTAAGCTCGGCAAAAACATCAAAATCGTTGCGCGCTTCAGCCTGTGGCGGCACGACCTGCTTCATCGGCACCAGATGCTGGTTGCTGTAGTCTCCGGTCATGGTCAAATCGTTACGTTCAAAAGAGGTCGTCGCGGGTAACACGATATCGGCATGCTTCGCCGCAGCGGTCCAGAAACACTCCGAGATAACCACCAGCTCCGGCTTTTGCCAGGCACGGATCAAACGATTGGTATCCTGGTGATGCGTAAAGTTTGCGCCCCCGGCCCACCAGAGCATGCGGATGTCCGGGAAATGGCGATCCATACCGTTGTGCTGATAGAAACCGCCGGGGTTTTCCAGCGCCTCAACGATACGCGCCACCGGGATTTTATCCACCGCGTCAGTGCCGCCTTTGAGGCTCCCTTGCATCGAAGCCAGTACCGCCGCACGACGCGTCGGGTTCCCACCGTTCGCAAAATGATACGACAGTCCAAAACCACCACCGGGCGTGCCAATTTGACCAAGCATGGCGGCCAGCGTGACGATCATCCAGTGTTTTTGCTCGCCATACTGCTGACGCTGCATACCCCAACCGGCCATCAGCATGGTGGTATTTTGGTGAAATATTGCCGCAAGCTCGCGTATTTTCGCTGCCGGAATACCACAAATTTCCGCAGCCCATTCTGCCGTTTTCGCTATCCCATCGGATTCACCCAGCAGGTAGTCGGCGAACGCATCATATCCGGTTGTACAACGGGCGAGAAAATCCTCGTCGTGCCAGTCGTTTTCCACCAGCGTGTGCGCAATCCCCAACATCAGCGCAACATCAGTCCCCATATGCGGGGCGATCCATTCCATCTTATCGCCAAAGAACGCCACGCTTTCCGATCGCATTGGATCGATGCAGATCAGTCGCTTACCGCTATCCCGCAGCGCTTCAAAGTAAGCAATACCCTGCTCGTCAGAAGCATTCCAGGCAATTTTCAGCGTATTCAGCGGGTTAGCACTCCACAGCACCACCACATCGCTATGCTCCAGCACCATTGGCCAGCTGGTCTGCTGCTGGTAAACTTCGTTGCCACCTACCACATACGGCATGATGGCCTGTGCAGCCCCCGTAGAATAATCCCCCAGGTGCCCGGTATAACCCCCCGCCAGCGCCATATAGCGCTGCAGCAGGGTCGCCGCTTTGTGTAATACACCGTTCGACCGCCAGCCGTACGAGCCGGCAAAAATCGCGGCAGGACCGTAACTGTCACGGATGCGTTTATGCTGCACATCGATAAGATTCAGTGCATCGTCCCAGCTAACACGAACAAACTCATCCTGCCCGCGCACGCCTTGCGGATTATCCGGCGAGGCAAGGAATCCTTTACGCACCATGGGAAAACGTACCCGTGTTTTACTGTGTACCTGATCGCGTACCACGGTTTGCAACGAGTTGGGTTGTGAGGTGGGTAATGCCCCCCGGGATGAAAAAACAGTCTCGCCATCGGTTTCGACAAGAATGGGCCCCCAGTGTGCAGCAGTTAACACCGGGTAATGTGCAGGTGAATTAGCCAAGATGGCGCTCCTGAATGCGATGTGACGGCTTATTGTTATGCCGTTCAATGTTACTTACAAATTTCAGAGTCTTCCCTGGAATTTTCTTCATGTTCACACGTCATAATCAACCGCCACGGTCGCTGTGGTAAAGAAGAAAAAAGTCATTAAGGAATTAAGATGAAGAAACGTGTATTTGTTATTGCTGCCATCGTGAGCGGCGCCCTGGCGGTATCTGGCTGCACAACAAACCCTTACACCGGCGAGCGAGAAGCAGGGAAATCCGGCATCGGCGCGGGTATCGGTTCTCTGGTTGGTGCGGGTATTGGCGCACTCTCGTCTTCGAAGAAAGATCGCGGCAAAGGTGCGCTGATTGGTGCAGCGGCAGGTGCGGCTGTAGGTGGCGGTATCGGTTATTACATGGATGTGCAGGAAGCAAAACTGCGCGAGAAAATGCAGGGGACAGGGGTAAGCGTAACGCGTAGTGGTGATAACATCATTCTGAACATGCCAAACAATGTCACCTTCGACAGCAGCAGCGCCAACCTGAAACCGGCAGGCGCAAACACGCTGACCGGCGTGGCAATGGTACTGAAAGAGTACAATAAAACAGCCGTGAACGTGTTGGGCTTCACCGACAGCACTGGCAGCCAGGATTTGAACATGCGTCTGTCACAGCAGCGTGCCGACTCCGTCGCCAGTGCATTGATTACCCAGGGCGTAGCAGCGAACCGCATTCGCACTCAGGGTATGGGCCCGGCGAACCCCATCGCCAGCAACAGCACGGCTGAAGGTAAAGCGCAGAACCGTCGCGTAGAGATCACCCTAAGCCCGATTCAGTAACATTTTGTGCCGAATGGAGACAAACCGTCTCCATCCCGTAGGCCCGGTAAGCAACCACGCCGCCGGGCACATCGCCGGATGGCGGCTTCGCCTTACCCGGCCTACGTTATGAAGCACTTGCCATCGTTGATTTTCACGTTAAGGTGTTCACACTAAATCCAGGGAAATCAGCGATGAGCAAATCAACACGGGCAACCATCAGCGATGTAGCAAAGGCCGCAAAAACCGGCAAGACCAGCATTTCACGTTATCTCAACGGTGAAAAGCATCTGCTATCCGACGCGCTGTTAGCCCGCATTGAAAAAGCCATTGCCGAACTCGACTACCGTCCCAGCCTGATGGCCAGAGGCCTGAAGCATGGGCGTACCCGCCTGATTGGCCTGATTATCGCGGATATAACCAACCCCTACTCCGTCAACGTGTTAAGCGGTATTGAAGCCGCCTGCCGTGACAAAGGTTTTACCCCGCTGGTCTGTAACACGAACAACGAAGTGGATCAGGAGCTGCATTATCTCGACTTGCTGCGCAGCTACCAGGTCGAAGGGATCGTGGTGAATGCCGTCGGGATGCGTGAAGAAGGGTTGAACCGTCTGCAACAGTCTGCACTGCCAATGGTACTGATTGACCGTAAGATCCCGGATTTCGCCTGCGATATGGTCGGGCTGGATAATACCCAGGCCGCGACCGTCGCCACCGAACACCTGCTTGAACAAGGTTTTGAAGCCATTCTGTTCCTTAGCGAGCCGCTGGGGATGGTGAATACTCGCCGCGAGCGCCTGAGCGCCTTTCGCGCAACGCTCGCACAATACCCTGGTGTCATCGCACAAAATGCGGAAGTCCCGCTAACGGACAATACGCAACTTGATGACACACTGCGTCAGTTTCACCAACAGCATCGTGGGATGCGCAAAGCCGTTATCTCTGCCAATGGCGCCCTGACGTTGCAGGTTGCCCGTGCGTTAAAGCGTATTGGCCTCAACTGGGGCAGTGACATCGGTCTGCTCGGGTTTGACGAGCTGGAATGGGCCGAGCTGGCTGGCGTCGGTATCACCACGCTAAAACAACCCACCTGGCAGATTGGCTACACCGCCGTCGAGCAGGTAGTACGCCGAATCGATGGCGACTCAGACACAATCCAGGAACAGGTTTTTTCCGGCGAACTGATCGTTCGTGGCTCAACCGCTCGCTAAATTTCCTTCGTGATGGTGATCATAAATTCAACATCACAAGCTTTTCTTTGGAACCGGTTCCATCTAGCGTTATAGCAAGAACGCTAGTTTTGGAGTTTCCATGAAAAGAAAAATTATGGTGGTCACAGCCGCTTACGGTTACGACCAGGTACGCGCCGCAGGCGGGCAAACGGCCCTGCTGCCCATCATTGCCGAAGCCGGTGCTGACGGGGTTGAAATCCGCCGCGAGATGCTGACCGACGCTGAGCTAAAAACACTGCCAACACTGGCCTCTGCCATTGAAATTTTCGGTCTGCTGGCATGCTACTCCGCCCCCGAACCGCTGTTCACCGAAGACGGAAACCTTAATCCTCGCCTTCCGGAACTACTCCTGGAAGCGCAAGCCCTGCAAGCACTGTGGTTAAAAGTTTCCCTCGGTCATTTCGCCCATAGCGAACAGTTCGACGTGTTGCGCGAATGGCTGGACAACAGCGGAATGGAACTGGTTGTCGAAAACGATCAAACGTCCTGTGGACGCCTGCAACCAATGAAGCGCTTTAACGATGCCTGTCAGGCATTCAACCTGCCCATTTCTCTGACCTTCGATATGGGTAACTGGCTGTGGGTAGGTGATTCTCCGGAAGAGGCTGCACAGCAGTTGGCCTCAAGCGTTGGATATATCCATGTGAAAGCCGCCACACCACATCGTGACAGTTACCGTGCCGTACCGCCTGATCACGCAGAACCACGCTGGCTGGCGTTGCTAGACACGTTGCCCGCAGATGTTCTGCGCGGTATTGAATTCCCCCTGGAAGGGCAAGACTTAACGGCGGTTACCCGTCACTACGTCGCTCTGTTACGCAAGGAGTAACACATGAAAAAATCACTGGACGTTGTCACCATTGGTGAAGCGATGGCGATGTTTGTCGCCACGCAAACCGGTGATTTGGCAGACGTGGAGCAGTTTATTAAACGCGTTGCAGGCGCTGAACTGAATGTGGCAACCGGCCTTGCTCGCCTGGGTCTGAACGTAGGCTGGGTAAGCCGCGTGGGTAACGACAGTTTTGGCCGTTTTATTATTAAGTCGCTGGAGAAAGAAGGGATTGATGCGCAGGGAGTCACTCTGGACGGGCGCTACGCTACCGGCTTTCAGCTTAAATCTAAAGCCGAAAATGGAACCGATCCCATAGTGGAATATTTCCGCAAAGGTTCTGCTGCCAGCCATCTCAGCGTTGAGGATTATCACGATGAGTATTTCTCCAGCGCACGCCACCTGCACCTGAGCGGCGTTGCGGCTGCGCTGTCTGCCAGTTCATATGAACTACTGGCACACACCGCCCGCACCATGAAAGCCCTGGGCAGGACCATTTCGTTCGATCCAAATTTGCGTCCGGTACTGTGGAAAAGCGAAGGCGAGATGGTGGAAAAACTCAACCGACTGGCATTCCAGGCTGACTGGGTACTGCCGGGGTTAAAAGAGGGCATGATTTTAACCGGACAACAGACACCAGAAGCCATTGCCGACTTTTATCTGCGTCATGGCGTGAAGGCCGTCATCGTGAAGACCGGGGCTGATGGGGCCTGGTACAAAGCAGCTAGCGGCGAGCAGGGCTGCGTCGCGCCGGTAAAAGTCGACAACGTGGTCGATACCGTCGGTGCAGGTGATGGCTTTGCCGTCGGCGTTATCAGCGCACTGCTGGAAGGCCGAACGCTGCATCAGGCAGTGACCCGGGGCAATAAAATTGGCGCTCTGGCCATTCAGGTCCAGGGCGACAGCGAAGGATTACCCACACGTGAACAATTAGGGGAATAAACCCCGGCCCACTCTGTACCCTACATACAGAGGCGGCGTAACAGCATAACCAGAGGGCAGTCTATGAATAGCTCAACCAATGCAGCAAAACGCTGGTGGTACATCATGCCAATCGTGTTTATCACGTACAGCCTGGCGTATCTCGACCGCGCAAACTTCAGCTTCGCTTCCGCAGCCGGTATCAACGAGGACCTCGGTATTACCAAAGGGATCTCCTCTCTGCTGGGGGCTCTGTTTTTTCTCGGCTATTTCTTCTTCCAGATCCCTGGAGCAATCTACGCCGAACGCCGCAGCGTACGTAAACTGATTTTTATCTGCCTGATTCTGTGGGGCGCCTGCGCGTCACTGACCGGGATGGTCAGCAACATCCCTATGCTGGCCGCCATTCGCTTTATTCTTGGCGTCGTTGAAGCCGCGGTCATGCCCGCAATGCTGATTTATATCAGTAACTGGTTTACGAAGTCCGAGCGTTCGCGTGCTAATACCTTCCTGATCCTCGGTAACCCCGTCACCGTCCTGTGGATGTCCGTCGTGTCCGGATACCTGATTCAGGCGCTGGGCTGGCGTGAAATGTTCATCATTGAAGGTTTTCCGGCCATCATCTGGGCGTTCTGCTGGTGGGTACTGGTAAAAGATAAACCGTCGCAGGTAGGCTGGTTGTCGGAATCCGAAAAAGCCGCGCTGCAGGCCCAGTTAGAAAAAGAACAGCAGGGTATCAAAGCCGTGCGTAACTACGGCGAAGCGTTCCGTTCACGTAACGTGATTCTGCTGTGCATGCAGTACTTTGCCTGGAGTATTGGCGTCTACGGTTTTGTCCTGTGGTTGCCGTCAATTATCCGCAGCGGCGGTGCGAACCTGGGTATGGTAGAGGTCGGTTGGCTTTCGTCCGTTCCGTATCTGGCCGCAACGGCTGCGATGATCCTGGTTTCATGGGCTTCCGATAAACTGCAAAACCGTAAGCTGTTTGTCTGGCCACTGCTGCTGATTGCCGCTTTCGCCTTTATTGGCTCCTGGGCCGTTGGCGCAGACCACTTCTGGATTTCTTACACACTGCTGGTTATCGCCGGCGCGGCCATGTACGCCCCGTATGGTCCCTTCTTCGCCATCATTCCTGAGATGTTGCCGCGCAACGTAGCCGGGGGAGCAATGGCATTGATCAACAGCATGGGCGCATTAGGCTCATTCTTTGGTTCCTGGTTTGTCGGCTACCTCAATGGCACCACCGGCAGCCCGTCCGCCTCATACATTTTTATGGGGGTAGCGCTTTTTGTCTCAGTATGGCTAACTTTGATCGTTAAGCCTGCTAATAATCAACAGCTACCTATTGGCGCACGCCACGCTTAAATTTTAACTTACGGAGATTCGCATGAAGCCGTCCATTATTCTCTATAAAGCGTTACCTGACGATTTACTGCATCGCCTGGAAGAGCATTTTACTGTCACTCAGGTGCCTAACCTGCGTTCGGAAACCGTCGCACAGTACTCGCAGGCCTTCGCCAGTGCGGAAGGCCTGCTGGGCTCCAGTGAAGCCGTCAATACCGCCCTGCTGGAGAAAATGCCCAAACTGCGTGCGACCTCCACCATTTCCGTAGGCTATGACAATTTCGATGTTGAGGCCTTAAACGCACGTAAGGTGCTGCTGATGCACACGCCAACGGTGCTGACAGAAACCGTGGCGGACACGGTAATGGCGCTGGTGTTAAGTACGGCGCGACGCGTGGTGGACGTCGCTGAACGCGTGAAGGCAGGCGAATGGACAAAAAGCATCGGGGCCGACTGGTTTGGTACCGATGTTCACCATAAGACGTTGGGCATTGTCGGCATGGGACGCATTGGGCTGGCGCTGGCACAACGCGCGCATTTCGGCTTTAGCATGCCGATTCTCTACAATGCACGTCGTCACCATCAGGAAGCGGAAGAACGTTTCAACGCGCGCTACTGCGATCTGGATACACTGTTGCAGGAATCGGACTTTGTTTGCCTGATTCTGCCGTTAACAGACGAAACCCACCATCTGTTCAGTACCGAACAGTTTGCCAAAATGAAGTCTTCTGCCATTTTCATTAACGCCGGGCGTGGCCCGGTGGTGGATGAAAACGCACTGATCGCCGCTCTGCAAAGCGGGGAGATTCATGCCGCGGGCCTGGATGTGTTTGAACAAGAGCCGTTGCCGTCAGACTCACCGCTGCTGTCACTGCCGAATGTGGTGGCGTTACCGCATATTGGTTCTGCCACGCATGAAACACGCTATAACATGGCGGCTTGTGCTGTGGATAACTTAATTGACGCACTGCAGGGAAACGTTGAGAAGAACTGCGTGAATCCGCAAGTGGCCAAATAACACAAAAGGCCGGGTAGCATTGTGCTCACCCGGCCTTTAATGTGTCTTACCGTACGACTATTACTGCGCGGCATTCACCGCAGCAGTCCATGCCTGATTAAATGCCTGATGCTGAGCCGCCAGTGGGCCAATCAGCGTATTGTACTGACTGGCCTGTTGTGAGGTTGGGAACTGGATGCCGTTCGCAACAAAGCTCACCTGCGTATCCTGCTGCGCGATAAAATCGCCTACCTGCACCAACTGCTGCGTGAAAACTTGCGCGGCTGGGATCAGCGGCTGTAACGCCTCTGCCGGTGCGGTCACGACTTTGCTGTAAACCTGATCAAAGACAGGTTTCAGGTCATCACCCTGCTTCAGCGCGCCATGGGCAGCATCTGCCTGTAGCTTCGCATTCTGCAACTGTTGTCCTAACACGCCCAGCGCGCCATTTGCCTGACGCAGCGGTTCACGCTGAGTCATATAATCCTGAGGAACACGGATTGCGTTTACGCTATCAACCACCGGGCGCAGACCGGAGTCCATTGCCTGATTAACCTGCTGTGAATAGCCATAAAGAATCGCGTAATCGGACACAAACGGGCCAAACTGTTTTTTCTGATCGGCAGTAAGCGTCGGTAAACGCTCTCCGCTACGCATTGCAGTATTCTGCAGAAAATCGATAAACGCTTTGCGTTGATCGCCTTCTTTATCAAAACACCCACTCAGGCCAACTACCATTAAGAGCGCCAAAACAGGCGCAAACCAGCGAGAGCAGGACTTACCTGTCGCCATTTTAATACTCCTTTCACCCAAAAATGCGCACAACGACACCCGCGTGCCTGACGTTGACAAGGATAGTCCAGGTCAGCCCCGCAAGATACCCTTTCCGCGTAATCTTGTTGGGGAAAATAACGGTTTCCGCCGCCCTGTGTTTTGCTCAACAATGCTCCATTCACATAGCGGCGCTCTATTTTAGTCATCTTTACAATTGGAATTGTTCGATCGGAGATCCCGACCTTTATCAGTTCGTTAGCCAACTAAAGGTTGTCACCCGCGATTCGCTGAAACGAATCCACAACGCATACCTTAAATTCGTCTTCATTTTTTCCGACTACGCTTAATGAGCTTCGATGAAATTCACGATCCCGCTGTGTGATTTATAGGAGTTCTCAATGGAATACAAAGATCCTATGTTTGAACTGCTAAGCAGTCTGGAGCAGATTGTTTTTAAAGATGTATCGCAGACAGTTACTCAGACGCAAAAAACCAACCCTTTCGCTGAATTTGAACAACTACGACGAGGGACAGGTTTAAAAACAGATGATTTCGCCCGGGTGATGGGCGTGACGGTTGCGATGGTTCATGAATGGGAGTCTAAACGGGTGAAGCCATCCAGTACCGAATTGAAGTTGATGCGCCTGATTCAGGCAGACCCACGATTAAGTAAGCAGTTGATGGATTAGGTTATTTTCAAGTTTGATATAAGAGCGGTCCTGCAGAAGGGCCGTTCCTCCACTACTGATATCCACAAAAAAGAAAATAGTAGTTGCATCCATCTGCGTAAAATGAGTTAATGCGCTCAACGGTTTGACGTACAGACCATTACAGCAGTTTAGTAAGGCAAGTCCCTTCAAGAGTTATCGTTGATACCCTTCGTAGTGAGCATTTCCTTTACTGTTAAAAAATCTGTAAAGCACGCCATATCGCCGAAAGGCACACTTATTTTTTAAAAGGTAATACACTATGTCCGGTAAAATGACTGGTATCGTAAAATGGTTCAACGCTGACAAAGGCTTCGGCTTCATCACTCCTGACGATGGCTCTAAAGACGTGTTCGTACACTTCTCTGCTATCCAGAACGATGGCTACAAATCCCTGGACGAAGGTCAGAAAGTTTCCTTCACCATCGAAAGCGGCGCTAAAGGCCCGGCAGCTGGTAACGTAACCAGCCTATAAGCTTAAAAAGCTCAGAATTCAGGATCCCTGCCAAACGGCGGGGATTTTTTTTATTTGTTCTCAACGCCCCTCCCCCGAACGTGTCTTTGCATTACTTTACCCATCACACCTTTGACCTTTCCCTAAGGGCAAGCTTTATAGTGAGCGAGTTTATATTCCACAATTTTCACAAGGAATTGAAGCTATGTCGAAATCCTCACGGCTGTTATTTTTAGGTTTGCTCACAACCGGTACCGCCTTCGCGGCAACACCGGAAGCCAATTTTCTGGCTGAACACGGACTCAGCGGGAAATCCGTCGAGCAAATAGTCGAGACCATTGACCAATCACCTCAGAGCCGCCCGCTGCCTTACTCAGCCTCTGTCACCAGTACCGCGCTGAAACTGTCTTCGGGCGACCAGGTGTATACGATGCCGCTCGGCGATAAGTTTTATCTGTCGTTTGCCCCCTATGAGTGGCAAACGCACCCTTGCTTCAACCACAGCCTTTCCGGTTGTCAGGGAGAAATGCCTGGGAAAAAATTCAACGTCAAAGTGACGGATAGCAAAGGGGATGTGGTTGTACAAAAAGAGATGAAAAGTGGTCAAAATGGCTTCGTCGGGGTTTGGCTACCGCGCAATATGACAGGCACCATCGCGGTAAGCTACAACGGTAAAACAGCAAAGTATCCCATTAAGACGATGGAAGATAGCCAGACCTGCCTGACAAAATTACAACTGCGCTGACAGCATAAAAAAATGCCGGATAAGGCGGAGCCACCATCCGGCATTTTCTAAGTCAGCTCAGAACCGTTACTGCAGCAGCGAAATATCCGCAACGCGCAGGAACAGCTCGCGCAGTTTTTCGAGCATAGAAAGACGGTTAATACGCAGGTCTTTATCCTCTACGTTCACCATCACTTTCTCGAAGAACGCATCGACCGGCGCACGCAGCTCAGCTAATTCAACCAGCGCTTCCTGATAGTTCCCCGCGGCGAAGACAGGCTCCAGCTTGTCACGCAGCACAACCACCTGCATCGCCAGCGCAATTTCTTCTGGCTCTTTCAGCGTTGCCGCATTGACACGCTCATTCAGCGTTTCTTCGGACTTCGCCAGAATATTCGATACACGCTTGTTCGCGGCAGCCAGTGCAGAAGCGGCTTCCAGTGTACGGAAGTGCGAGACCGCCTTCATACGCGCGTCGAAATCAGCCGGACGAGTCGGACGACGCGCCAGCACGGCCTGAATGGTATCTACGGTATAGCCTTCATCCTGATACCAGGCGCGGAAGCGTCCCAGCATGAAGTCGATAACGTCATCCACCACGTTGGCGTTGGTCAGCTTGTCGCCATACAGACGTACCGCTTCTTCCGTCAGCGTTTGCAGATCCAGATTCAGGTTCTTCTCAACGATGATACGCAGCACACCCAGCGCGGCACGACGCAGTGCAAACGGGTCTTTGTCACCTTTCGGATGCTGACCGATACCGAAGATACCCGCCAGGGTGTCCATCTTATCGGCAATCGCAACCGCACAGGCAACCGGGTTAGACGGCAGGTCATCACCGGCGAAGCGCGGCTGATACTGCTCATTCAACGCGACGGCCACATCTTCCGCTTCGCCATCATGACGCGCGTAGTGCATACCCATTACGCCCTGAGTGTCAGTGAACTCGAAGACCATGTTGGTCATCAGGTCGCACTTGGACAGCAGGCCAGCACGCGTTGCATGGTTAACATCAGCGCCAATCTGTTCGGCAATCCAGCCTGCCAGCGCCTGAATACGGTCAGTCTTGTCACGCAGCGTACCCAGCTGTTGTTGGAACAGCACGGTTTGCAGGCGCGGCAGATTGTCTTCCAGACGTTTTTTGCGGTCAGTATTGAAGAAGAACTCGGCATCTGCCAGACGCGGACGAACGACTTTCTCGTTACCAGAGATAATTTGCTGCGGATCTTTCGATTCGATGTTGGCAACGAAGATAAAGTTCGGCAGCAGTTTGCCGTCGTTGGCATACACCGGGAAGTATTTCTGGTCACCCTTCATGGTGTAAACCAGCGCTTCAGACGGCACCGCGAGGAATTTCTCTTCGAATTTAGCGGTCAGCACCACCGGCCATTCCACCAGCGAGGTGACTTCTTCCAGCAAGCTTTCGCTTAAGTCAGCGTTACCGCCGATCTTACGTGCAGCCTCTTCAGCATCGGCTTTGATTTTGGCTTTACGCTCAGCGTAATCCGCGATCACTTTGCCACGCTGGCGCAGGATTTCTGGGTACTGATCGGCAGTATCAATAGTGAATTCAGGCTCGCCCATAAAGCGATGACCACGGATCACGCGATCGGACTGAATCCCCAGAATCGTTGCCGGAATCACTTTGTCGCCCAACAGCAGAGTCACAGTGTGAACCGGACGCACGAAGTGGACGTCAGACGCCCCCCAGCGCATCAGTTTCGGGATCGGCAGCTTCGCCAGCGAAGTCGCAATCATGTTCGGCAGCAGCGTTTCTGCGCTTTCGCCTTTCACATGTGCACGGTACAGCAGCCATTCACCTTTGTCAGTGGTCAGACGTTCCGCCTGATCGACGGTGATGCCGCAACCACGCGCCCAACCTTCTGCCGCTTTGCTCGGCTTGCCTTCCGCGTCAAACGCCTGAGCAATAGCCGGGCCGCGTTTTTCAACTTCACGGTCCGGTTGAGATTCAGCAAGGGCAGCGACTTTCAGCGCCAGACGACGCGGAGCAGCAAACCACTCTACGTTGCCGTGTGCGAGGCCAGCGTTGTCCAGCTCCGCAGTGAAGTTCGCAGCAAAGGACTCAGCCAGGCTGCGCAGTGCTTTTGGTGGCAGCTCTTCAGTGCCAATTTCCACCAGAAAAGTTTTCTCAGACATGGCCGCCTCTTATTTGTCTTTGTTGCACATCGGGAAGCCAAGGGCCTCACGGGAAGCGTAGTAAGCTTCTGCCACTGCTTTGGTCAGGGTGCGAATACGCAGAATATAGCGCTGACGCTCGGTGACGGAGATGGCTTTACGCGCATCCAGCAGGTTGAAGCTATGGGCGGCTTTCAGAATACGTTCGTAAGCAGGCAGCGGCAGCGGGTTTTCCAGCGCCAGCAGCTGCTGGGCTTCTTTCTCGTACTGCTCGAAGCAGGTGAACAGGAAGTCCACATCGGCGTATTCAAAGTTGTAAGTCGATTGCTCAACTTCGTTCTGATGGAATACGTCACCGTAGGTTGTTTTGCCCAGCGGGCCGTCGCTCCAGACCAGGTCGTATACGCTGTCTACGCCCTGAATGTACATCGCCAGACGTTCCAGACCGTAGGTGATTTCCCCGGTAACTGGCTTACATTCCAGACCACCCACCTGCTGGAAGTAGGTGAACTGCGTCACTTCCATGCCGTTCAGCCACACTTCCCAACCGAGACCCCAGGCACCCAGCGTCGGGTTTTCCCAGTTATCTTCCACGAAACGGATATCGTGAATGGTCGGGTCCATACCCAGCTCTTTCAGAGAACCCAGGTACAATTCCTGAATATTGTCCGGTGACGGCTTAATCACTACCTGGAACTGATAGTAGTGCTGTAAGCGGTTCGGGTTTTCGCCATAGCGCCCGTCGGTCGGACGACGAGAAGGCTGCACATAAGCAGTCGCCATCGGTTCCGGCCCCAGCGCACGCAGGCAGGTCATTGGGTGAGATGTTCCCGCGCCGACTTCCATGTCCAATGGTTGAACGATGGTACAGCCCTGGCGAGCCCAGTAATCCTGTAAGGTCAGGATCAAGCCCTGGAAGGTCCTGGTATCAAACTTTTGCATATTATTTCGTGCTGGATACGTGTGGATTTAAAGGAAGCGATCAGTATACCCGCTGGCTGCAAGATATACAGTACGAAACGGGAAAAAGGGGGAACTTAGCGCATGGAAAGGTGCAAAAACTGCCCGTCTGCGTCAAATGAGCAGACAAAACTCTCTTTACGGAAGGTAGAACCGCGCATCTCATAGCTACCCTGGAATTGCTCAAGACCAGTGATAGCAATTTTCTGGGCACCCGTATTATAAAGCTCCGATGCTTCACTTTTGCACAATGACTCCATATCCAGCGAACGCGTGGCAGTAATTTTGACCTTTTGCGCTTTCTGTACAGGTGCTGACGATTGTGAATCGGCGCACCCCGCCAGCAGCGTGAGGATTGCTGGAAAGAAATACTTCATCATCATTTTATTACCGCCTGGTTTGCTGGTCAGTCTTATTATTAGTGTCTGGAAACAGATCCTATTGTGAGAATCTCCCCACACCATCACAAGCTTTAGCGTAATAACTCGGATTAATCCAGTGAGCGACGTTCGCAAATACCAGTCAGACTTTTTTTAATGAAAACAGAGGAACTGATGCAGCCCAAAATTTTCTGGATTGATAACTTACGCGGGATAGCCTGTTTAATGGTTGTGATGATTCACACCACGACCTGGTACATCACCAATGCGCAAAGCGTCAGCCCGGTAACCTGGGATCTTGCCAATGTGCTAAATTCAGCTTCTCGCGTTAGCGTCCCGCTGTTTTTTATGATCTCGGGTTATCTCTTTTTTGGCGAACGCAGCGCCAGACCGCGACATTTCATCCGCATTGCGTTGTGCATTCTGTTTTACAGCACCGTGGCTCTGGCTTACATCCTGCTGTTCACCTCGATCAACGCTGAGCTATCGTTGAAAAACCTGCTGCAAAAACCGGTGTTCTACCACCTGTGGTTTTTCTTCGCTATTACCGTTATCTACCTGGTATCCCCATTGATTCAGGTGAAAAATGTCAGCGGAAAAATGCTGCTGGCATTGATGGTCGTGATTGGCGTTATTGCCAATCCCAATACCGTATCGCAAAAATTCGGCGGCTTTGAGTGGCTACCCATCAACCTGTACATCAGTGGCGATACGTTCTACTACATTCTGTACGGCATGCTGGGCCGGGCAATTGGCATGATGGAAACACAAAAGCGCTCAATCACCGGGCTCTGTGCAGCGTTATGTATCGTCGCCGTGTTTGTGATTTCCCGCGGGACGCTGCATGAGCTCCAGTGGCGAGGTAATTTTGCCGATACCTGGTATCTCTATTGTGGCCCGGCGGTATTTATCTTTGCTGCATCGCTCCTGACGCTGGTCAAAAACATGCTCAGCACACGCACACTGCCCATACTGGGGCTTATTTCCCGTCACTCGTTAGGTATTTACGGTTTCCACGCGCTGATCATTCATGCGCTACGTACCCGCGGTATTGAACTCAAAAACTGGCCACCGCTGGATATGTTATGGATTTTTAGCGCCACGCTGGCGGGCAGTCTATTGCTTTCCATGCTGCTACAGCGCATCGATACGCGCAGACTGGTAAGTTAGAGTTCATCAGAATGTGCCTCTTCCGTTGGGCGCATCAGCAAAATCAGCCCTGATATACACACACAGAATGCTGCCGGGTACAGCACCATTTCGAGGGGGGCTAACGGGGCATTCCACACCCCCACGAGCAGTAACCCGACCGTTATGAGCGCGACCATCTGACACACAGAAGCAAAGCGCTCATCACTCTGATTACGGTTTTCAGCTCGCTGGTAAGCGTACGTCACGAACAATCCGGTCATCAGAACACCTAAAAAGTAACCTTTTTCGCTGAGTGAGGGGCATGACCACCCCAGCCCTGTGCAGTAAATGAGTGCGCCGGAAAGAAACAATAGCCATGGCAATAGCCGCGTCGTCTTCATTGGGATCTCCTTATCCTCTACCACGGATACATTATGAATACCCCACTCAAGACAACACAGAAAAACGCTATTTCACTGAAATTTCAGAATACATTCATGCACGTGAATTATTGATTCAATGGAAACATATATGTGGAAAATCCCCTCTGCTCATCAGAGGGGAACACGATCAGGACATCAAGGGCAGCAATTGCTGATAGATACGACGGAAGGTTTCCCGACGTTGTTGATAGCGAGCATGATGCTCTGCATCAGGATAATGCGCCTGTTCCAGCCCCAGTTGAGGCAGTAAGTCAGAGAGTGGTTGCTGTGGATTCATCGCAATTTGCGCCAGCCGTGCTGCGCCCAGGGCAGGACCGACATCTCCGCCGGTACGGTAATCCAGCTGCAGCCCGCTGATATCGGACAACATCTGTCGCCAGTATTCGCTACGCGCCCCACCACCAATGAGCGTAATGCTGGCCGGTGTAACGCCACAGGCATGTACCACATCCATACCGTCAGCTAAAGCAAATCCCACACCTTCAAGTACCGCTCGCGCCAGTTCTGCCGGACCATGCTGATGCGTCAGGCCAAAAAAGACGCCTTTCGCCTGCGGGTTATTGTGCGGCGTACGTTCACCTGACAGATAGGGCAAGAACCAGACCGGTTCAGCCTGCTCATTTGCCTGCTGTGCGGCATCAATCAGCGCAGGTACGCTTGCCAGCCCGGTTAATTTTGCCGCCCAGTCGAGGCAGGATGCGGCGCTCAGCATCACTGACATCAAATGCCACCGTTCAGGCAGCGCGTGGCAGAAGCTGTGTACCGCACTTTCTGGTTTACTGAGAAAGCCGTCGCTTACAGCAAAGTAGACGCCGGACGTACCCAATGACAGCATTGCCTGGCCTGCATTCATCATCCCTACGCCAACCGCACCCGCCGCGTTATCGCCACCACCCGCAACGACCGCAACCTCTGACATGCCCCAGGATTGCGCGACACCAGGCAACAGAGTTCCGGTAATCGCACTGCCCTCATACAAGGTCGGCATATGTGCGCGAGTCAGTTGACACGCAGACAACATGACGTCACTCCAGTCACGCTTCGCGACATCCAGCCACATCGTACCTGCGGCATCCGACATATCGCTGGCAAACTCTCCGGTCATACGCAGACGCAGGTAATCTTTCGGCAGCAGGACTTTATCAACCTGGCTGAAAATGTCCGGTTCATGGCGCTGAACCCACAGCAATTTAGGGGCGGTAAAGCCAGGCATCATCAGATTGCCGGTAATCATACGAGATTGCGGCACCTGATTTTCCAGCATTACGCATTCTTCAGCGCAGCGACCATCGTTCCACAGGATTGCCGGACGCAGAACCTTCTGCTGCTTATCAAGCAGCGTCGCGCCGTGCATCTGCCCGGCAATACCTAACGCCTTTACCTCGCTGAGAGAATGTTGCTGACCCAACGCTTTTACAGCACGATCCGTCGCCAGCCACCACTGTTCAGGATCCTGCTCTGACCATAATGGATGAGGCCGGGAGACGGTCAGTTTCTCCGTGTACGAGGCCACCACATCGCCCTGCTCGTTCAGCAGAATGGCCTTTACGCCTGATGTACCAAGATCTATCCCGATATACATAGGGTATCGTTCCTTAAAGAAAGGCCCGGTAGCGAATCGCTATCCGGGCTTACGGACGTACTCAGCAGTCCGTTATTTGTCGAACAAATAATGGTTTACCAGATTTTCCAGCTGTTCCTGATGGCCGCTCTGATGCACCGGTGCCAGGTTATGTTGTTCAGCGTACTGCGCAATTTCCGTCAGCGTCATCTGACCTTTCAGAATTTGCTGGCCCAGCTCACCATTCCAACCGGCATAACGTTTTGCCACGCGCTGATCCAGGCCACCGTCCTCAATCATACGGGCCGCAATTTTCAGCGACAGCGCCATGGTATCCATCGCACCAATATGACCATAGAACAGATCGTATTTATCAGTACTCTGACGACGGACTTTGGCATCAAAGTTCAGGCCACCAGTGGTAAAACCGCCCGCTTTCAGGATTTCGTACATGACCAGCGCATTCTCTTCTACGCTGTTCGGGAATTGGTCAGTATCCCAGCCCAGCTGTGCGTCGCCACGGTTCGCATCGACGGAACCAAATAGCCCCAGAGCAATCGCCGTAGCGATTTCGTGGTGGAACGAATGACCTGCCAGCGTGGCATGGTTTGCTTCAATATTCAGTTTGATCTCTTTTTCCAGACCGAACTGCTTCAGGAATCCGTAAACGGTCGCGGCATCGTAGTCATACTGGTGTTTAGTCGGTTCTTGCGGCTTCGGTTCGATCAATAAGGTGCCCTGGAAACCAGTTTTGTGTTTATGCTCGACCACCAGTTGCATAAAGCGGCCAATCTGCTCACGTTCCTGACGCAGGTCGGTATTAAGCAGCGTTTCATAACCTTCGCGGCCGCCCCACAAAACGTAGTTCTCACCACCTAATCTATGTGTGGCATCCATGGCAGTCACGACCTGCGTAGCCGCCCAGCTAAAGACTTCCGGGTCCGGGTTAGTCGCCGCACCTGCGCCATAACGTGGGTTAGTAAAGCAGTTTGCCGTCCCCCACAACAGTTTCACGCCGCTCTGTTCCTGTTTTGCCGCCAGCACATCCACCATCTGGGCAAAGTTATTTTTATACTCTTTCAGTGACGCGCCTTCAGGCGAGACGTCAACATCATGGAAGCAGTAGTAAGGCACATTCAGCTTATGGAAAAACTCAAAAGCCACATCCGCTTTACGTTTTGCCAGCGCCAATGCTTCACCCGGCTGTTGCCACGGACGGTCGAAGGCCCCCATACCGAACATATCCGCGCCGTTCCAACAGAAAGTGTGCCAGTAGCAGGCGGCAAAGCGCAGATGATCTTCCATGCGTTTGCCCAGCACGATTTCATCAGGGTTGTAATGGCGAAATGCGAGTGGGTTAGTGGATTTTGTACCTTCAAAACGAACGCGATCGAGTTGGTCAAAATAAGCCTGCATAATAAGCTCCATAATCAGGTAATACGGCAAGTAAACTGCGATACAGCCATACTGGAATTTCCTGATTTATTGCTCAATTACGTTATTTCACACCGCCATTAAGAGAATACCCAAATGTGCGCTGGCTCCCAAAAATGCACACTGAATAAGCAATTAAAAAAGCGATCGCGATCGGCTCTTTATCAATAAACAAAAAACCGTAATACGCAGATAAGAAATGACAATTGTCTTCCTGGTCGTGGTGTGTGAATTTTGCGTAGCGTTACCCAAATAAGAAATTTGTCACGCTTCATCAAGTAGTCGCACCTGCGGTTTTGGTAGTATCGACAGGCCACGTTAACCTTTCAGGATAGGCTCTTATGTTTGATAAACGACACCGCATCACCCTATTATTTAATGCTAATAAAGCCTATGACCGCCAGGTGGTAGAGGGCGTAGGTGAATATTTACAGGCATCGCAATCTGAGTGGGATATATTCATTGAGGAAGATTTCCGGGCCCGTATTGATAATATCAAAGACTGGTTAGGCGACGGTGTTATTGCTGATTATGACGATGATGACATTGCGCAATTACTTGCCGATGTCGATGTTCCCATCATCGGTGTCGGTGGTTCCTACCATCTTGAAAGCGATTATCCACCCGTCCATTACATTGCGACTGATAACCATGCACTGGTGGAAAGCGCTTTTTTGCATCTGAAAGAAAAAGGGGTCAACCGATTCGCATTTTATGGTCTGCCCTCTTCCAGCGGCAAGCGCTGGGCCGCTGAGCGTGAATATGCCTTTTGCCAGTTGGTCGCCAAAGAGAAGTACCGTGGTGTTGTCTATCAGGGGCTGGAAACCGCACCAGAAAACTGGCAGCACGCGCAAAATCGACTGGCGGACTGGCTGCAAACTTTACCCCCGCAAACCGGTATTATCGCCGTGACCGACGCACGTGCGCGGCATGTTCTGCAGGCCTGCGAGCATTTGCATATCCCGGTGCCGGAAAAACTGTGTGTTATTGGGATTGATAACGAAGAACTCACCCGTTACCTGTCGCGGGTCGCTCTGTCATCCGTTGCTCAGGGCGCGCGACAGATGGGCTATCAGGCAGCCAAACTTCTGCACCGCTTACTGGCGAATGAAGAACTGCCGCTGCAACGCATTCTGGTGCCTCCGGTACGCGTCGTGAATCGTCGTTCAACCGACTATCGCTCACTGACCGATCCCGCGGTCATTCAGGCAATGCACTTTATCCGCAACCATGCCTGTAAAGGCATCAAAGTCGAGCAAGTGCTGGATGCCGTTGGGATTTCACGTTCAAATCTCGAGAAGCGCTTTAAAGACGAGGTCGGGGAGACCATCCACGCCGTGATTCATGCCGAAAAACTGGAAAAAGCGCGTAGCCTGTTGATCTCCACGACGCTCGCGATAAACGAAATTTCACAAATGTGCGGCTATCCGTCGTTGCAGTATTTCTATTCCGTTTTCAAGAAAGAGTACGACACGACGCCAAAAGAGTACCGTGACATGAACAGTGAAGGGATGCTGTAAGGGGAATTGTGCCGGATGGCGGTTTCGCCTTATCCGGCCTACAGAGCGACTCACAGGCCTGATAAGCGTCGCGCCATCAGGCCTGTGGAATTACATATGCGCGGCGATTAAACGCTGGTTATCCTGGTACATCGCGAACAGATAGTTATTATAACTCTGTCCTTTGGTGGAGTACCCCTTCAGCTTATGAATCATCGCGGTCGCTGTCACTTCCTGATCGGCTTTACGCAACTGCGCACGCGATTTACGGAAGGAAGAGTATGCCGGGTGCGTGTTCAGGTTAATGACATAGGCATTCACCGACTCTTTTACCGATTCAAACTGTGAGTAGCCTTTCACCTTACCGGGTGCATTGTTGCAGCGGCCTTTGACACATTTCATGCCAAACAGGTTGTTATTGCTACGCGCCAGTTTCGATGTGCCCCAACCGCTTTCAGCCGCAGCCATAGTCGCCACCATACTGGTAGGAATGATGTCTACGCGCTCAAGCAGCGTATTCCATGGAATTTTACGCGTGTTACCAGACCAGCTCACCTTGTAGCGTTTCGCGATGTCTTTCATACGCGCACGTTCAGTCGGTGACCAGCGATTCTGGTACTGCTTTGAGATCAGCCAGTTACGGTCCGCCGTAATGGCAGCATTTTGACTGGTAATATAAGGCATAACCGTCCGGAGAAACGCTTTTTTCCTTGGTGTTCCGGAAGGGTATTTTCGCAAATCAGGAAGTGAACTACTCTTTGCACTATTGCGAGAATACTCTTGTTTACTGCTTACCTGTGTATTACTTGCCTTGATTACCTGGGGCTTATGACTCGTTGTCGCCGTGTGTGTCTTTGCCAGCACCTCACCCGAAAATGCAATGGTGAGTAACATAAGAATCATTGCCCCATATCGTCGAATGGGAGTCAATATCATTAGGTCTCCTGGTCGGATTTAAACATTCCAACACCTTATATTTTTCACAAAAATGAGAGATGAATCTCAAATCATATCAAAAATAGCCGTCAAGAGCACCCAAAGGAATAGTCCAATTCTGAAACTATGTCACGTACAAACCGTTCCGGGTGCTGTTAATTCGAAGGAAATGTGGAGGTTATCGCAAAATCAGGTCGTTTTTTGCGCATGATCGCTCACCCTCATCTCTCATCCTGGCAGAATCGACGCTAAGGATGAGTTTCCGGTCTGATTTCACTGGCAAACTGGCGTAAATCGCAGCATCAAGGACAGCATTATGAAACTTGCCGCCGTTGCGCTGGTATTACTGCCCGGCATTGCCATCGCCTCATCATGGACTTCCCAGGGTTTCCCTACTTTCGAAGTGGAAGGTACGGGTAAATTTGTCAGCCATGCAGCGTTGACGAAGGGTACTCGCCCTTTGACCCTGAATTTTGACCAACAGTGCTGGCAGCCTACAGATGCCATTAAACTCAATCAGATGCTGTCGCTAAAACCTTGTGAAGGCACACCGCCACAGTGGCGTTTATTTAAAGACGGCGATTACACATTGGAAGTCGATACCCGCTCAGGTACACCGACGCTAATGCTGTCAGTAAAAAACGTGGCGGATCCCGTCACCGCCCGGATCCGCCAGTGTCCAAAATGGGATGGCTCGCCGCTGACGCTGGATGTGAGCCAGACATTCCCGGAAGGCGCCGTGGTACGCGATTACTATAGCCAGCAAATGGCAACGGTGAAAAACGGAACCATTACCCTGCAACCCGACGCGACCAGTAATGGACTTTTACTGTTAGAACGGGCGGAAACAAATGCACCCGCCGCTTTCGACTGGCACAACGCCACGGTGTATTTCGTACTGACAGACCGCTTTGAAAACGGCGATCTGACTAATGATCACAGCTATGGACGTCGCAATGACGGCATGCAGGAGATTGGTACCTTTCATGGCGGCGATTTACGCGGTCTTGCCAGCAAGCTCGACTACCTGCAACAGTTGGGGGTAAACGCCTTGTGGATCAGCGCCCCGTTTGAGCAGATTCACGGCTGGGTTGGCGGTGGCACTAAAGGTGATTTCCCGCACTACGCCTATCACGGTTACTACACCCAGGACTGGACCACGCTCGACGCCAATATGGGTAACGAGACCGACCTGCGTGCACTGGTTGACGGCGCGCATCAACGCGGCATCCGCATTCTGTTCGATGTTGTCATGAATCATACCGGTTACGCCACACTGGCTGATATGCAGGAGTACCAGTTTGGGGCGTTGTACTTGTCAGGTGAGGAACTGAAAAAAACGCTCGGTGAACGCTGGACGGACTGGAAACCCCTGTCCGGGCAAAGCTGGCACAGCTTTAATGATTACATCAACTTCAGTGATAAAGCCGCGTGGGAAAAGTGGTGGGGGAAAAAGTGGATCCGCACAGACATTGGCGACTACGACAATCCGGGTTTTGACGACCTGACCATGTCGCTGGCTTTCCTGCCCGATCTGAAAACGGAGTCTACTACGCCTTCAGGTTTGCCGAATTTTTATCAACACAAGCCGGATACCCGCGCCAAAGCCATCCCTGGTTATACACCACGAGATTATCTGATTCACTGGCTCAGCCAGTGGGTGCGTGACTACGGCATTGACGGGTTTCGGGTCGATACCGCAAAACATGTCGAGCTTCCTGCCTGGCAACAGCTAAAAGCGCAGGCCAGTTCAGCGTTGGCCGAATGGAAGAAAGCGAATCCAGACAAAGCGCTGGATGATAAACCCTTCTGGATGACCGGTGAGGCCTGGGGACATGGCGTCATGCAAAGCGATTATTACCGCCACGGTTTCGATGCGATGATCAATTTTGACTATCAGGAGCAGGCGGCCAGGGCCGTCGATTGTCTGGCAAATATCGATCTCACCTGGCAGCAGATGGCGGATAAGTTGCAGGATTTTAACGTCCTGAGCTATCTCTCATCACACGATACCCGGCTGTTCCGTGAAGGTGGAGACAAAGCCGCCGAACTGTTGTTGCTGGCCCCTGGCGCGGTACAACTTTTTTACGGTGACGAGTCCGCACGTCCTTTTGGCCCGACTGGCTCAGACCCGTTACAGGGTACACGCTCGCAGATGAACTGGCAGGACGTTAGCGGGAAATCTGCCGCCAGCGTCGCGCACTGGCAGCGCATTAGCCAGTTCAGGGCACGGCATCCCGCCATCGGAGCGGGTAAACAAACCACGCTTTCATTAAAGCAGGGATACGGATTTATCCGCGAACACGGCGACGATAAAGTCATGGTCGTGTGGGCCGGCCAACCCTGATCCCAACAAGCTTCTCGTGCTCAACAGCGCGGGAAGCCAGATTCAATATAAAAAACTATCCAGAAAAAAATCTGCAGCACAAAACATCAATTCTGCTCTGTAAGCCTGATTTGCACCCCACCATAGGTAGCGCTATGGTTAGCCACTTTAATACTGAGTTCGACAGACCACCTGCTATGACATTCTCACTTTTTGGCGACAAATTTACCCGCCATTCAGGCATCACACGCCTGATGGAGGACCTCAACGACGGCTTACGCACCCCAGGCGCCATCATGCTTGGCGGCGGTAATCCGGCGCAAATCCCACAGATGCAGGATTACTTCCAGTCTCTGCTGGCAGAGATGCTGGAAAACGGCAAAGCCACTGATGCGCTTTGTAATTATGACGGTCCACAAGGTAAAACCGAGCTACTGTCTGAGCTGGCGAAACTACTACGTGAGAAGCTGGGTTGGGATATCGAACCACAAAATATTGCACTGACAAATGGCAGTCAGAGCGCGTTTTTCTACTTATTCAACCTCTTCGCCGGACGTCGTGCCGACGGAACCACCCGAAAAGTGTTGTTCCCGTTGGCACCGGAATACATTGGTTATGCCGATTCAGGGCTCGAAGAAGACCTTTTCGTTTCAGCACGACCAAACATCGAACTGTTACCGGAAGGCCAGTTTAAGTATCACGTTGACTTTGAACACCTGCATATCGGCGAAGAGACGGGCATGATTTGCGTGTCACGTCCGACGAACCCAACCGGCAATGTGATCACTGATGAAGAGCTGATGAAGCTGGACCGGCTGGCCAATCAGCATGGAATTCCGCTGGTTATCGATAACGCCTATGGCGTCCCATTCCCAGGCATCATTTTTAGCGAAGCGCGTCCGCTGTGGAACCCAAACATTGTACTGTGCATGAGCCTTTCCAAGCTCGGGCTGCCGGGCTCTCGCTGCGGCATTATTATCGCCAATGAAAAAATCATCACCGCTATCACCAATATGAACGGCATTATCAGCCTTGCGCCTGGCGGCATGGGTCCGGCGATCATGTGCGAAATGATTAAGCGCAACGACCTTCTGCGTCTGTCGGAGACGGTTATCAAACCGTTTTATTATCAGCGCGTTCAGGAGACGATTGCGATTATTCGCCGCTATTTATCTGAAGATCGCTGCCTGATTCATAAACCAGAAGGCGCGATTTTCCTGTGGTTATGGTTCAAGGATTTACCGATTTCCACCGAACTGTTATATCAGCGTCTGAAAGCGCGCGGTGTCCTGATGGTTCCTGGCGACTACTTCTTCCCTGGGCTGGATAAACCCTGGCCGCATACGCATCAGTGCATGCGGATGAACTACGTACCGGAACCGGAAAAAATCGAGGCTGGCGTGAAGATTCTGGCTGAAGAGATCGAACGCGCCTGGCTGGAAGGCTGATGATTAGCCCGACCCAGGCTCGGGTCGGGCTAATTTCACAACGGCTGTGACCGCAGACGCTGCCGCTGAATACTAACAGCATCAATGCACTGCAACGCGCTGGTTGGGCAGGCTTCTACACACGCCGGGCCCGTCTCGCGATGCCAGCACAAATCACACTTAACCGCCTGCACCCGCGAGCGCTGTGCAACCACATTCATCGCCCCAAACGGGCAGACCAGCATACAACTCTTACAGCCAATGCAACGCGCCTGTTCAACGAAGATATGTCCACGTTCGCGACGAATAGCGTGGGTTGGGCAGACATTGGCACAGGGTGCATCTTCACATTGATGACAGCTAACCGCCGTGGTAAACGCGTCGTCTTTAATAACCCGAATGCGCGGGGTAAAGGCGCTGGAAGAGACCGCTGCGCAATCCTGGTTTTCCTGATGCGCGACGACGCAGGCCACTTCGCAGGTACGACATCCAATACATTTCGCCGCATCCGCCATAATAAACCCGTTCATTACCTTCTCCGTCGCCGTTAAAAACCACAGAGTGCCAGAGAGGCTGTCCCTGTCGCTTTGATCGGACAGGGGAAACGGTTAAATTTTGTCAGGTATGTGATCAACTCTGGCGTTTCGCCTAATCGCGAACGGTAAAGCCCAGTTCATTCGAAATTGCCTGAGCGGTCTCCCGCAGCGGCTTGAGTAAATTCTTCTCCCCAACCTGTTTCAGGCGAGAAGTGGAGAGTGAAATTGAAATCGAGTACGGCACGCGGCCATGAATATCAAACACCGGCACCGCAATGCAGGACACGCCAAGCTCATTCTCTTCCCGGTCCATTGCCATGCTGCTTTCACGGATCTGCGCCAGCTCATCGTACATCGCCGGTAAACCAGTAATGGTATTGCGGGTCAGTGGCTGGATAAGATCCTGGTGGCTCTCCCAGTAAGAGGCCACATAGTCCGGATGACCAAACGCCATATAAATTTTGCCCATCGCAGAGCAATACAACGGCATATGCTGACCAATATAGGCGCGGGTCCGCAGCATACCAGTGGTGGGTTCCAGCTTATAAATCAGAATCGCGTGGTCATCTTCACGACTGGAAAAGTTGATCGTTTCACCGGTGGCAATATTCAGCGCTTCAAGGTGCGGCGCGGCGACATGGATAATATTCAGTGACGACAGCGCCTTCTGCCCAACGGCGATGAATTTGGTGGTCAGGCGATAGCTCCCCGCTGCGGGCGCGGGCGTGACATATCCACAAGATTGCAGCCCTTGCAACAGCCGGTGTACGGTACTTTTGTTCAGCCCCGCCAGTTCGGACAGATGCGCCAACGGGCAACCATTCGGATAGTTGCTCAGGATCTCAATTAGCATCAAACCACGAAACAGGCTCTGACTTCCGGCTGGCCTCTCTTTTTCTTGTGTCATCTCATTCTCTTTTGTACCCATCACATCCGCTCCCCTTTTTGTCGCGCTCTGATGGTAGCGCAATGTGTGTTTCAGTTCACGATCTGAACCAAAAAAACATAACCATTTGATTTTGATGGATTTAAAAAACAGTCCGCCCCGTTGATCTGTCAAAATTTGATCGATATATTTGAAATCAGATTTCGCATAGTGAAATTAAGAGATAAAAAAGCGATCAAATTTAATTAAGGAAACGGGAATGAAAGTCACTTTTGAGCAGTTGAAAGAAGCGTTCAATCGGGTACTGCTGGCGCGCGGTCTTGCCGTTGAAACCGCAGATGCCTGTGCTGAAATGTTTGCACGCACCACCGAATCCGGCGTCCATTCGCATGGCGTGAACCGTTTTCCTCGCTTCATTCAGCAACTGGACAACGGCGACATCATCCCTGAGGCCATACCGCAGCGCATTACCAGCCTCGGAGCAATTGAGCAGTGGGATGCCCAACGCTCAATCGGCAACCTGACGGCGAAAAAGATGATGGACCGCGCCATCGAGCTGGCCTCCGATCACGGCATTGGCCTGGTGGCGCTGCGCAATGCAAATCACTGGATGCGCGGCGGTAGCTATGGCTGGCAGGCCGCAGAGAAAGGTTACATCGGCATCTGCTGGACCAACTCCATCGCCGTGATGCCTGCATGGGGTTCTAAAGAGTGCTGCATCGGCACTAATCCGCTGATTGTTGCCATCCCATCAACGCCGATCACCATGGTGGATATGTCGATGTCGATGTTCTCCTACGGCATGCTGGAGGTTAACCGTCTGGCGGGCCGTGAACTTCCGGTGGACGGCGGGTTCGACGATGCAGGTAATCTCACCAGAGAACCTGGCGTTATCGAGAAAAATCGCCGCATTTTGCCAATGGGCTACTGGAAAGGTTCAGGTCTGTCGATCGTGCTGGATATGATTGCCACTCTGCTTTCAGACGGCGCTTCTGTAGCCGAAGTCACCCAGGACAACAGCGATGAATATGGCATTTCGCAGATTTTCATCGCTATTGAAGTAGACAAGTTGATCGACGGCGCATCCCGCGACGCCAAACTGCAGCGCATTATGGATTTCATCACCACCGCTGAACGTGCGGATGAGGAGACCCCAGTTCGCCTGCCAGGTCACGAGTTTACAACGCTGCTGGAAGAAAATCGTCGCCATGGGATCACCGTTGATGACAGCGTATGGGCCAAAATTCAGGCGCTGTAAGGAGCAATACGATGATCTTTGGACATATCGCTCAGCCTAACCCGTGTCGTTTTCCCGCAGCCATTGAAAGGGCGCTCGACTTTCTGCGCCGCACAGACTTCAGTACGCTGGAACCGGGCGTGGTGGAGATCGACGGAAAAAATATCTTCGCGCAGGTTATCGATTTAACCACCCGCGACGCTGCCGAAAACCGTCCGGAAGTTCATCGTCGCTATCTGGATATTCAGTTTCTGGCCTCGGGCGAAGAGAAAATCGGTATCGCGATTGATACCGGCCATAACGAAATTAGCGAATCGTTATTAGAACAGCGCGATATTATTTTTTATCACGACAGTGAACACGAATCCTTCTTCGAAATGATTCCCGGAAGCTACGCCATATTTTTCCCGCAGGATGTTCACCGCCCAGGATGTCATAAAACGGTAGCAACAGCCATCCGCAAAATAGTCGTGAAGGTCGCTATTTCAGTTTTATAAAAAGGAGCACAACATGAACGTTAATAATGCCGGTTATATTATCGGTGCGTATCCCTGTGCACCCTCATTTCACCAACAGAGTGAAGAGAAAGAGAAGGAATTCTGGCGACAACTCGCGGATACCCCGAATATTCGCGGTCTTGAACAGCCCTGCCTCGAGCATCTTCACCCTCTGGGTGACGAATGGTTATTGCGCCATACGCCGGGCGACTGGCAAATTGTGGTCACCGCCATTATGGAGACCATGCGCCGCCGTGGCGGAAACAGCGGCTTTGGCCTGGCCTCCAGCGACGAAGAACAGCGTAAAGCCTGCGTAGAGTACTATCACCATCTTCAGCAGAAAATCAACAACATCAATGCCGCCAGGGCCGGGAAAGTGATCGCGCTGGAGCTACATGCCGCCCCGCTGGCGGGTAATCCGAACGTCGCTCAGGCCACCGATGCATTTGCCCGTTCGCTAAAAGAGATGGCTAACTGGGACTGGTCCTGCGATCTGGTACTGGAACACTGTGATGCCATGACCGGTCCCGCACCGCGCAAAGGATTTCTGCCATTAGACAACGTGCTGGAAGTGATAGCCGACTACGACATCAGCGTGTGTATTAACTGGGCACGTTCCGCTATTGAAGGACAGGATACAACGCTACCTTTGGCCCACACCCGGCAGGCCAAACAGGCCGGAAAGCTCGGCGCGCTGATGTTCTCCGGCACCACGCTGACCGGCGAATACGGCGAGTGGCAGGACTTACACGCACCGTTTGCCCCGTTCTGCCCTCAAAGCCTGATGATGACTAATCATGTTAAAGAATTATTTAATGCGGTGGAGCACACAACATTACTTTTTTCCGGTATTAAATTACTGGAAATCAATGCTAATGCTGATATTCAGCACCGCATTGAAATATTATGCGATGGCATTCGCGCATTAACTACGCCATAAAAACAGAACAAAGATATTCACTATATTTTCATACTTTAGCAATTGATATACACCATAAATTATAAATTCTAAAGGACTCATGATGAAGAGAATACTGGAGGGAATTCTGGCAATCATTATCGCCGTATTATCCTGTATTGTATTTATTAATATAGTTCTCCGCTATGGATTTCAGACAAGTATATTATCAGTCGATGAGCTATCCCGCTTCCTGTTTGTTTGGCTTACCTTTATTGGCGCAATCGTGGCCTTTATGGATAACGCACATGTACAGGTCACCTTCCTGGTAGAAAAACTGTCTACTGCCAATCAACGCCGTCTGGCGTTGCTAACTCACAGTTTAATTTTGCTTCTGTGCCTGGCTCTGGCATGGAGTTCTGTTCAGAAAACAATCCAGGACTGGAGCGACTTATCCCCTATCCTCGGCTTACCCGTCGGATTGATGTATGCCGCCTGTTTGCCCACCAGCGTGGTTATCGCACTGTTCGAACTGCATCGTTTATATCGGTTGGCTACCAATACTGATACCCCCCCGTTGTCACCGCAAGGAGATGAATAATGGCCGTTTTGATATTTCTTTGCTGCCTGCTTGGCAGCATTGCCATTGGCCTCCCCATCGCCTGGGCGTTACTGCTTTGCGGCGCAGCGTTAATGGCCTGGCTGGATATGTTCGACGTACAGATCATGGCGCAAACCCTGGTCAATGGGGCGGACAGTTTTTCTCTGTTAGCTATTCCGTTCTTTGTACTGGCGGGCGAAATAATGAATGCCGGAGGCTTGTCTAAACGGATAGTCGATCTGCCGATGAAACTCGTAGGGCATAAGTCCGGTGGTCTGGGCTATGTCGGCGTATTAGCTGCGATGATTATGGCGAGCCTCTCTGGCTCTGCTGTGGCGGATACCGCAGCGGTCGCGGCGTTGCTGGTTCCGATGATGCGTAGCGCCAACTATCCGGTAAATCGCGCAGCGGGGCTTATCGCCTCTGGCGGGATTATTGCTCCTGTTATCCCTCCCTCAATCCCCTTTATTATTTTTGGTGTCTCCAGCGGTCTGTCCATCAGTAAGCTGTTTATGGCGGGGATCGCCCCCGGTATAATGATGGGGGCTACGCTGATGCTCACCTGGTGGTGGCAGGCAAACCGTTTGGATCTGCCTCGTCAGCCTAAAGCGACGCCCCGTGAAGTCTGGCAATCATTGATTTCTGGAATCTGGGCGTTATTTCTCCCTGTAATAATTATTGGTGGTTTCCGCTCTGGCCTGTTCACTCCAACAGAGGCCGGTGCCGTAGCCGCATTTTATGCCCTGTTTGTCGCGGTGGTTATCTACCGGGAAATGACCTTTTCCAGCCTCTGGCATGTGCTGGTCGGGGCAGCAAAAACCACATCAGTCGTCATGTTTTTGGTTGCCTCTGCCTCTGTTTCCGCGTGGCTTATCACCATTGCCGAACTGCCGATGATGGTGTCCGATTTACTACAACCATTAGTGGATTCACCGCGTTTGTTGTTTATCGTCATTATGCTGGCAATTTTGCTTGTGGGCATGGTGATGGATTTAACCCCTACCGTTTTAATTCTCACCCCGGTATTAATGCCATTAGTTAAAGAAGCGGGCATTGATCCGATTTATTTCGGCGTCATGTTTATCATTAATTGTTCTATAGGATTAATTACCCCACCGATTGGTAATGTCCTGAACGTTATTTCTGGCGTAGCAAAACTTAAATTCGATGATGCGGTAAGGGGCGTTTTCCCCTATGTATTAGTTTTATATTTGCTGTTAACACTTTTCATTTTCATACCCGACCTAATCATCATTCCTCTGAAATGGATTAACTAAAAGGGAAATACCATGAAATTACGCTCTGTAACCTATGCATTATTTATCGCAGGACTGGCGACAATCAGCACATCATCCCTCGCTGCACAGTCGTTACGTTTTGGCTATGAAACATCGCAAACGGACTCGCAGCATATTGCGGCGAAAAAATTCAATGAATTATTAAAAGAAAAAACCAATGGTGACCTGGCGTTAAAACTGTTTCCTGATAGTACGCTGGGCAACGCACAGGCCATGATCAGCGGCGTGCGTGGCGGTACCATTGATATGGAAATGTCGGGTTCAAATAACTTCGCTGGCTTATCGCCGGTGATGAATCTGCTGGATGTGCCTTTCCTGTTCCGCGACACCGCCCACGCGCATAAAACCCTCGACGGCAAAGTTGGTGATGAGCTGAAAACCTCCCTTGAAGCAAAAGGCTTAAAAGTGCTGGCGTACTGGGAAAACGGCTGGCGTGATGTGACCAACTCACGCGCGCCAGTGAAAACCCCCGCCGATCTAAAGGGCCTAAAAATTCGCACCAACAATAGCCCAATGAATATCGCTGCCTTTAAGATCTTCGGTGCTAATCCCATTCCTATGCCATTTGCCGAAGTCTATACCGGACTGGAAACCCGCACCATTGATGCCCAGGAGCATCCCATCAACGTCGTATGGTCGGCGAAATTTTATGAAGTACAGAAGTATCTCTCTCTTACCCATCATGCCTATTCACCGCTTCTGGTGGTGATCAATAAAGCGAAATTCGATGGCTTAACCCCACAGTTACAGCAAGCGCTAATTTCATCAGCACAAGAGGCAGGAAACTATCAGCGCCAGCTTGTCGCTGAAAATCAGCAAAAAATCATCAACGGCATGAAAGAGGCCGGTGTTGAGGTTCTGGCGGAGATCGACCGCCAAGCCTTCAGTGATGCGCTTGGCAATCAGGTTCGAGACATGTTTGTGAAAGACATTCCTCAGGGCGCGGAGCTGCTGAAAGCTGTGGATGAGGTGCAATAAACAATGAGCAATTACTGGCTGGGGTTGGACTGTGGTGGTAGCTGGCTAAAAGCCGGATTATACGACGCTACTGGCCGGGAGGCAGGCGTTCAGCGCCTGCCGCTGCGCACGTTAAGCCCCAAGCCGGGCTGGGCTGAGCGCGACATGACAGAACTACGGCAATGCTGCCACACCGTCATTCGCGCGCTCCTCGACCATACCGGCATTGGCGGTTCACAAATCCTCGGCATCGGGATATCCGCGCAAGGTAAGGGATTATTTTTACTCGATAAAGAAGACCGCCCGCTCGGCACAGCCATTCTCTCGTCAGACAGAAGAGCCATCGAAATCGTGCGCTGCTGGCAGCAGGATGGTATCCCAGAAAAACTCTACCCGTTAACCCGACAAACCTTATGGACCGGGCATCCGGCCTCTCTTTTACGCTGGGTCAAAGAAAACGAACCCTCACGGTACCCCCAAATTGGCTGCGTCATGATGACGCACGACTATCTGCGCTGGTGCTTAACCGGTGTGAAGGGCTGCGAAGAGAGCAATATCTCCGAATCCAACCTCTACAACATGTCCAGCGGGCAATATGACCCGCAATTAACTGACTGGCTCGGCATCAGTGAGATCAATGGCGCGCTACCGCCCATTGTCGGCTCAGCAGAAATGTGCGGGGAAATCACCGCTCAGGCAGCCGCCATAACCGGTCTGGCGGCGGGTACGCCCGTCGTCGGCGGCCTGTTTGATGTGGTTTCCACCGCACTCTGTGCCGGTATTGAAGACGAACACACCCTCAATGCGGTAATGGGCACCTGGGCCGTCACCAGCGGGATCGCTCACGGCCTGCGCGACCATGAGGCGCATCCCTATGTCTATGGCCGCTATGTGAATAGCGGGCAATACATCGTTCATGAAGCCAGCCCGACCTCTTCCGGCAATCTGGAATGGTTCATCGCCCAGTGGGGCGAGATCTCATTTAATGAGATTAACCAGACGGTTTCCAGTTTGCCCAAAGCCGGTAGCGATCTGTTTTTCCTGCCCTTTTTATACGGCAGCAACGCCGGGCTGGAGATGACCAGCGGCTTTTATGGTATGCAGGCGCTGCACACCCGCGCGCACCTGTTACAGGCCATTTATGAAGGCGTGGTGTTCAGCCATATGACCCATCTTAATCGCATGCGTGAACGCTTTACCGACGTTCACACCCTGCGCGTGACGGGCGGCCCGGCGCATTCCGGCATCTGGATGCAAATGCTGGCAGACGTCAGCGGTTTACGTATCGAATTGCCGCAGGTGGAAGAGACCGGCTGCTTTGGCGCTGCGCTCGCCGCCCGCGTCGGCACCGGCGTTTACCCCAACTTTAGCGACGCCCAGCGCAGCCTACAGCACCCGATACGCACGCTGCTGCCGGACATGACCGCACATGCGCGTTACCAGCGTAAATACCGTCAATACCAGGATTTGATTACCGCACTACAGGGCTATCACGCCCGCATTAAGGAGCACGCATTATGAGCCGACCATTACTGCAACTGGCGCTCGACCACACCAGCCTTCAGGCAGCACAACGTGATGTCGCGCTGCTACAAGATCATGTCGATATCGTTGAGGCTGGGACCATCCTCTGTTTAACCGAAGGCCTTAGCGCGGTCAAAGCCCTGCGCGCCCAATGCCCGGATAAAATTATCGTCGCCGACTGGAAGGTGGCCGATGCCGGAGAAATCCTCGCACAGCAAGCCTTTGGCGCAGGTGCCAACTGGATGACCATCATCTGTGCCGCGCCGCTCGCCACGGTGGAAAAAAGCCACGCCGTTGCACTAACCTGCGGTGGTGAAATTCAGATGGAACTGTTCGGAAACTGGACGCTGGACGATGCCCGCGACTGGTGTCGTGTCGGGGTTCGTCAGGCGATTTACCATCGCGGGCGCGACGCGCAGGCCAGCGGTCAACAGTGGGGCGAAGCGGATCTGTCGCGGATGAAAGCGTTGTCCGACATCGGCCTTGAGCTATCGATTACCGGCGGCATTACGCCCGCAGACCTGCCGCTGTTCCGCGATATTAACGTTAAAGCCTTTATTGCCGGGCGCGCGCTGGCAGGCGCCTCCCTTCCAGCGCTGGTCGCCGGCGAGTTTCATGCGCAAATCGACGCCATCTGTCAACGTATCACGAAAAAATCGCCCTCTTCCATGAGGACAAACGGGTGAGGATCAGAAGCGCCAGCTCACCCCTGACAGGAAAGTGAAGCTGTCGTCGCGATCGACCATTGGGCTATTCTTAATATCATCCGGTAGCACGCTATAGTTGGCGCTTGCCAGCAACGTCAGATTAGTGGTTAACGCGTATTTCGCCGACAGCCCGACATAGGGCGTCCAGCTATCGCCTGGGGAATAACTTGATAACCCGCTACGGCGGGATTCATTGCCAGATATACCGTAGTAATATTCGTTGAAATTTTCGTCATAATAAAGAACACCAACAGCCGGAGTCAGCGTCAGCTTACCCATCGGCATTTGGCGGAACAGAGACACTTCCCCTACCCAACCATTGCTGTTGTCCAGAACATCCGCCGCCGCAGAAACTTTTACGCTGCCCCATTTCTCATGGTGATACCATGCAGCACCGGCCATCGCGGTACTGTCACGTTTGTCCAACTGCTTCATTGCACGATCATCGTTATCGGCAGGGTCAAACTCCAGCGGCATCCACGAAGCAGTAAGACTAAATTCATTACTTTTACTCTTCGACAGAATATAGCCTAACGTTGTTTGCCTAAAATAAAATGATTCACTTTCATAACTGACAAGCGGTACTGCGTGAACATTATCATTATATCCACGATAAGGCGATTCATTATATACAGCGCCACCGCCAATAGAAAATTCTGCGGCTGTCGCACTCGCCATAAAAGAAAAGGCAAATAGCGCCACAATATTGCGTTTAATTAACATGCCAACATTCCATTTTAAAATAAGCTACAAAGCGCGTGCATAATAATGCTTACAATTTCGTCGGTGCAACATCCATATTTATATAGTAATATATACAAACATATATATATTGGGTTTGGCGATGAACAAATTACAACTCAAACACCGGGAGCTGAAGATCATTTCAGTCATTGCTGCCAGTGAAAACATCAGTCACGCTGCCACCGTTCTCGGCATCGCACAGGCCAACGTCAGCAAATACCTTGCTGATTTTGAATCAAAAATTGGGTTAAAAGTCTTCGACAGAACCACCCGACAGCTTACCCTGACACCGTTTGGAACAGCACTACTGCCCTACATTAATGACATGCTGGATAGAACCGATCAGCTAAACAATTTCATTGCGGATTATAAGCATGAAAAGCGTGGTCGCGTAACAGTATATGCACCGACAGGAATAGTGACATACTTATCGCAACATGTTATTGCAAAAATTCAGAATATTGGCGGCATTAGTCTTTCGCTAAAAACATATAATCTGGAGCGCAAAGCATTTTATGAAGGCGTCGATTTCCCTGACGACTGTGATATTTTAATTACCTATACACAACCCAAAGATGAATCATTGGTTGCCAGTTTTATTACTAAATATGCGGTTTCTGCTTTTGCCAGTCAGGAATATCTCAATAAACATCCTATCAGTAGTCCTGAGGAACTGGAGGATCATTCCTGTATTCTTATTGATTCAATGATGATTGATGACGCGAATATCTGGCGATTCACCTCAGGCAAAGGTAAAGAATTACAAGACTATCGTGTAACGGGGAATTACGTCTGCGACAATACGCAGTCGGCACTGGCATTGGCACGTAACCATTTAGGCATTGTTTTTGCGCCAAATAAAAGCGTGCAAAAGGATACCCAAGCCGGAATGTTGGTTCCGTGCTTCTCTGAACAGCATGAGTGGTGGCTGGATCTTGTGGCCATTTTCCGCAAACGCGAATATCAGCCCTGGCGAGTACAGTTTATTCTTGATGAGATGTTAAATGAGATACGCCAGCAGCTTACTCAGGCGCAGCAACAGTCACCTGAGTAAGCGAGAAAGGTAAGCCAATAGCCGACGTTTAGTGGTCGAGATACAGGTAATGCACCCAACTGGTCATACGCAGCAGGACTTTGCGCATCACTGAGACATGGGCAAAATGGTCTGAGTAGACCGCGACCTGGGCGTAAATACCATCAGGCAGCGCATTCAAATCCACATTCTCATTCAATTCGATTGTGGCAATCACCCCTTCTGAACCAGGCGTAGAATTCAAAGATTGCAGCGCCCCATTCGACTGATATGTCCCTCCCGGAACGGCTGGGCTAATAGCCGCCAGCTTACCGCTAAACACTTTACCCGGCAGTGCATTAAACACCACTTCGGCTTCATCGCCGGGTTCCAGTCGCAGCAACGAATTTTGGCGGAACTGGGCGATAATTTGCCGTTTTTGCTCCGGGATAAACACCATTACCGGGCGCATCGGCAGCGCAGCGGCATAGGTTCCTGGCCGCATCAGCACCTGCGTAACGTAACCATCGCTGGGTGCGCGAACCACGGTTTGGTCAAGATTAAACTCCGCTTCAGCCAGCTGTGCTTTCAGGCTGGCAATTTGCGAATTTTCACCCAGCACCAGGCTGTCTAACTGACTCTGTATTTGCTGTTGTTCGGCAATCGAGGATTTTACCGACGCTTCCTGCGCCAGATAGTTTTGCCGCGCCGCATCAATATCGCGTTCAGAAAAAGGATTCACCTTCGCCTGACTCCCCTGCGCATAGCGTTGGTAATCTTTCGCCAGCTTGTCACGTGTGGCTTTTGCCCGCTGCGTATTTGCAGCCATTTCATCCAGCTGCGCAGCAAGAGCCTGCTCTTTATGCTGTGCCGTGACAATGTCGGCTTTCAGGCGGTCAACCCGCGCCTGATAACGCCCCGGATTCAGTTTAAACAGAACTTCGCCTTTTTTAATCAACGTGTTCTTCTTATCCGTGACTTCCGTTACCACTCCCGTTACTTGCGGCACGACGGGAATAGAAATTACCGCCTTTTGTGCTTTAAATGTATAAGGGTGGTTATAATTCATCAGTAATATAAGCCCGCAAACAATAAAAATACCGCCCAATGCCGCGGTAGGTACGGTCCATTTATTGACAGGGATTTTAAAAATTTTAAATACCGACCATGCGCAAGCCACATAGGTCAAAACGATCAGTAAATCCATCGATATTACTCCGCCGGAGAGGGGGTAGCCTCACCCAGTTTCTTTTCCAAATCTGCTACCCGCGCCTGAAGCAGGGTCAGGGAAGAGTCAACACTCTGACTTTGCATGCCCCACCCACGCTCCGGGCGATAAAGCGTTGCCCAGATCCATAAAAAGGGCCAAATCACATGCAATGTAAACAAACTTACCCAGCCAGCAACATGTATTGCATCGGCATGAGGATGGTTACGTTTTTTTGCGATTAAATAAGGGATATCATGCAAAATAATAACCCCATAAAAAATGACCAGGAATACAAAAATAAGCACTCCTAATGCAAAATAATCAAGAAACATATTTGCCTCAGAGATTTAAAATTAATAAATTCGGATGCTGATTGTTTTCAACAATAGAGTTGATAATACTAGTGGCATGACCAGATCGCATGCAATGGTCTTATTTATATAACGATATATGAGTTTATATATACCTGCAGAAATGCGGAAGGCCCGGCTCGCTATGCGATACCGGGCAATGATATGACATGAGATTAAAACAGTCCCAGCGGTTTATCCGAGTAGCTCACCAACAGGCACTTGGTTTGCTGATAATGCTCGAGCATCATTTTGTGTGTCTCGCGCCCGATGCCCGACTGCTTATAGCCACCAAACGCGGCGTGGGCCGGGTAAGCGTGGTAACAGTTGGTCCAGACACGGCCTGCCTGAATACCGCGTCCCATCTTGTATGCTAAATTACCGTTGCGACTCCAGACGCCGGCGCCTAGCCCATATTGCGTGTCATTGGCGATTTCCAGCGCCTCATCCATGGTTTTAAAGGTAGTGACCGCCAGTACCGGGCCAAAGATCTCCTCCTGAAAAACACGCATGTTGTTCTTACCAAACAGAATGGTAGGTTCGAGGTAGTAGCCTTCTTTTAGCTCCCCCTCCAGCTGCTTACGCCGTCCGCCGGTCAGAACATCCGCCCCTTCTTTCTTACCAATATCGATGTAATTCAGAATGGTTTCCAGTTGACCATGGGAAACCTGCGCCCCCATTTGTGTGACGCTGTCTAGCGGGTTGCCACTGCGGATACTCTCTACGCGACGAATCGCTCTTTCCATGAAACGTTCGTAAATGGATTCCTGTACCAGTGCGCGGCTTGGGCAGGTACATACCTCACCCTGGTTAAATGCAAATAACGCGAAGCCTTCCAGCGCCTTGTCGAAGAACGCATCTTCTTCATCCATCACATCAGCGAAGAAGATATTTGGCGACTTACCGCCCAGTTCCAGCGTGACCGGGATGATGTTTTGCGTTGCGTACTGCATGATCTGCTGCCCGACTTCCGTCGAACCGGTAAACGCCACTTTCGCAATGCGTTTTGACGTCGCCAGATACTCCCCGATTTCCCCACCCGCACCGTTGACCACGTTCACCACACCCGGCGGGAGCAAATCACCGATGACTTCCATCAGCAGCAGGACCGACAGCGGCGTCAGACGAGCAGGTTTCAACACCACGCAGTTCCCCGCCGCCAGCGCAGGCGCCATCTTCCAGCTCGCCATCAGCAGTGGGAAGTTCCACGGAATAATTTGCCCTACCACGCCAAGAGGCTCGTGGAAGTGATACGCCACAGTGTCGCTATCAACTTCACTGATTCCCCCTTCCTGTGCGCGGATACAGGAGGCGAAGTAGCGGAAATGGTCAATGGCCAGCGGCACGTCAGCGGCGCTGGTTTCGCGAATCGGTTTGCCGTTATCCCAGGTTTCTGCGGTGGCCAACAGCTCCAGGTTTTGCTCCATACGGTCGGCAATTTTGAACAGAATCGCCGCCCTGTCCTGCACCGAGGTATGTGCCCACTGCTCTTTAACTTTATGCGCAGCATCCAGTGCCAGGTCGATATCCTTTTTGCCGGAAGAGGCCACTTCGCACAGTAATTGCCCGGTGACTGGCGTCAGATTCTGGTAATACTCACCGTCCACCGGTGCGACCCAGTCGCCGCCGATAAAGTTATCGTATCGCGCCTTTAACTTCAGGGGGTAACCATACTCGCCGGGATAAATACGCGTTGAAGGGGGGTTATTGGTCATGACCGTCTCCTTGCTGTAGGGGTATTACAAAGGTAGACGGGACTGGCGAATTATTCGCCAGCCTTTTACGGCTTTACGACAGATATCACGAATTACATTGCCGCGCGGTAGATCGCCATGATGTCCTCATGGGTCGCCAGCACAGCAAAGTCTTCTTCCTTAACGTTCAGCTCACGCAAACCTGCCGGAATTTTCACTTTCTGGGCCAGTTTGCGGATTGCCGCGGCGTAACATGCTTATCCACAATCGCCATTTTGATGTGGCGTACTTCGTCGGTAATGATGCCAAAACGGGTCATTTCAGATGCCGTTCCTGCAGCGCTTTTTGAATTTCACTCGCTATACCGAATTTCGCCAGCATGGAATCCGTGACAATTAACGTACGACGAAATCCATATTCCGCCATTGTACGATCCTTAATTACTCAAAAGAGGAAGGAAGCATACGAGTGATAATCTCAACAAAATATGATCGTGGTTGTTATTTTAATAGCATCAGAAATTAAAAAGCACATTAGTGTTCGTAATCTAATGTGCTTATTTAAATCAATGTTTATTTTGTATTAATTCATCTTATTCCTGAATTAATTATTTCGTTACTTTTCGGGAAACAGTAACGCATCGCGCAATAAATGATCATTTCCCCGACGACGAGTAAAGCCGATACGGTCAAAATATTCCAGAATCTGGATAGCCAGTTTGCGTCCGACATTGAGTCTGTCGCGAAAATCGGCAGCGCAGGTCGACCCTCTTTCCTGATCCAGTTCGCGGATCAGATTCGCAAAGGCCACAATCCGATCGTTACGATAATAGCGATCTTTGACGATCGCCGTAATAATGCCCTGCTGCGCCGCCTGCCGTAGCGCCAGACGCATCGCCTGCTCGTCCGTTCCCGTTTCTTTCGCCAAATCTCGCACCCACCACGGCTCATCACCAAACAGAGGTTCTACTTTTTGCCAGATAGCCCGCTGCTCATCGCTGAAACCGGCCTTATGATCTGGCAAATGTAACCAGCCATGATGGCTATGAATAGCACCGCTATCGCGCATCTTTTCAATCAGCAGCAGGACCAGCGCTTCATCTTCCATCGGCAGGGCCATACGACGCAGGCGTTCACGTCCAGGCCCTGGCTCATCACGATGTTGCTCATGGTAGGTCGCCAGCGTATCCAGAATCTTACGTTGCCAGCGTGCAGCAACGGGCGCATTCAACAGACTATACCCGGCGCGAATAAATCCATGTTGCTCAATCAACGGACGCATGCCATCGCCATTGAGCTGGCGTGCCCACGCGAAATCGGGAATGTTCACCGCGCCGCGCGTCAGATGCAATGCCAACGCTTCACCATTATTCTGTGCATTTTCCAGCGCCGACAGCCACTGTAAATACTCCGGCTTACGCTTCCCACGACGCGGTGGATTCAGTGTCACAACACGTGCGCCTGCCAGCGTCGTACGGGCAGAAATATCACGCAGCACCAGCCTGTCGTTATCAGCCAGCCACAGCGGTGTATCAAACACCAGTTCCGCCAGCGTCCCTTCGAGCAGTGAGATGCGACCGGTCACATGGCTGGCTGCGTGGTGGATATGTAGCGGCTGCCACTGCATCAGGGGGGCCGAGTGTTCTAAAGAGACAATAACGCGTGAGAAGGCCTCCGGCGGCGCATCAGCAAGCAACCAGTCACCACGGTTAATCTCTTCTTTTTCCGCATCACCGGCAATGTTCAGCGCAATTCGCTGTCCGGCGTGAGCATGTTCGGTCGGCTGATTTTGCGCATGCAGGCTACGTACGCGCATCGGTTTGTTAACCCCGGTCAGCCACAACGCATCCCCGACATTCACTTCTCCGCTGAGCGCCGTTCCCGTGACAACCAGACCTGCGCCTTTTACCGTGAAAGCGCGGTCAATGGCCAGGCGGAAGGTGTGATCGCGGGCCAGCTCACGCGGCGTCAACTGCAGCAAATGGTCACGCAGCGCTTCGATACCACGGCCTTCACTGGCGGCCGTCACGAACAGTATCGCATCGGCAAAACCATAGTTACCCAGCGTGGTTTGCACTTCAGCACGTACTTCGTCAATGCGTGCTTCATCAACGCGATCGGCTTTGGTCAGCGCCACGGTAAGTTGTGGGTTGCCTGTCAGTTGCAGGATTTGCAAGTGTTCACGCGTTTGCGCCATCACGCCATCATCACAGGCCACCACCAGCAGCGCGTGGTCGATACCACCGACACCCGCCAGCATGTTGGACAGAAACTTTTCGTGGCCAGGGACATCGATAAATCCCAGTACCCGCCCATCCGCCTGCGGCCAGTAGGCATAGCCGAGGTCGATAGTCATGCCGCGCTTTTTTTCTTCCGGCAGTCGGTCGGCATTCACGCCGGTAATCGCCTGTAATAACGTTGTTTTTCCGTGGTCAACGTGTCCGGCGGTTGCAATAATCATTTCAGCATCATCTCCATAAACCGGGTCTCGTCTTCAAGGCAGCGCAGATCCAACCACAAGCGACCATCATAAATTCGCCCAATGACCGGCACGGGCAGCAGACGCCAGCGGGCGGCCAGCGCTTCGAGGCGGCTTCCACGCCCGTCATGCGGGGCAAAGGTTAATGCCACGCTCGGCAGCCTATCAACCGGTAACGAGCCGCTACCAATCTGCGACAGGCAAGGCATGACATTCAACGCAAACTCGGCACCATAATGTTCTGTCAGTTGTGCTTGTAATCGTAGTGCCTGCTCGTGGATCGCCTCTTTCGTGCGGGTGAGCTGGCGTAGCGTTGGCAATTTCTCCGCCAGCGCTTCTGGGTGCAGATAGAGCCGCAGCGTGGCTTCCAGCGCTGCCAACGTCATTTTATCAGCCCGTAATGCACGTTTCAGTGGGTGTCGTTGTAAGCGGGCGATCATCTCTTTTTTACCCACAATAATGCCAGCCTGCGGCCCGCCCAACAGCTTGTCACCAGAGAAACTCACCAGGCTCACACCGGCGGCAATGAGCTGCTGCGGCATCGGCTCCTGCGGCAAACCATACTGACTGAGATCGACCAGCGAGCCGCTACCCAGATCCGCCACTACCGGCACATCCAGCTCCTGACCAATAGCGGCCAACTCCGTTTCATCCACCGCTTTCGTAAAGCCTTCAATGCTGTAATTACTGGTATGTACCTTCATCAGCAGGCCCGTATTTTCATTAACCGCCTGACGATAATCACTGGCATGGGTACGGTTGGTGGTGCCAACCTCGCGCAGGATACATCCAGCCTGAGACATCACGTCGGGAATACGAAACGCGCCGCCAATTTCGACCAGCTCGCCGCGTGATACCACCACGTCTTTGCCCGCCGCGGTGGCCGCCAGCATCAGCAGAACCGCAGCGGCATTATTATTGACGATACAGGCATCTTCCGCGCCGGTCAGGCGGCAGAGTAAATCCGCCAGCGCCCGGTCGCGATGTCCACGCCCGGCATCAGTCAGGCTGTATTCCAGCGTCACCGGCGTACGCATCGCCTGCACCACCGCAGCAATCGCCTCCTCAGCTTGTGATGCACGCCCAAGATTGGTATGCAGCACAGTCCCCGTCAGATTAATAACCGGACGCAGTGCACTTTGCGATTCTCGCTCGAGCCGGGCGCTAGCCTCTTGCGCCCAGTCTTCCCCCCATGCTGGAAGCGCCTGCGTGTCGCGAATCGCCTCTCTGGCTTCATCGAGCATATGACGCAGCAGGTCCACCACGCGGGTATGACCGTGGGACTCACGTAAAACCTGGAAGGCGCTATCGCGCAGTAAACGATCGATAGCAGGAAGCTGGCTGTAGAGTGAACGCATGTCGGTTGTCATGAAAGGGCCTGGCTGTTGGTGGCCCCCTCCACCGTGGAGAGGGATATCGATATGCAGGGGATTGTACCGTGACTTTACTCAGGCGGACATAATACGCATCAAGCCTTTGGCGGTTCTGTGCGGGCGAAGCTTTCTCGTTGAAAGAGTGTTTCCACCAGTTTCACCAGACGTGGTCGGTCAACACACCAGCCAGGTGCAACCCGACGAAAATTGAGATAGCCCACGGCACAGGCAATCGCAATCGTTGCCAGATTAACCGTATCCGTTTTCAGCGTACCGTCCGCCAGATAACCTTCCAGCACATCCAGGCTGCGGGTAATTTTTTCGCGCTGGCGTAGCAATTCAGTTTCTGACTGCTGCGCAGCGGGGCGCGCCTGCTCACGTACCGACACCAACCCGGCATCCATAATACCGTCCGCCAGTGCTTCCAGTTGCCGTACTTTCAGCGCTGCCAGCGGCTCACGCGGAAGCATAGCGGGTGCAATATCCAACAGCTCTATATATTCAGCAATGATCGGTGAATCAAACCAGTACTCTCCCTCATCAGTGACCAGCGCGGGCACTTTGCCTAACGGGTTATATCGCGCCACGCCGTTTTCCGCGTTATAGGGGAGTTCATTAACGAATTCGAAGGTGATGCCCTTTTCCAGCAACAGAATAGAAATTTTACGCACAAAAGGGCTGGTATAGCTGCCAATGAGTTTCATGCCGTGTCCTTTTTGCCAACAAAAAAGCGGTGTCCAACGAATGTCTGGACACCGCTTAGTATGGCTCAGGCCACGACAAATGGCAGGTGATGACGGTCTCAATGATCCAAATAAAGATAATGCATCCAACTGGTCATACGCAGCAGCACTTTACGCATCACTGACACGTGAGCGAAATGGTCGGAATAGACCGCCACCTGGGCATAGATACCGTCCGGTAGTGCATCCACATCGGCATTGGGAGCCAGCTCAATCGTGGCCAGCACGCCATCGGTACCTGGCACCACCGTCAGGGACTGCAACGCTCCCTGAGCCTGATAAGAACCGCCCGGCACAACCGGCAGAATGCTGGTGAGCTTGCCGGGGAATACCTGGCCTGGCAGCGCGTTGAAGACGACTTCCGCTTCATCACCCGGTTTAAGACGCAGCAACGAGTTCTGGCGGAATTGCGCCACGATTTGCCGTTTTTGTTCGGGAATAAACACCATCACCGGGCGTAGAGGCAGCGCGGCGGCGTAGGTCCCGGGCCGAATAAGCACCTGCGTAACATAGCCATTGCTGGGGGCACGGACGATAGTCTGCTCAAGATTGTATTTGGCTTCAGCGAGCTGAGCGCGCAGAGACGCGACCTGAGATTGCTCCCCGTTGACCATACTGTCTAACTGACTCTGAATCTGCGTCTGTTCGGCAACGGAGCCTTTTACCAGCGCATCCTGTGCCAGATAGTTCTGCCGGGCGTTGTCGATATCGCTTTCAGAGAATGGATTAACCTTCGCCTGACTACCCTTCAAATAGCGTTGATAATCTTTATACAGGCGGTCGCGTTCAGCGGAAACGCGGGTGGTATTGGCGACGGCTTCAGAAAGTTGGGCTTTCAGATTGTCGATATTGTGCGTGGCGGTCACCAGGTCGGCCTGCAGTCGGTCCACTCGCGCCTGATAACGCACGGGATCGAGTTTAAATAACACCTCGCCTTTATTAATCAGCTGATTATTTTTATCTGTCACCTCACTCACAATTCCCGTGACCTGTGGGGTTACAGGAATTGAAATAACCGCCTTTTGCGCCGTAAAGGTATACGGGTGGTTATAGTTCATTAATAAGATGAGTCCCGCCACAATAAACACCCCACCTAACGCGGCGGTGGCAAGCGTCCATTGGTTTACCGGAATACGGAATATTTTAAAGATGGCCCAGGCAAATGCCACGTAAGTCAGGACAATCAACAAATCCATGATCAAATCTCCGGAAAGGTGGAGTTATCGTCTTTTTTCTCCCCATCCAGTCTTTTTTCCAACTGGGTGATACGCGTAGCCAGCGCGGCAATTTCAGGGTCAGGTTCCTTCCCGGTCGGCGTAATGTGTGACTGCATCCCCCAGCCTCGTTCTGGCTGATAGAGCGTGGCCCAGATCCACAGGAACGGCCAGATAACATGCAGTGTAAAAAGACTCACCCAACCCGCCGTATGGATGGCATCGGCATGGGGATGGTTACGCTTCTTAGCCATGTTATAGGGAATATCATGGATGGCGATGATTCCGTAAAACAGAACCAGAAAAACGAAGATCAGCACACCTAACGCGAAATAGTTTAGAAACATACCCGCCTCGTATTCACGCTAATCAGAGCTTTCAATTGCAGGCAGCCGAAAGGAGTCATGGCTGGTAATTTGAACATAATTGCAGTTCGCCATTTCCGCCATACCACCAGGGTATAAATTTGCAGGTTGACGGCTCGCGAGGTAGCGGCAAGAAATGGGTGATGAAACAGAATCCGCGCAAGATCACACCAGGAGAAATCCAGGCAAATATTTATTGCGAAGTAGATCACAAATACCCAACAAACAGCCAAAGCAAAAACGTGAACAAGTTCACATTTAAGTGCCTTTTACAGCCCATCCTCGGGTGGTGATGTTTTTTTATACCGGTAATTTGTGATCAAAATCACATTAAGTAATACCGTGAACCCTATATTTACGTGACACTGATCACACTAAAAGTCGTCGACTGGACAGTTGAACGATTCAGTGCCAGATTTCGCAGTATCTACAGGGTCCGGCTACCTCCTGCCGCTACATTAACAAACCTCGGGCTTTTAGCCTGCGCGACAGCAAACATAAGAAGGGGTGTTTTTATGTCATCCGATATTAAGATCAAGGTGCAAAGCTTTGGTCGATTCCTCAGCAACATGGTGATGCCAAATATCGGCGCGTTTATCGCGTGGGGTATTATCACCGCATTATTCATTCCGACAGGGTGGTTGCCGAACGAAACGCTGGCGAAGCTGGTCGGCCCGATGATCACCTATCTGCTACCGCTGTTGATCGGTTATACCGGTGGTAAGCTGGTTGGCGGCGATCGCGGCGGTGTCGTCGGCGCTATCACCACCATGGGCGTGATCGTCGGTGCGGATATGCCGATGTTCCTCGGTGCAATGATCGCCGGTCCTCTGGGCGGCTGGGCTATCAAACACTTTGACCGCTGGGTAGACGGTAAGATCAAATCCGGCTTTGAGATGCTGGTGAATAACTTCTCCGCCGGCATCATCGGGATGATCCTCGCCATTCTGGCCTTCCTCGGTATTGGCCCATTGGTTGAAGCCCTGTCCAAAATTCTGGCGGCCGGCGTTAACTTCATGGTTGTCCATGACATGCTGCCGCTGGCGTCTATCTTCGTTGAACCGGCGAAAATCCTGTTCCTCAACAACGCCATCAACCACGGTATTTTCTCACCGCTGGGCATTCAGCAGTCCCATGAGATGGGTAAATCCATCTTCTTCCTGATTGAAGCAAACCCAGGCCCGGGTATGGGTGTTCTGCTGGCGTACATGTTCTTCGGTCGCGGCAGCGCTAAACAGTCTGCGGGCGGCGCGGCTATCATCCATTTCCTGGGTGGTATCCACGAAATTTACTTCCCATACGTGCTGATGAACCCGCGTCTGATCCTGGCCGTTATCCTCGGCGGTATGACTGGCGTATTTACGCTGACTATCCTCAACGGCGGCCTGGTGTCTCCGGCCTCTCCGGGTTCTATTCTGGCCGTACTGGCAATGACGCCTAAGGGTGCTTACTTCGCCAACATCGCGGCAATTTGTGCGGCAATGGCGGTCTCCTTTGTGGTCTCGGCGATTCTGCTGAAAACCAGCAAAGTGAAAGAAGAAGACGACATTGAAGCCGCAACCCGTCGTATGAACGACATGAAAGCGGAATCCAAAGGTGCATCTCCGCTGGCGGCTGGCGACGTTACCAACGACCTGAGCCACGTGCGTAAAATCATCGTTGCCTGCGATGCCGGTATGGGTTCCAGCGCCATGGGTGCGGGCGTACTGCGTAAGAAAGTGCAGGATGCCGGTCTGTCGCAGATTTCCGTTACCAACAGCGCAATCAACAATCTGCCGCCGGATGTGGATCTGGTCATTACCCACCGTGACCTGACCGAACGTGCGATGCGCCAGGTTCCTCAGGCTCAGCACATTTCGCTAACCAACTTCCTCGACAGCGGTCTTTACACCAACCTGACTGAGCGTCTGGTTGCGGCACAGCGCCACAACGTTAACGAAGAAAAAGTACGCGATCACCTGAAAGACAGCTTTGATGAGGGTGATAACAACCTGTTCAAACTGGGTGCGGAGAATATCTTCCTGGGCCGTAAAGCCGCCAACAAAGAAGAAGCGATTCGCTTTGCCGGTGAGCAACTGGTGAAAGGCGGCTATGTTGAGCCAGAATACGTCGAGGCGATGCTGGACCGCGAAAAACTGACCCCAACCTATCTGGGTGAGTCCATTGCGGTGCCACACGGTACAGTGGAAGCCAAAGACCGCGTGCTGAAAACAGGTGTCGTGTTCTGCCAGTACCCGGAAGGCGTACGCTTCGGTGAAGAAGAAGACGACATTGCCCGTCTGGTCATTGGTATCGCCGCACGTAACAACGAGCATATCCAGGTCATCACCAGCCTGACCAACGCCCTGGATGATGAATCGGTGATTGAGCGTCTGACAAAAACCACCAGCGTGGATGAAGTTCTGGAGCTGCTGACGGGTCGTAAGTAAACCCCGTTGCCCGATGGCGCTACGCTAATCGGGCCTACGGTTTCCTCTCCCGCAAGGGAGAGGGTTTGGGTGAGGGGAAATCTATGCAGTCCCTCACCCCAGCCCTCTTGGGTAAAAACATTAATGAAGGTTAATACTATGAAAGCATTACATTTTGGCGCAGGTAATATCGGTCGTGGCTTTATCGGCAAACTGCTGGCGGACGCGGGGATACAACTGACGTTCGCGGATGTAAATCAGGTCGTGCTCGATGCCCTGAATGCCCGTCATAGCTATCAGGTTCATGTAGTCGGTGAAAACGAGCAGGTTGATACCGTGTCCGGCGTCAATGCCGTGAGCAGCATCGGCGATGATGTCATTGAACTGATTGCCCACGTAGATTTAGTCACCACCGCCGTCGGTCCGGTCGTGCTTGAGCGCATCGCACCGGCCATCGCCAAAGGGCTGCTTAAACGCAAGGCGCAGGGCATCGCGACTCCGCTGAATATCATCGCCTGTGAGAACATGGTGCGTGGAACCACACAGTTGAAAGGCCACGTTATGAACGCGCTGGCAGATGAAGACAAAGTCTGGGTTGAAGAGCATGTTGGTTTTGTCGATTCCGCCGTCGACCGCATCGTTCCCCCTTCAGCTTCCGCAACCCACGATCCTCTGGAAGTGACCGTGGAAACCTTCAGTGAGTGGATTGTCGACAAAACGCAGTTCAAAGGCGTGTTGCCAACGATCCCAGGAATGGAATTAACTGATAACCTGATGGCATTTGTCGAACGTAAACTCTTCACGCTGAACACCGGGCATGCTATAACCGCGTACCTCGGAAAATTGACCGGTCATCAGACCATCCGTGACGCGATTCTCGACGAGAAAATCCGCGCAGTGGTAAAAGGTGCAATGGAAGAGAGCGGCGCGGTACTGATCAAACGCTATGGCTTTGATGCAGCAAAACATGCGGCATACATTCAGAAAATCCTCGGTCGTTTTGAAAACCCGTACCTGAAAGATGACGTTGAGCGCGTGGGCCGTCAGCCGCTGCGTAAACTGAGCGCAGGCGACCGTCTGATTAAACCACTGCTGGGCACGCTGGAGTATGGTCTGCCGCACGTTAATCTGGTTCAGGGTATCGCCGCTGCGATGCATTACCGCAGTGCAGAAGATCCGCAGGCGCAGGAACTGGCTGCACTGATTGACGAAAAAGGCCCACAGGCCGCGCTGGCGCAAGTGTCCGGACTGGATGCCAACAGTGATGTGGTTGCGGAGGCGGTTAACGCATATAACGCAACCAAATGATACAGAATACGGCGCAGGTCATCCTGCGCCGACATGACAGATTGTCAGATATGCAGGCAATAATGGAACAAACACAGGCCTTTGAAAATCGTGTGCTTGAGCGTCTGAATGCTGGCAAAACCGTACGCAGCTTCCTCATCACCGCCGTAGAATTACTCACCGAGGCGGTGAATATCCTGGTGCTTCAGGTATTTCGCAAAGACGACTATGCGGTGAAATATGCCGTAGAACCGTTACTCGACGGCGATGGTCCACTGGGCGATCTTTCAGTGCGTCTGAAGCTGATCTACGGCCTGGGTGTACTCAGTCGTCCGGAGTATGAGGATGCGGAACTGTTGATGGCACTGCGTGAAGAGTTAAATCACGACGGCAACGAATATGCGTTCACCGATGACGAAATTCTTGGGCCATTTGGTGAGCTGCACTGCGTGACGGCGCTCCCGCCGCCACCACAGTTTGATACCTCAGACTCGGGCCTGCACGCCATGCAAATCCAGCGCTACCAGCAAATGGTACGCTCCACGATGGTGCTTTCCCTGACCGAGCTGATTTCTAAAATCAGCTTAAAAAAAGCCTTTCAAAAATAAAGCGGAGCGCTTTACTTCCCTTCCTGCTGTGGCCGGTATAGCTGTCGATAGTAGGCCAGGCGCTGCAGGTACAGCTCGGCATTCTCTTGCGGAACTTCAGAAGGGACAACGTTTCGCGGCGGTGTTTTATTCAAATACTCGCGGAAAGCCTGGCTTGAAGCCATAAAATCGATAGTTTTATCAATAAGAATAGAGACGTTCTCACCTATTTTCGCCATGATGACCAATCCTCCATGTATTCTCCGCGTACGGCCTACGCGGTCGATGATTTAAGTTTAGGATCAGGTGGGCGATTATATTGAGGAAAACGTGCTTCACTATGAACCCGCAAATAAAAAGCACCATCGCTGATCTTATCGCTTAAAATTCCATATTAATCAAAGCACTAGCATTATCATTAGCGGAGTAATACTTGCGGTATTTGATTATTTATCTTCGATTAGTTGTGAATAATCTCGCTCTGCGCGCATACTATAGGATATTCATCCTATTTTTATCAGAAGCTATCCTATGAAAGAAGTCGAAAAAAACGAAATTAAACGTCTCAGCGATCGTCTGGACGCTATCCGCCACCAGCAGGCTGACCTCTCGCTGGTTGAAGCCGCCGACAAATATGCCGAGCTGGAAAAAGAGAAAGAAACGCTGGAAGCAGAGATTGCACGCCTGCGTGAAGTGCATGGTAAAAAGCTGAGCAAAGAAGCACAAAAGCTCTCTAAGCTCCCCTTCCGCCGCGCCATCACCAAAAAAGAACAAGCAGACATGGGTAAGCTGAAGAAAAGCGTGCGCGGCCTGATTGTTGTCCACCCGATGACCGAACTGGGCCGTGAAATGGGCCTGAAAGAGATGACGGGCTTCGCGAAGAGCGAGTTCTAATCGCCTGCCGGGCAGCTTCCGCTTGCCCGGCCCTGTACTTCCCCCGCCAATTGGCCCTACCAATTATCACCAGATCCGAATACCCCCTCACATTTCGTTAAAATTAGCCTACAATACCGTTGCCAATAAATAACATCTGGTTAACCATTCGTTGTCATTATCCCTACACAACAATATTGGCAGGGCCACTTTTACACATAGTGTGACAAAGAGATGAGCAAAGACTCATTCCATTATGTTGAAGGCCCTCAGGAGACCTGCAATGAATCTCTGGCAACAAAACTACGACCCGGCTGGCAATATTTGGCTTTCCAGCCTGATAGCATCGCTACCTATCCTGTTCTTTTTCTTCGCGCTGATTAAGCTCAAGCTGAAAGGCTATGTTGCGGCTTCATGGACGGTCGTGATTGCCCTGTCGGTTGCCCTGTTGTTCTATAAGATGCCGGTCGATCACGCCCTGGCCTCCGTGGTATACGGCTTCTTTTATGGTCTGTGGCCGATAGCCTGGATAATCATCGCAGCGGTATTTGTCTATAAAATCTCGGTGAAAACCGGGCAGTTCGACATCATCCGCTCATCCATTCTCTCAATTACCCCTGACCAGCGTCTGCAAATGCTGATTGTCGGTTTCTCCTTTGGGGCATTCCTCGAAGGGGCCGCGGGCTTTGGCGCACCGGTGGCGATAACCGCCGCACTGCTGGTTGGTCTTGGTTTTAACCCACTGTATGCAGCAGGCTTGTGCCTGATCGTAAACACCGCGCCGGTAGCGTTTGGCGCGATGGGAATTCCTATTCTGGTTGCCGGTCAGGTCACCGGGCTGGACAGCTTTGAAATTGGTCAGATGGTTGGCCGCCAACTGCCATTCCTGACGATTATCGTCCTGTTCTGGATCATGGCGATTATGGATGGCTGGCGTGGCGTGAAAGAGACCTGGCCTGCGGTGATGGTCGCTGGCGGTTCGTTCGCTATAGCGCAGTACCTCAGCTCTAACTTTATCGGGCCAGAACTGCCGGACATTATCTCTTCTCTGGTTTCCCTGGTGTGTCTGACGCTGTTCCTGAAGCGCTGGCAGCCAGTACGCATCTTCCGTTTTGGCGATATGGGGGCTTCGCAGGTCGATATGGACCTGTCGCGCACCCGCTACACCGCCGGGCAAATCATCCGCGCCTGGTCCCCATTCCTGTTCCTGACCGCCACCGTCACACTGTGGAGCGTACCGCCGTTTAAAGCGCTGTTTGCACCTGGCGGCGCGATGTACCACTGGGTCGTCAACATTCCGGTTCCGTTCCTCGATAAGCTGGTTGCTCGTATGCCACCGGTAGTACACGAGGCCACAGCTTATGCCGCAGTGTACAAATTTGACTGGTTCTCAGCGACCGGCACCGCCATCCTGTTTGCCGCCCTGCTGTCTATCGTTTGGCTGAAGATGAAACCTTCTGCCGCTCTGCAGACCTTTGGCAGCACGCTGAAAGATCTGGCGCTGCCGATCTACTCCATCGGGATGGTACTGGCATTTGCATTTATCTCTAACTACTCCGGGCTCTCTTCAACGCTGGCGTTAGCACTGGCTCACACGGGCAGCGCGTTCACTTTCTTCTCACCGTTCCTCGGCTGGCTGGGGGTATTCCTGACGGGCTCTGATACCTCGTCAAACGCCTTGTTCGCGGCGCTACAGGCAACGGCGGCGCAGCAAATCGGTGTTTCTGACGTACTGATGGTAGCGGCAAATACCACTGGCGGCGTAACCGGCAAGATGATCTCTCCGCAGTCTATCGCCATCGCCTGTGCGGCAGTGGGACTGGTTGGCAAAGAATCTGATCTGTTCCGCTTCACCGTCAAACACAGCCTGATTTTCACCTGCATGGTGGGTGTGATCACCACACTGCAGGCCTATGTCTTAACCTGGATGATTCCATGATTGTGATGCCCAGACGCCTGTCAGACGACGTTGCATCTCGTGTGCGGGCGCTGATTGAAGAACAACAGCTGGAGGCGGGCATGAAGTTGCCCGCTGAGCGCCAACTGGCCGTACAGCTCGGCGTATCACGCAACTCGCTGCGTGAGGCGTTAGCCAAGCTGGTGAGCGAAGGCGTGTTGATCAGCCGCCGCGGCGGTGGGACGTTTGTCCGCTGGCAGCATGAGGCCTGGTCTGAACAAAACATCGTTCAGCCCCTGAAAACGCTGATGGCAGACGATCCCGATTACAGTTTCGATATTCTGGAAGCCCGTCACGCCATCGAAGCCAGCACCGCCTGGCATGCCGCCATGCGTGCCACTGCCGCCGACAAAGAGAAAATCCGGCTCTGTTTCGACGCCACGCAAAGCGAAGATCCCGATCTCGCCTCGCAGGCAGACGTGCGCTTTCACCTCGCTATTGCCGAAGCGTCGCACAACGTGGTGCTGTTACAAACTATGCGCGGTTTCTTCGACGTCCTGCAGTCTTCGGTAAAACAGAGCCGCCAACGTATGTATCTGGTACCGCCCGTCTTTTCACAGTTGACGGAGCAACATCAGGCTGTACTGGATGCCATCGTTGCCGGGGATGCCGACGGCGCACGGAAGGCCATGATGGCGCACCTTAGTTTCGTCCACACCACGATTAAACGATTTGATGAAGACCAGGCCCGCCAGGCGCGTATCACCCGCCTGCCCGGTGACCCTATTGAGATTAGCAGGGAGAACAACACATGATTATTTCAGCAGCCAGCGATTATCGCGCCGCAGCCCAACGCATTCTGCCCCCCTTCTTGTTCCACTACATTGATGGCGGCGCATATGCTGAGCACACCCTGCGCCGCAACGTGGAAGACTTATCGGAGGTGGCACTTCGTCAGCGCGTGCTGAAGAACATGTCCGACCTTAGTCTGGAAACCACCCTGTTCAACGAAAAATTGTCGATGCCGGTGGCATTAGCCCCGGTCGGTTTGTGTGGCATGTATGCGCGTAGGGGTGAAGTTCAGGCCGCCGCCGCCGCCGACGCCAAAGGTATTCCATTTACGCTTTCTACGGTTTCCGTCTGCCCGATTGAAGAAGTCGCCCCGACCATCAAGCGCCCAATGTGGTTCCAGCTGTACGTCCTTCGCGATCGCGGATTTATGCGTAATGCACTGGAGCGCGCCAAAGCGGCAGGCTGCTCCACACTGGTCTTTACTGTCGATATGCCCACGCCTGGCGCCCGCTACCGTGATGCCCATTCCGGTATGAGCGGCCCGAATGCGGCGCTGCGCCGTTACTGGCAAGCGGTCACCCATCCACAGTGGGCATGGGACGTTGGTCTGAACGGTCGTCCGCATGATTTAGGCAATATTTCGACTTATCTTGGAAAACCTACCGGTCTTGAGGATTACATCGGCTGGCTGGCAAATAACTTCGATCCGTCTATTTCCTGGAAAGACCTCGAGTGGATCCGCGAATTCTGGGATGGTCCGATGGTGATCAAAGGGATCCTCGATCCGGAAGATGCCCGTGACGCCGTAAGGTTTGGCGCAGATGGCATTGTTGTTTCTAACCACGGTGGTCGCCAGTTGGATGGTGTACTGTCTTCTGCTCGTGCGTTGCCCGCCATTGCCGATGCGGTGAAAGGCGATATCGCGATTCTGGCAGACAGCGGCATTCGTAACGGTCTGGACGTGGTGCGCATGATTGCGCTGGGTGCCGATACCGTTCTGTTGGGTCGCGCTTACCTGTACGCGCTGGCGACACACGGACAGGCTGGTGTGGCGAATTTGCTGAACCTGATCGAAAAAGAGATGAAAGTGGCAATGACGCTGACTGGCGCGAAATCCATTAGCGAAATCAGCCGTGACTCGCTGGTTCAGGAACTGGGCAACACCCTGCCCACCGCACTGCCTCCGCTTGCTCGTGGTGATGCTGCATAATCACACCCTCATACCCCCTTCTCTTAATGGTCGGCCTGTTTTTCAGCCCGACCATTTTTTATGCAAAAGTAACGATTACTTAACATTTACAGCCAATATATTTGACAACTTTTTATTCGCCTGCCAAATGTATATACACGCTAATACAAGAACAATTCTCACGTATATCTACCATCATAACGGGCGAGGGTGACATGGTTTATTCCGGCAAAGTGAATATCCAGCAGGCGATAGATGACAGTCGTTTTTCACGGTTTCACTGGGTCATTATTGTCCTGGGCTTTCTGGTTTTAGCCATTGACGGCTTCGATACGGCGGCAATGGGCTACATTGCCCCCACGCTCTCTGCCGACTGGGGTATCAAGAAACAAGATCTTGGACCTGTATTGAGTGCCGCGCTATTGGGACTCTCATTTGGCGCACTGCTGGCCGGGCCAATTTCCGATCGTATGGGACGTAAGCGCGTACTGGTCTTTTCCTGCCTGTTTTTTGGACTCGCCAGTCTGGGTACAGCGTATGCAGAGACGCTAAATATGTTAACGTTCTGGCGGTTCCTCACCGGCCTTGGACTCGGTGCAGCAATGCCAAACGCCATCACACTGGTCTCAGAATTTGCCCCTAAACGCTGCCGTTCAATGGCGATCAACACCATGTACTGCGGCTTCCCTCTTGGTGCGGCAGGTGGCGGAGTTATCTCCTCCTGGCTCATCCCCAGTTACGGCTGGCACAGCGTACTGCTGGCTGGCGCAATCGCCCCGCTGGCACTCACCGTGTTATTGGTACTGTTTCTGCCTGAATCGGTGAAGTATTTGGTTCACCGTGGCAAAGAAATCGCACACATCAAACGCATTGCCCAACGCTTTATGTCGGGGAGCCTGGCGCAGGTCACCCAGTTTTACCTGGAAGAAGATCGGGTGGCGGTCAAAAAAGGCAGCGTAGCGCAGCTATTCAGTATGCCCTGGTTACCGGGCACGCTGATGCTGTGGATGACCTACTTTATGGGGCTGGTAATCTATTACGTACTGCTCAGTTGGATGCCAACGCTGATGCTGGGAATGGGCTACCCGCTGGCAGAGTCCGCCTGGCTAACATCGCTATTCACCTTCGGCGGCACGGCAGGGATCCTGCTGGCCGGCTGGTTGATGGATCGCTGGGAAGCACACAAAGTGGTTTCACTTGGCTTTATGCTGACGATGCTGTTTGCCCTCGCACTCGGCTTTGAGCATAACAACATCGTTCTGTTCGGCGCCCTGATCTTCCTGATGGGAATTACCATGAACGGCGCGCAGTCCGGGCTACAGACGCTGGCTGCCACGTTTTATCCCACGCATTGCCGCGCAACCGGCATTGCCTGGATGCAGGGCGTGGGCCGCTTTGGTGGCGTGGCCGGCACCATGATGAGCGCCCAACTGCTCTCCCTGCAATGGCAGGCCGACAGCATCTTGATGTTCCTCAGCCTTCCAGCGCTGGTCGCCGCTGCCGCGACGGTTTATAAGCTGCAACGCTATAAACCGCAGTCTCTGACCGTCGCATAGTCCCCCTTATTTCTGCTATTCTGCCCCCCGCTATTAAGGGGGCAGTATGCTTAACATCGTATTATTTGAACCAGAAATCCCGCCAAACACCGGTAATATCATTCGCCTTTGCGCCAATACCGGTTTTCGTCTGCATATCATTGAGCCAATGGGCTTTACCTGGGATGACAAGCGCCTGCGTCGCGCGGGGCTGGATTACCACGAATTTACCGCCGTGCTACGCCACCCTGATTACACCGCTTTTGTTGCCGCAGAAAATCCACAGCGTCTGTTCGCCCTGACGACCAAAGGTACGCCTGCACACAGTGCGGTAAGCTATCAGGATGGGGATTACCTGATGTTTGGCCCGGAAACACGCGGTCTTCCAGCCAGCATTCTTGATGCCTTGCCTGCCGGACAAAAAATTCGTATTCCGATGATGCCGGACAGCCGCAGCATGAACCTGTCAAATGCAGTGTCGGTGGTGGTGTATGAGGCCTGGCGCCAGTTGGGGTATCCTGGCGCGGTATTACGTAGTTGATTTTAGTCGGATGGCGGCTGATGCCTTATCCGACCTACATTAATTTGATGAAATTCATTTCGGGCGTTATTGGCGCAGCCAGATTGGACACGGACTGCGCTTGTCTACCTGCGCGTACACGCAGTACGTGAGGATGATGAGCACAGTCCTGGTTCAATATGGCAAGTAAGATAGCCCGAAATCAGATGCCGTCACCATACTCAAAAGTATGATGTATCCCGTTGAAATGCTGATCCATATCCATGGACGGTTTATCACTGTCGGGCTTGCCGACAATACGCGCCGGAACGCCTGCGGCGGTAGTGTGCGGCGGTACAGGCTGGAGAACGACAGAGCCTGCACCAATCTTCGCGCCGCGTCCAACCTCGATATTGCCAAGGATTTTCGCGCCAGCGCCAATCATCACGCCTTCACGAATTTTCGGATGACGGTCGCCGCCTGCTTTACCGGTCCCGCCAAGCGTGACGGATTGCAGAATAGATACGTCGTTTTCAATGACCGCAGTCTCACCCACGACAATGCCTGTAGCGTGGTCGAGCATAATACCGCGACCAATTTTTGCCGCCGGATGGATGTCCACCTGGAAGGTAACAGAGACCTGATTTTGCAGGAAGATCGCTAATGCCTGACGCCCCTGATGCCATAGCCAGTGGCCGATGCGATAGGCCTGCAGCGCATGGAAGCCTTTCAGGTACAGAAGTGGGGTGGAATATTTATCGACTGCCGGGTCACGCGTGCGCACAGCCTGGATATCACAGGCCGCCGAGGCAATCATTTCAGGATCGGCCGCATAAGCCTCTTCCACAACTTCGCGAATCGCAATGGCGGGCATGATCGGAGAAGCGAGTTTGTTCGCCAGCATATAGCTCAGCGCACTGCCGAGGTTTTCATGCTTGAGCAGCGTTGCGTGGTAAAAACTGGCCAGCATTGGCTCACATTCCGCCAGTGCCCGGGCTTCCGCTTTAATATTTTTCCAGACAATATCCAGTTCTTCACACGGCATTGCGTACTCCAGAAGGTAGCAAAACGACCGACCCGTTCTTCGCGGGTCGGGTCGTTATATTCAACAGTTTCCTTGCAGCTAGTGGCGACTCAGCTCGTCCTTGCGTGCACGACCTAATAATGTCAATGCTGCCTCGCGCGCGTTTTTTCCGCAATACAATACTTGATAAATTTCCTCGGTTATTGGCATTTCGACACCAAAACGGTGCGCCAATTCACGAACTTCTTTTGTATTACGGTAGCCTTCAACTACCTGACCAATCTTGTCCTGCGCGCCCTGCACATCCATACCCTGACCGAGCATCATGCCAAAACGACGGTTACGCGACTGGTTGTCGGTACAGGTCAGCACCAGATCGCCTAAACCTGCCATCCCCATAAAGGTGGCAGGATCAGCGCCCAGTGCCGCACCAAGCCGCGACATTTCGGTAAGCCCCCGGGTGATCAATGCCGTACGTGCGTTTGCACCAAAGCCGATACCGTCAGACATCCCTGCGCCAATCGCAATCACGTTTTTCACCGCGCCACCAAGCTGCACACCAATAAAATCCGGGTTGCTGTAGACGCGGAAGCTTTTGCCGCAGTGCAGTAACTGCTGAAGGTCATCAGCAAAGGTATCGTCCGTTGAGGCCAGCGAAATCGCCGTAGGCATGCCCGCCGCCAGTTCTTTAGCAAATGTTGGACCGGAGATAACGGCCAGCGGAATTTCATCCCCCAGCGCTTCACGCGCGACATCCTGTAACAGACGTCCCGTTTCTGCTTCCAGTCCTTTTGTCGCCCAAACCAGACGCGCATCAGCACGCATCAGCGGTTTGATGTTACGCAGCACTTCGCCAAAGACATGGCTCGGCACCACCACCAGAATATTACGGCTGGCAGCCAGCGCAGTGGCTAAATCACTTTCCAGGCGCAGCGTTTCGGGAAATGGCACATCAGGTAGGAACGCAACGTTGCAGCGATCGTGCTCAAGGGTCGCGATATGTTTTGGATCGTGGCCCCACAGGACAACCTGGTGGCCGTTTCTTGCCAGGGTAATGGCAAGAGCGGTGCCGTACGAGCCGGCACCAATCACAGTCATTGAAACATTACTTTGGTTCATCAGGCATCCTGATGTTCTTCAGTACCTTCGCCAGCCTGCTGCTGTAAATAGTTCATGAACAGCGCATCAAAGTTGACCGGCGCAAGGTTCAGTTGCGGGAACGTACCGCGTGAAACCAGGCTGGTGATGCATTCGCGGGCATACGGGAACAGAATGTTCGGGCAGTATGCCCCCAGGCAATGCGCCATCTGAGTCCCTTCAATACCACTGATGGAGAAAATACCGCCCTGCTGAACTTCGCACAGGAATGCAGTTTCTTCGCCCAGAGAAGCCGTTACGGTGACACGCAATACCACTTCATACACATCATCTGCCAGTTGGGTAGATGCGGTATCAAGATCCAGTTTAACCTCTGGCTGCCAATCTTTCTGGAAAACATGCGGTGCATTTGGCGCTTCGAAAGACACATCCTTGGTATAAATACGTTGGATCTGGAAAGCCATTTCAGTGTTATTTTGTTCTGACATGTTTAGAAAACCCTTTAGTGTTGTCCTTTAAATACTTCGGTACGCCTTAACGCAGCAGGGGATCCAGTCCACCACGCGCATCCAACGCATACAAGTCGTCACAACCACCAATGTGCTGTGCATCAATAAAAATCTGCGGAACCGTTGTACGGCCACTGCGCTTGATCATCTCTTCGCGCTTCACGGCATCACCGTCAATCGGGAGTTCCTGGAAACTCACACCCTTGCTGTTCAACAGTGCTTTTGCGCGATGGCAAAACGGACAGGTTGCTTTGGTGTAGATCTCGATGTTGGCCATAACTTTTCTCCAGTCTTTTTTACCCTATGGGTTTCATGTTGCAGCCAGGCTGGCAACATTATGAATCCCAGGAGCTTACATCAGTAAGTGATTGGGATGAATAATAGCAGCCAACACCCACGCAACATGAAAAACGGCGGGTAAATTACTTGCCGCGCACCAGTGGCAGGTTTTCACCACTCCAGCCTGCTACACCATCTTTCAGTACAGAGACCTGCTCGAAACCGGCTTTAATCAGCACAGTTGCAGATTCCTGGCATTGCATACCGGAGCCATCAACCACAATAACAGGCTTACTTTTGTGTTTTTCCAGCTCGCCAAAATTGTTGGCTTTGATTTCGCTCGGCAGCAGGTTCGTGGAGCCTGCGATATGACCTTTGCGGAAGTCGTCGCGCTGGCGTAAATCCACAATCACCGCATCTTCTTTATTGATTAGACGTGTCGCTTCGCCGCGTGTAATCACCTTCACTTTTGAGGTCAGGCTTTTAAACGTGGTAAACAATACCGCCGCCAGTAACGCAATCCAGGCGATACTCAAGACAGGGTGGCGGCTAACAAATTGCATGATTTCTTGCATGGGGGGTAACAACTCCCGACTCAGTGATTAAAAAAACCAGGAAAGGAGTATACCTGCGCGTTGGCGCAAATACAGCCAGAGCATGCATTGGATTGCATTTTTGCGGGGCGCTACGGAAAAAAAAACACAAATCGCCCCCCCACCCGAACCGCTCTGGTCGATTATTTGATCTTCTGGGGCTATTTTATCGATTCAGCTGTAGTAAAATTACGCAATTATTTTGTCTATTGAGTGTGAGGTTGTCGCAATGTCGGTTTCTAAAAAACCTATGGTACTGGTAATTCTGGATGGCTATGGCTATCGCGAAGACAGCCAGGATAACGCCATCTTTAATGCCAAAACCCCGGTAATGGATGCTCTGTGGGCAAAACGTCCGCATACCCTGATTGATGCGTCTGGCCTGGAAGTCGGCTTGCCCGATCGTCAGATGGGCAACTCCGAAGTGGGTCACGTTAACCTGGGCGCGGGCCGTATCGTGTATCAGGATCTGACCCGTCTGGATGTGGAAATTAAAGAACGTACTTTCTTCGCTAACCCGGTGCTGACCGCCGCAGTTGACCAGGCAAAAAATGCCGGCAAAGCGGTACACATCATGGGCCTGCTGTCTGCCGGTGGCGTACACAGCCACGAAGATCACATCATGGCGATGGTTGAACTGGCAGCTGAGCGCGGCGCAGAAAAAATCTATCTGCACGCCTTCCTTGATGGCCGTGATACGCCGCCGCGCAGTGCTGAACACTCACTGCAAAAATTCGAAGAGAAATTTGCGGCACTGGGTAAAGGCCGTGTAGCGTCCATCATCGGTCGTTACTACGCCATGGACCGCGACAACCGTTGGGATCGCGTTGAGCAGGCTTATGACCTGATGACGCTGGCACAAGGTGAATTCCAGGCCGATACCGCAGTAGCGGGTCTGCAGGCTGCCTATGCTCGCGACGAAAACGACGAATTCGTAAAAGCGACCGTGATCCGCGCTGAAGGCCAGGCAGATGCCGCAATGGAAGACGGCGATACGCTGATTTTCATGAACTTCCGTGCTGACCGTGCGCGTGAAATTACCCGTGCGTTTGTAAACGCGGATTTTGATGGCTTCGCACGTAAAAAAGTCGTTAACCTCAACTTTGTGATGCTGACTGAATACGCAGCTGACATCAAAACCGCAGTAGCTTACCCACCAGCGTCTCTGGCTAACACGCTTGGTGAGTGGATGGCGAAGCATGACAAAACCCAGCTGCGTATTTCTGAAACAGAAAAATACGCGCACGTGACCTTCTTCTTTAATGGCGGTGTAGAAGAACCGTTCAAAGGCGAAGAGCGCATTCTGATCAACTCGCCAAAAGTCGCCACCTACGACCTGCAGCCAGAAATGAGCTCTGCAGAACTGACTGAGAAGCTGGTGGCTGCGATTGAGAGCGGTAAATACGATACCATCATCTGTAACTACCCGAACGGCGACATGGTTGGCCATACCGGGGTGATGGAAGCGGCAGTTAAAGCGGTTGAAGCGCTGGATCACTGCGTTGAGCAAGTGGCTAAAGCTGTTGAATCCGTTGGCGGCCAACTGCTGATCACCGCAGACCACGGTAACGCTGAGCAGATGCGTGATCCGTCTACCGGTCAGGCACATACCGCGCATACCAACCTGCCGGTTCCACTGATTTATGTGGGTGGCAAAAACGTCAAAGCAGTCGAAGGCGGTAAACTTTCTGATATCGCCCCAACAATGCTGACGCTGATGGGTATGGAAATCCCGCAAGAGATGACTGGTAAGCCGCTGTTCATCGTGGAATAATCCCTCCCCATGAGGGGAAAGGCGATTAATACCATCACATGGGCCGTGAAACTGCCGAAGCTTTCAGTCAGGCCCTTGTTCTACGCCAGCGCGCTTAGCGCTGGCGTATTGCTGTGCGCCTTTTCCGCCCACGCGGACGAACGCGATCAGCTCAAATCAATTCAGGCCGATATCGCGGCAAAAGAACGCGCGGTACGCCAACAACAACAACAACGCGCCACCCTCCTTGCTCAGCTTAAAGCTCAGGAACAAGCCATTGCCGCGGCTGCACGACAGCTACGCGAAACGCAAAACTCCCTGGCACAGCTGAATGCACAAATCGCCGGGATGAACGCTTCTATTGCGAAGCTGGAAAAGCAGCGGGCAGCGCAAGAGCGCAGTCTGGCAGCCCAGTTAGATGCTGCGTTTCGCCAGGGTGAACATACCGGTATTCAGTTGATCCTCAGCGGTGAAGAGACTCAGCGCGGACAACGCCTGCAGGCCTATTTCGGCTATCTGAACCAGGCGCGCCAGGAGACTATCGCACAGCTGAAACAAACTCGCGAAGAGGTCGATTCGCAGAAAGCCGAGCTGGAAGATAAGCAAAGCGAACAGCAGACACTGCTGTACGAACAGCGTGCTCAGCAGGCAAAACTCGAGCAGGCGCGTAATGAACGCCAAAAAACGCTCGCGGGCCTGGAATCATCCATTCAGCAGGGCCAGCAGCAGTTAGGCGAGATGCGAGCCAACGAATCCCGTCTGCGCAACAGTATTGCGCGAGCCGAAGCCGCCGCGAAAGCCCGCGCGGAGCGTGAAGCACGTGAGGCGCAGGCTGTGCGTGATAAGCAGCAGGAAGCATCACGCAAAGGCTCGACCTATAAGCCAACTGAAAGCGAGAAATCACTGATGTCTCGTACCGGCGGGTTGGGCTCACCACGTGGTCAGGCATTCTGGCCTGTTCGTGGTCCAACGCTGCATCGCTATGGCGAACAGTTGCAAGGTGAACTACGTTGGAAAGGGATGGTTATTGGTGCCTCCGAAGGTACCGAAGTCAAAGCCATCGCCGATGGTCGCGTCATTCTGGCAGACTGGTTGCAGGGTTATGGACTGGTCGTCGTGGTTGAACACGGTAAAGGCGATATGAGCCTGTACGGTTACAACCAAAGCGCATTGGTCAGCGTGGGTACGCAGGTTCGCGCTGGGCAGCCTATTGCACTTGTGGGTAGCAGCGGTGGTCAGGGCAGGCCAGCGCTCTATTTCGAAATTCGTCGCCAGGGTCAGGCGGTCAATCCACAACCGTGGTTGGGAAGATAAGTTTTGCCTCATTTTCGTCGTACTTTGCTCTCACTCGCCAGCCTGCTGGCATTCGCAACACCTGTTTTCGCCGGCAAACTTGCTATCGTCATTGATGATTTCGGTTATCGTCCGCAAACGGAAAACCAGGTGCTGGCAATGCCTTCCACTGTCTCCGTTGCCGTACTGCCAAATGCGCCGCATGCACGTGAAATGGCGACTAAAGCGCATAACAGTGGGCATGAGGTGTTGATCCACCTGCCGATGGCACCGCTGAGCAAGCAACCGCTGGAGAAAGACACGTTACGCCCGGAGATGAGCAGCGAAGAAATTGAACGGATTATTCGCGACGCGGTAAGCAAAGTACCGTATGCAGTGGGACTGAACAACCATATGGGTAGTGCGATGACGTCCAGCCTGTTCGGCATGCAGAAGGTGATGCAAGCGCTGGAACGCTACGATCTCTACTTCCTCGACAGCATGACCATCGGCAACAGTCAGGCAATGCGCGCAGCGTCAGGAACCGGTGTGAAGGTCATTAAACGCAAAGTCTTCCTGGACGACACGCAAAACGAAGCGGATATTCGCCGTCAGTTTAATCGTGCAGTCGATCTTGCTCGCCGTAACGGGTCAGCGATTGCCATCGGGCACCCTCACCCTTCTACGGTACGCGTGTTGCAGCAGATGCTGTATAGCCTGCCAGCCGATATTACGCTGGTTCGTCCGAGCAGCCTGCTTAATGAGCCGCAGATCGATACCTCCAGACCTAACCTCACCCCACCGAGAAACGGTACGCCAGATGCGCCCCGTAATCCTTTCCGTGGGGTGAAATTGTGCAAACCGAAGCAACCTCTGGAGCCGGTTTACGCCAACCGATTCTTTAGCGTGCTGGGGGAAAGCATCACTCAAAGTACGCTGGTTCAGTATATGAAACTGCAGTGGCAGGGCTGGGGGAACACATCTTCACCCAGCACAATGAACGCTAACGTAGATTAAGTGCTTTTCGGGCAATACGCGAAGGCGATGATGTTTTATCGCGCCATTTCCATAGACGGAATGACCATAGCAGTGCCTGGTACAATACTTTGGCACTGCGTACGTTAGTTATCATACGCTTATACATACCAGAGACAAAAATCTCTGCGATCATACGCTGACGAATATGCACATCCTGTTCTTTACGGACTGCATGGCATACGCGCAATGCTTCATAGGTGACTTGCTGATGAAATTCCGGATAAATAGTAATCCGATCGGCATATTCACGATTCAACCTATCCAATAACCGCGTAATTTTAATATAGTGCCGCTGGTAGTTGAGATTTTTTAAACCTTGTCGTTTAAGACGGCTGATTGATTGATCATGTAAGAAGTATTTATATAAAGATTGCTCGGTATATCGTACACGTACAGCGTTAAACATAAACTCCGTCGTCCAGACAATATCCTGGTGATGTAACCCCGGAATAAATGTTATTTTATTTCTCTCAATAACATCCCGGCGATAAATTCCCATCCAGACCACATGTGTCCAGCGGCGTGAAGCCAACGCCATACGTAACCAGTCAGGGCCGGTCAACACCCCCGTAGACCGAAGACGATCCGTCGGTATTGATTGCCAGGTGTGTCCCGTTTCAAGAATGCACCAGTCGGAATTACACTGTGCTAAATCCAGGTCATCCTGAATTGCCATGGTCATCAGGGTTTCGTACATATTGGGATAAACCAGGTCATCGGCATCGACAAATGCAACATAATCCCCTTTGGCCGCTTCCAGGCCACGATTACGCGCTACGGATGCCCCTGCGTTCGCCTGATGCAACAACCGTACGTGGGGATAGTTGTCCGCATAGTGTTGTGCAATATCAACAGAGTTATCCGTTGAACCATCATTCACAATGATGATCTCCAGCGCATTCCATGTCTGTGCGATCAAAGATTCCATGCAATCCCGAAAACTATCACCCGCGTTATACAACGGAATAATAACACTCAACATATTTGTGCAGTTTCTCATCAGCTAACCCAGGTTTGTCATTACGCTGATGACTTTTACTACAGTTTCATTAAGGAATTATTAAGGTTAGAACGTATTTATGGGCAGAGCGCTGCAGCGAAAGCATCCGGTTTGAGAAAGATGCCCTGCTACGCCTGCGTTCAGCAGGTTGCTGATAGCTCAGATCGTCTACATATCGGGGTACACAACCTGTATACTCTGTCCCTATGAATTAACGTACTCTATAGGCTGATATTGAGGGGAAAGATGGCCATCAGTAAGACACACGAAAAAGGTTATACGGTCTATTGCAAAGAGACCAGAAATGACCTTAAGTCACTGATGAATAAATACATCAAAAAAGAAATCAGTGGCAAACCGCTGAGCAGTGGTAACGCATTGCGCAGCGTGGAGCTGGTCGAGTACAACTCACAAAAATATATCATCAAAAACGACCGTGAAGTTGATCCACGATTTGAGAAAAAATTACAGAACTTTACCTCCGGTCCTTTCTATTCCCGGCTGATCCGGAAATTGGACAGGCTCCCGCCGGAAATGCGCATCTGTACAGCCGATCTCTACTATGCTGCTGAGAAAACACGCTTTCGCCTGTGTCATGATGTTTATACTATTCATGAATATATTGAAGGTGTTCCTTTAAAGGAAATTAACCAGAAGAATGCTGACGAGGTAAAGCAATGCGTGCTGCAACTCCACAAGGCCGGACTGGCATCAAATGATGTTCACCCAGGGAATTTCATTCGCACACCAACGGGCAAGTTAAGGATTATTGACCTGTCCTGTAAGGGAAATATGAAGGTCTGTCAGGCAAATGACATTCTGGCATTACAACGAAAATATAATATTAACGTTAAAGGCAGAGGGTTAATTTATAAACTCATCCTGCTTAAAGAAAATATAAGATCGTTATCCAGGAAGATCCGCGGAAAATAAAATGTATGGTTTATACGGCCAGATAGCGATATCTGGCCATAATTAACACTGAATGCACGCTGCGCATTCAATCCCAGCTCAGGAGCACTTTCCCGGACTGGCCTGAACGCATGGCATCAAAGCCCTGCTGGAACTCATCAATTGAGAACCGATGGGTGATGATCGGCGACAGATCAAGACCGGACTGGATCAGTGCAGCCATCTTGTACCAGGTTTCAAACATTTCGCGACCATAGATACCTTTAATAAACAGCCCCTTAAAGATAACTTTCGTCCAGTCTATCGACATGTCTGATGGCGGTATCCCCAGCATGGCAATACGGCCACCGTGGTTCATGGTGTCCAGCATGGTACGAAACGCTGGCGGCGCCCCAGACATTTCCAGCCCCACATCGAACCCTTCGGTCATCCCCAGTTCGGCCATCACGTCGGTCAAGTTCTCTTTCGAGACGTTGACTGCGCGGGTAATGCCCATTTTACGCGCCAGTTCCAGACGGTACTCATTAACATCGGTAATCACTACGTGGCGTGCACCAACGTGCTTCGCTACCGCGGCAGCCATAATGCCTATCGGACCCGCACCGGAAACCAGCACATCTTCGCCAACCAAATCAAATGACAGCGCCGTGTGTACCGCGTTACCGAATGGATCGAATATGGACGCTAAATCATCGGAGATGTTGTCCGGGATTTTAAAGGCGTTAAACGCCGGGATCACCAGGTATTGAGCAAAACAGCCTGGACGGTTTACGCCGACACCGGTCGTATTGCGGCACAGGTGAGTACGGCCACCGCGGCAGTTACGGCAATGTCCGCAAGTAATATGGCCTTCACCAGAAACGCGATCGCCGATTTTGAAGCCTTTAACTTCCTGGCCGATGCCAACAACTTCACCGACATATTCATGCCCTACAACCATTGGAACCGGGATGGTTTTTTGCGACCACTCATCCCAGTTATAAATGTGAACGTCAGTCCCGCAGATGGCTGTTTTACGGATTTTAATCAGCAAATCGTTATGACCTACTTCCGGTTCAGGAACGTCGGTCATCCAAATGCCTTCTTCCGCTTTCAGTTTGGATAACGCTTTCATTTCACATCCTCAGGCAATTACGCCCAGTTGTTTACCAATGCGTGTGAACGCGTCGACTGCACGCGTAATCTGCTCAGGGGTATGTGCCGCAGACATCTGGGTACGAATACGCGCCTGGCCTTTTGGAACCACTGGATAAAAGAATCCAGTAACGTAAATCCCCTCTTTTTGCAGCTCGCGGGCAAACGCCTGCGCAACAACCGCATCACCCAGCATTACCGGAATAATCGCGTGATCGGCCCCTGCCAGCGTGAAGCCTGCTGCGGACATTTGCTCACGGAATTGACGCGCATTCGCCCACAGACGATCGCGCAGGTCGCTACCCGCCTCAACCATCTCCAGCACCTTAATGGACGCAGCAACAATTGCCGGAGCCAGTGAGTTGGAGAACAGGTACGGACGAGAACGTTGACGCAACCATTCAACAACCTCTTTACGTGCCGCAGTGTAACCACCAGATGCGCCGCCGAGTGCTTTGCCCAGCGTACCGGTGATGATGTCCACACGGCCCATCACGTCGCAATACTCATGAGAGCCGCGCCCGTTCTCACCAACAAAGCCTACTGCGTGGGAATCATCAACCATCACCAGCGCATCATATTTATCTGCCAGATCGCATACGCCTTTCAGGTTAGCGATAACGCCATCCATAGAGAACACACCATCGGTGGCGATCAATACGTGACGGGCTCCTGCTTCACGCGCTTCTTTCAGACGCGCTTCCAGCTCCTGCATATCGTTGTTGGCGTAGCGGAAACGCTTCGCTTTGCACAGGCGCACACCATCGATAATAGAGGCGTGGTTCAGGGCATCAGAGATGATGGCATCTTCTGCTCCCAGCAGCGTTTCGAACAGGCCGCCGTTGGCGTCAAAGCAAGAAGAGTAAAGAATGGCATCTTCCATACCCAGGAACGCAGCCAGTTTTTGCTCCAGTTGCTTATGGGTGTCCTGAGTGCCACAAATAAAGCGCACCGAGGCCATACCAAATCCGTGAGAATCCATACCCGCTTTTGCCGCTGCAATCAGTTCCGGGTGATTAGCCAGCCCTAAGTAGTTGTTCGCACAAAAGTTAATAACGTGACTTCCGTCAGCCACGGTGATATCCGCCTGCTGAGCAGACGTAATAATGCGCTCTTCTTTAAACAACCCTTCCGCGCGTGCGGTTTCCAGATCGTTCGTTAACTGCTTATAAAAATTCCCACGCATTGCAATTCTCCAGACTGGGCAAATTTCAGCATATATTACCCAATGCTATTGGTTTGTACGAGATGACTCATCATGACTTATCTAAAATGCAGCATAAATCACGTGTACCCACATAACCTTTCAGGAATGACAGACCTGGCATCACGACCTGACTTACGTTGTCGCGTCATCAATGACCTGAGACGCTGATGGTGGTGCTATAGTAAATCCTGCCATAGCAAAGGCCTTATTAACCTTAATGATATAGTTGTCCTCGTAGAATTCCTCAATCGCCTGCTGAATCTGCTCGCCGGCAGGCAACGCTTTTCCATCAACAATTCCCTGTAGCAAGGAAACAAATTTTTCCGGTTCATCAGTAGGGTATAAATTACCGTTTACCCCTTCTTTGATAATGTCTGCAGGCCCCGTTTCACAATTAGAGCTAATGGCATAAACACCGTGAGCACTGGCTTCAACCAGAACCATAACGAAACCTTCAAAATGAGAAGTTAGCAGCAGGCAGGTGATATTTTTTAGCGTGTTCTGAATATATTCCCATGGTGATTTCTGCCAACCATGCCAGTGAATATTTCCACTAATTCCCAACGTTTCAGCTAATGCCGTTAAGGTATCAACATCCGGACCGGTGCCGACAATATCCAGGGACCACTTCCCTTTTAGTTGAGCCAACCCGTTGAAAAGACTACGTACATTTTTTTGTCCATCTGCCACAACCCGACCTACATACACAAACCGGGCATGCTTCTCAGGGGTAGGGATACGGATATCGCATCGCGCAACGGGATTGTAAATCGTTGCAATAGTGCTTTTCTCTATTCCCATCTCAATGAGCTGCTGAGTTATCCCTGAGCTAATTGAAAGATGATAGTCGGCTTTATTAATGTACTTGATTTTTTTCTTGTAATTATTTTTGTAGAAGTTAAAAATGGAGAAGTGGAACCATGAAAATATTTTAACCTGCTTGCTTGTATATTTTCTTGCAACGTGACTGATGTAACATGAAAGCGTATCCAGAGATATAATTACATCTGGACTTTCCTGAAGAATAATTCTTCGCAAACCATAAGCAAAACTGAGTCTTCTTAATTTAGTTATTTTTATATTAGAAGAAAGATGACAATAGCGCTGCCCCGTGAGCCAGTCATTATTGACATTGCTATTATTATTTTTCTTAAAAAAAACAAAAGAGACATCAATATCAGGGTCTTGCATCCGCAGCAGCTTCACCAGATTAATACATACCGTCTCCATGCCGCCGAGGCCACTGGTTTCATAACCTGTAATAATTATCTTCTTAAGTTGCATATATTATTTTCATTCCAACGACTATTGTCAGTCCCAACACAGTACTCTGCCTTGCTTATCCATTCGTTGATGGCTCCGAAAAAGCCGGCACCGCACACTTGAATACTCATTCATGACGTGAATCATACACCACTCTGCCTACGCTATTTCAATCAAGAGTATAAACAATGAAAACAATAACCAACACAAATGCCACACGCCACATAACGCGACGTACTGCTGAAGCCGAAGCCATGTAGTGATATGATTAGAGACATTCGTGTCTGAGATTGTCTCTGACTCCATAATTCGAAGGTTACATTTATGATCATCGTTACCGGCGGCGCGGGATTTATCGGCAGCAACATCGTTAAGTCTCTGAATGACAAAGGCATCACCGATATTCTGGTGGTGGACAACCTAAAAGACGGCACCAAGTTTGTGAATCTGGTGGATCTGAATATTGCTGACTATATGGATAAGGAAGACTTCCTGATCCAGATTATGGCTGGAGAAGATTTCGGCGATATCGAGGCAATTTTCCACGAAGGCGCGTGTTCTTCCACGACCGAGTGGGATGGCAAGTATATGATGGACAACAACTATCAATACTCCAAAGAGCTGCTGCACTACTGCCTGGAGCGTGAAATTCCTTTCCTGTATGCCTCTTCTGCAGCAACGTACGGCGGTCGTACCTCTGACTTCATCGAATCTCGTGAATATGAGAAACCGCTGAACGTCTATGGCTACTCAAAATTCCTGTTCGACGAATATGTACGCCAGATCCTGCCAGAAGCAAATTCTCAGATCGTTGGCTTCCGTTATTTCAACGTCTACGGGCCGCGTGAAGGTCACAAAGGCAGCATGGCGAGCGTAGCTTTCCATCTCAATACTCAGCTCAACAACGGCGAAACACCCAAGCTGTTCGAAGGCAGTGAAAACTTCAAACGTGATTTCGTCTATGTCGGCGATGTTGCAGCAGTAAACCTGTGGTTCCTGGAAAACGGCGTTTCCGGCATCTTTAACCTCGGTACTGGTCGCGCAGAGTCTTTCCAGGCCGTCGCGGATGCCACACTGGCATACCACAAAAAAGGCAGCATTGAGTACATTCCGTTCCCGGAAAAACTGAAGGGCCGCTATCAGGCATTTACTCAGGCGGATCTGACTAACCTGCGCGCTGCGGGCTATGACAAACCGTTCAAGACCGTTGCCGAAGGCGTGACGGAATATATGGCCTGGCTGAACCGCAACAACGATACAAATTAACAAAATCATTCGAGCGGTATCAAGGCGGCAACTACGTGACAAATTCGTCTGGAACGAATTTGAACTGCCGGAGGCTGCCTTTGGTGAGGGACACGGATGTCCCTCATTCATTCCGGGAGCTTACAAGAGTAAGTGACCGGAGTGACAAATCTGTCTGGAACAGATTTGAACGTTGCTTGCAGCGGCCCCGAAGAGGGGAGGCCCAGGGATGGGCCGAGTACCCCGCAGCCAACGCAGAGACAGCTTGAAGGATGAAGTGAATGAAGATATTGGTGGTTGGCCCGTCCTGGGTGGGTGACATGATGATGTCACAAAGTCTCTACCGCACGCTCAAGGCGCGCTATCCCCAGGCAATAATCGACGTGATGGCACCTGCATGGTGTCGTCCGTTATTATCGCGCATGCCTGAAGTCAACGATGCTATCGCCATGCCGCTTGGACACGGCGCACTGGAGATTGGCGAGCGCCGCAAACTGGGCCACAATTTGCGTGATAAACGCTACGATCGCGCGTACGTCCTGCCGAACTCGTTTAAATCCGCACTGGTACCTTTCTTCGCGGGTATTCCTCATCGTACCGGCTGGCGTGGCGAGATGCGTTATGGTCTGCTGAACGATGTGCGTGTACTGGATAAGGAAGCCTGGCCACTGATGGTCGAGCGCTATGTCGCGTTAGCGTACGATAAAGGCGTGATGCTCACAGCCAAAGATTTACCACAGCCGCTGCTGTGGCCACAATTGCAGGTCAGTGAAGGCGAGAAGTCACTTACCTGTAGCCAATTTTCCCTCTCGGCTGAACGTCCAATCATCGGTTTCTGCCCGGGTGCAGAATTTGGTCCAGCGAAACGTTGGCCACATTACCACTATGCTGAACTGGCAAAGCAGCTGATCGACGAAGGCTATCAAGTTGTCCTGTTTGGCTCGGCTAAGGATCATGAAGCTGGCAATGAGATTCTGGCTGCACTGAGCGTTGAACAGCAGGCATGGTGTCGGAACCTGGCTGGTGAAACGCAGCTGGAGCAGGCCGTTATCCTGCTCGCTGCCTGCAAAGCCGTGGTCACCAATGACTCCGGTTTGATGCACGTGGCTGCCGCACTAAATTGTCCGCTGGTCGCGCTGTATGGCCCCAGCAGCCCGGATTTCACTCCACCACTTTCCCACAAAGCTCGCGTGATTCGCCTGATTACGGGCTATCATAAGGTGCGTAAGGGGGATACTGCACAAGGGTATCACCAGAGCCTGATTGACATCACACCTCAGCGCGTACTGGAAGAACTGAATGACCTGTTGTTACAAGAGGAAGTCTGACGGATGCGGGTTCTGATCGTTAAAACATCGTCAATGGGCGATGTGCTGCATACATTGCCCGCATTAACAGATGCGCAGCAGGCCATTCCGGATATTCAGTTTGATTGGGTAGTGGAAGAAGGGTTTGCTCAAATCCCCTCCTGGCATCCGGCCGTTGACCGTGTGATCCCGGTGGCGATTCGCCGCTGGCGTAAAGCCTGGTTTTCCGCCCCCATTAAAGCTGAGCGCACAGCTTTTCGCGATGCGGTGCGTTTACAGAACTATGACGTCGTTATCGATGCACAGGGGCTGGTAAAAAGCGCCGCGCTGGTCACACGTCTGGCGCATGGCATTAAGCATGGTATGGACTGGAGTACCGCGCGCGAACCGTTGGCGAGTCTGTTTTATAACCGTAAGCATCATATCGCCAGACAACAGCATGCTGTTGAACGTACTCGTGAGCTGTTCGCGAAAAGTCTGGGATATGCCAAACCCCAGTCGCAGGGTGATTACGCTATTGCACAGCATTTTGTGAATGGACTCAATGCTGATGCAGGGCAGTACGCCGTCTTCCTGCACGCCACCACTCGTGATGACAAGCACTGGCCGGAAGCGAAGTGGCGGGAGCTCATTGGCTTATTAAATCACGCAGAAATACGTATTAAGCTCCCCTGGGGTGCTCCGCATGAAGAAGCGCGAGCCAGACGACTGGCAGAAGGATTTGATTACGTAGACGTTTTACCGCGAATGAATCTTGGGGATGTCGCCCGGATATTAGCTGGCGCTAAGTTTGTGGTATCCGTTGATACCGGATTAAGCCACTTGACCGCCGCACTGGATCGGCCGAATGTTACGCTATATGGCCCTACGGACCCGGGGTTGATTGGGGGATACGGGAAGAATCAGGTCACATGTCGTGCCCCGGAAGGAAAACTTGCTATGCTTGAACCCACTCAGGTTTATTCTCACATAGCGCTGCTGTAATTATTCAGATATCGCAGATATGTTAAATTCATTCTTATACAATCGCTTTGCTATTTAACATATCTGTCGCTGACCAAAACTATGCACTATATCGTATTTCATCCACGGTTACGCATTGTTGCATTCATCTACTTCCACCAACATAATCCGAGAATCATTCGTCGGGTATGCCAGTATGAGGATGAAATTTTACGTCTGAGAAGTGATTTCTGCTTTTTCTTGTGACTCTTTATCTCTTTACGTTCTTTCTCTAACCAGCTCCCGGACAACTCTTCAGGGTGATGGACAAAGTTTGCCAGGTATATATCAGAAAAATAGCCCTGGCGCATCAGATATGCCCATTCATCTATGATGAAAAAGTTATTTTCAAAACGGGAAACAAGTTTTTGAGCTGTTACAGAATTCATTAAATAACCGCAGGCTCGTAAAACATACCCATGACCAAATATGACCTTACCGAAGGTCTGGCCACCAATTTTCTTGAGCTTAACCAAATTTAAGACAACTTTATTCTTATACCTTAAACCATCCTGCCCACCAAGTAGGTATAACGCGTCTTTATTGAGAACACTTTCATCGACAGTCGATATAAATTCCTTAAAATTCTGATCAATTATCGCGTCATCCTCAAGAATACAAACCCAATCTTGTCCACTCTGCCCAAACTGTTTGAATGCCTTCATATGGCTTAGTGAGCAACCCAGTTCACCATCAGTAGGCGTATGATTTTCCCTGTGCTGAAAGTCAGTTAACCGTATCTTGCTCTTATCTTCGGCAGACAAATTTTTTCCATAGATAGCATCAACGAACGAATACTCGATATTTAATTCATTCATTATATCTGATACGCGTTTTCGTCGGGCATCGTCAAAAGGAAGCGAAATGACCAGCACGTGCATGAGTTCAAACCCTCTAATATAATTAAGCCAGCACAGTCATCGTGAAGTAAAGATTAACAATTACTGGCCAGCTGAATAAACTTAATTAACTATTCTATGTAGCTATACAAAGTCTATTACTTCATATTTATAGTTTATTTTTTGATGTATGATTAATAATTTTATTAGTTTTTCTTGCATAGCTTGCAAAGAGATCAGACTCATCATGAATGATTGTATTAATGTCTTTTTGAAAGTATATCTTCAAAAATCTAACGTAGTCTCTTTGCGTTAACCCGATGTTTAACGAGGAGAAGTACAAACCAATCAGATCTTTATTTCGCCAACGAATAGGAACCGCATTTCTTATCTGAGCCCGGTGCAGATCAATAACCGACAGTTTGAACGTATTATCCTCAAAATTGGCCGGTTGATGTAATAAGAAGTGACAGAGATAGCAATCACGGTGATTAACGCCTCCCTGATGCATCCTTCTGACCATAATGGCAAGACGCTCAATTAATGCCATTTTCACTTTTCGCGAAGGCGGATTCACCAGCCAATCTGCGCAATAGTCTTCCAGGCTAACCGCCGGACTCAGATCTTCCGTTATAATAAATGAGATACGGTTGAGCGGATTTATACCTTGTTGCCCGAAACCAACACCATGCATTGTATCAACATCCAGTTCCTGCAAACGGTGTATAGCATTCCATTCTCTATCAGCACCGAGTACCGGCAAACGTAAAGAGAATAAGTTCTTGATAACTTCCTTCAGTTTAGTTCCCTGGTGCCATTTCAGGAAATAGCTTTTACCTGCAATCTCAAACCTTATCGTTCTACGCGTTTCGAGCTGTCTAAATGTTTCTCCCTGCAGCTTCTGCACTTCAGAAAAAGCATCTTTCCCTTTCCACAAGGATAAAAATGGTTCTTTTAAATCAACCATGGGTACCACCTATAATAATATCAGCTGCTTTCTCAGGTAGACTATAAAGGTCTTGAGTATCAGCAAAGTGTTGTGCATTATCTTTCCATGCTTTTCTCTGCCCTGAGTCAGTTAAAGAAAAATAAACAGCTTCATCTAATAATTTTTGTTCGAACGGTTCATCAATAACAATGCCGCACTCAGCATCTTTAATATAATGGGCATATCCGCAAACTGCCGTTGTTATAACAGGTAAACCTGCTGCAATAGCTTCAACCAGCACGATCCCTGCGGCTTCCTGGTATGCCGGATGAATCAATAGATCGGCCGCTGCCATTAACTCTGAGACATCATTACGGCCAGGGAAGAACTTGATATTGTCAGCAACACCATACTCTGCTGCCAGCTTTATATAGCGTTCAGGCTTATCCTGGCCCACAACAAACAGAATCGTTTGCTTGCGGACAGCTTCCGGTAAGGAAGCGATCGCCTTGATAGTTCTGTCGACACCCTTACGGGTAAAATCAGAACCAATTTGTATAATTAAATACTGGGAATCACTGATATCATTTTCTTTCCTGAAGCTAGCTCTACAATTTTTTGGCTGATAGCTGTATTTTCTGTCAGGATAAATCCCCGGAGGAAGGATATGAAAACGCGCTTGCTCAGTATGATAGTGCTTCTGAAAATCCGCAATTTGCTTATCTGTTAGCATCAACAGCTGTGTTGATTTTCCCTCAGCAAATGTTGCTTCCTCAAAGGCAGCATAATGCCGATATCGTGGTGTCAGACGATAGAGCAAACCTTTTTCTTGCGCGACTTTTTCTGCGTAACAAACATCAGCAGCATAATAAACATCTAATCCAGGCATTTTATTGAACCCAACGACCCGGTCTACTGGATTACTCTCAAGATGTTTACTAACCCATCGATGATACTCAGCATTTTTCCCGTTGTTGGAGCAAGACTTCACAGGAACAATGATGATTTCCAGGCTGTCTGGAATATTTCCTTGCCATGATTGTGTGTAAACCCGAACATGATGTCCACGTGATGCGACTGTCGATGCTATGCGTAAAAAATCACGCTGCAACCCACCGAAAGGGAAATATTTATACAAACAGAAGGCAATAACCATTTTAATATCCGAATGCTTTATTAATCGAGTTTAGGTAACCGTGACGCTATGGCTGCAATCACGTCTTCCGCAGGTATAACAGATAAATATTTCTTACTTCGATCAAGTTTTTCACGCACAGGCATTGGTTGGTAATCACCAGCCCAAAATTGAACCACATCATCAGACCATGGTCGCCAGGCGATATGATCGGTAGCGCCAAAAAGACAAATGATGGGCGTTTTAACCGCTGCGGCAATATGCATCGGAGCAGAGTCGACGCCAATGAAAAGTACAGCATGATCAATCAATGCAGCAAGCTCAGGGAATGTTGTCTTCCCGGCGATTCCAGTTAAAGGTTTCGTTTCACACGCCCTGGCGATCTCATCGACGCAGGCAATATCGCTGGCACCGGGTCCAGAAGTCAGTACAACCTGATACCCCAAATGATGTATCGCATCAATCACCAGTGAGAATCTATCATTCTCCCACGACTTGAATTCTTGTCTCGCCGTAGGCTGTATAACAACATACTTCTGGGTATCAACCTGAGGAAGTTTTTTCCGAACAGATTGCCAGACCTGCTCACCATAAACCATTTTCAATACCGGGACGGATTCTTTTAGGTTTAATGGCGTCAGCACAGACAAATTACGTTCAACCCAATGATCGCCACTTAGAGGAACGTGATGAGTAAAACTGTCGCGCCAGAATTTCTTATTTCTGTGCGAAAAATCATGCGTCAACTTTATTGGGCAATCCAGGAAGCGACACAGTAAAGCAACAATCCACTGATCGGTAAGGTTGACCACTAAATCATAATGATTACCGCGTAGTGCCTTGATCAGTGATAAGAAATTTTTTGCTTTCTCAAAAGCAGAGCTCTTTTTATTTTTTATGCCATACAAAGCATGGATATCGGGATTTTCAGATAAAATAGGAATGGTATCTTCGTAGAGTAAAACATCAATATCAGCATCAGGATAATTTTTTTTAAGCGTGCTGATGACCGGTGTGGTTAGCAACATATCGCCATGAAAGCGCATTTTTATTACCAGGATCTTTTTCACACTCTACCCTTTCAGGTTATTGTTAATTTTCAAATCACGCTACCGCCCCAGGCTCAACAGCTACCTGTGTACTGCAGAACACACCATCTTATTTTATCGTTTATATTATACCACTATTCACTTGACAATTCGATATCTATGAAAATTTTCTATGTGAACGAGAGAATAAATGAATACGAACAATACATGAGACTATCTATCATGTTATGAATATTGAGCCTATATTCTCAACTACGTCACATAGGCTCATTTTAATGTTAATTCATTACTCTGCCGATTCATTTTTGTCATACAACATCAGGATAGCTATGCTGTATAACAAAAAGACATTTATAAACATTTTTTCAAATAAACAATATATAAGAATGTAGCCAACGAGAGAACACAGTAATGAAATGCTAAAAATATCCTTTTGGTTTCTGGCACGGGCGTATATATCTTTAAAGGTAATAAAAAACGCTGCAATAAATAAAAGCAGACCGATGCTCCCGACATTATAAAAAATTATCATAAAAAATGGTTCATCTATATTATAACTCTTATTCCGTTCAGAATATACCCCACCATTTTTCGGCGCGTTATGGTCCTCTAAATACTGGTTGTATGTAGAATTTCCATACCCAATGCCAAAGACGGCATTGTTGATATTTTTCATTACTAAAGGGAAACGGTCTGAGATGATTTCATCACGACTGGATGTGACGTTATTCATTTGCAGAGTTTGATCGACTTTCATTTTTACCTGACCCACTGTGTTGTAGGCCCCGGTAAGCAAAGCAACCATTATAAATAGCAAGCCGCAGGTAGCAGCCATAAATCTCTTGATGGTTTTACTCACCAGAAATGAAATCAGGAAAATCTCTACAACAACTGCTAAGATTCCTGCCCGACTCCCGGTGTATGATAAAAAAACAAATGCAAGCGCAGAAATGATATACAATACTGTTTTCAGAAAGTGATTCTTGAATAAGATCGCCCCTGTTAATACAAAGGGAAATAGCATAACAACATAGAATGCGAAGCCATAGCGAAGCTGTAAATACAGTTCCTGTGGGTTATTTTTTATAATTCTTAAAATTGGTACCACTAAGACAATATAGGATAGAGTCAGTATCGCACCAATGACAAAAAACTGTCTCAGTGAGGTGATATGTTTACTGAATGCTCCGAAAAATAACATCATCACTAGCGGGTAACGCCAGTCTTTTATCAATATGATAAAGGCATCAAGAGATTTCTCTTTATAGGTAAAAAACACAATACAAAAAATACACCACAGCGTGAAGAGTAACAATATTTTTCTCTTCTGCACAAGGTCGATGACAATATTCTTAATGTCTATTTTATTGGCTCTAATATAATAAATAGATAAACCTACAGCGAGCAAAGAGGTCATATTTAGCACCCCTTGATTATCTATCGTAAATAAACCAAAAATCATTAAGATCAATACAACTTTGCTTAAAATCAAGATATTACCATTTTGACTGTATCTTACTTGATTCATAGAATTCAAATCTCACTTCTTCAAATAGCCTTGTTAATCAACAACAAACACTTGCTCACATGATTTATGGGGCATATCTTATTATATAACATCGTAAAAATCCCCCATTAATTTTAGTCTCTTCCTCTCACTGTGTTTCTTCGTTCTACCCACAAAAAAAACACAACATAACATCATGATTAATCAATAGAATTTAGCCACCAAGTATCTCTTTCCTTCCTTTACAGTTTGTTCTATTCTATGCCCACAGGAGAGCCATTTTGTCTTACATAAACACGCGTGCACTCTGAAAGAATCAAAAGGAAAAAGATGTGAAAGCAAATATAATAAAATATATTAAGAATGCACATATTAATAATGACGATAACAACATTACATGTGTCAATATTACCTATGGCGCTGACAAACCGTTTCTTTATGGTACGGGCGTTTCAATTACATCGGTACTTTTAAATAACCGGGATCTGAACTTCCACTTCCATATTTTCACTAATTATCTTGACGAACATCAGCTTCATCTTTTTTCAGTCCTGGCAAGTCAATACAATACCCATATTACATTTTATGTGCTGGATGATGATGAATTAAAAAATCTACCTACAGCATCTAAGGCATGGAATTATTCAATCTATTTCAGACTTATTGCAATCGATTATTTTGCCGATAAACTCAGCAGCATTATATATCTTGACTCTGATATTATATGTAAAGGAAGCCTGACCTCGTTACTCACGGAAAAATTTAATGGCAATGTATTAATGGCTGTCCATGATAGCTTTGTCGATACGTCTGCTGTTGCCGGTATCAATCCAGGCCTGTACTTCAACTCAGGCTTTATGTATTTTAATCTTCCAGAATTAAAAGATACTAATCTGACTCTGCAGGTCATTTCAAAGGTCAATGAAAACCGTTTCTCACATCCCGATCAGGATGCGTTGAACGTTCTCTTCAATGATCGCGTAAAAATTCTGGACCATAAATTCAACTCATTCTTTAACATCGATACGTTAGCCAAGAAAGGTGGTGATGCCTTTAAAATCACATCACAAACGGTATTCATTCACTATGTCGGCGTCACTAAACCCTGGCATGACTGGGCGCAATATTACGCTGAGGTCGAATACTTCAAAATAGCCAGAGAGAATTCGCCGTGGAAAGATATTCCTTTATTGGCACCCACTACGTATAAACAGCTATCGCGGAAAAGCACACATTTAAAACACAATGGTCAACTCCTCGGTGCTTTTATTTTCTATGTTAAGTATTTAATTAACAAATACCAAACACAGAAAAAACGCTAATACTTTGATATTATTGTCTTTTCAGGAGTGGTTATGTCTCTGGCATATTCCATAAAAAGATCGATTTTTATGACCATAACCATTCCGTTTTTAGCCTTCCACAGCAGAGATTACAAAGTGGGACAACACAACTCAGCCCCCCTTTCTCGTGATCCGTACAGTTTCCTCAAAAAATCAGCAAAAATGATGGTAAAGCCATAGTTAAATACATAGAATCCCCAGCACATCCATAAGCCAGCTACTATTATGCTAGAATTGCTTTACACCGCCCTTTTCTACCTTATTCAGCCTCTGATCTGGATACGGCTTTGGGTGCGCGGACGTAAAGCTCCGGCGTACCGTAAACGCTGGGGTGAACGCTACGGTTTTTATCGCCGCCCACTGAAACCTGGCGGCATCATGCTCCATTCAGTATCCGTGGGTGAAACACTGGCAGCAATCCCATTAGTCCGCGCTCTGAGACATCGTTATCCCGATTTGCCGATCACGGTTACCACCATGACGCCAACCGGTTCTGAGCGCGTGCAATCTGCTTTTGGCACAGACGTTCAACATATCTATCTTCCCTATGATTTACCGGATGCTTTGAACCGTTTCCTGAATAAAGTTGACCCCAAACTGGTGTTAATTATGGAAACCGAGCTCTGGCCAAATCTGATCGCTGCACTGCATAAGCGCCATATCCCGCTGGTCATCGCCAACGCGCGCCTTTCCGCGCGTTCAGCCGCAGGCTACGCTAAATTAGGGAAATTTGTTAGCAGGCTATTACGCCGCATTACGCTGATTGCTGCACAAAACGAAGAAGATGGCGCTCGCTTCATTACATTGGGAGCCAGGAACAATCAGGTCACCGTCACCGGTAGCCTGAAGTTTGATATTTCCGTCACCCCACAGCTGGCCGCTAAAGCGATTACGTTACGACGCCAGTGGGCTCCTCATCGCCCGGTATGGATTGCGACCAGCACGCATGACGGGGAAGAAAGCATCATCATTGCAGCTCATCAGGCGCTGTTACACCAGTTCCCGAATCTTTTATTGATTCTGGTTCCCAGACACCCTGAGCGCTTCCCGGATGCTATTAACCTCGTACGCCAGGCTGGTCTAAGCTTTACCACACGCTCTTCTGGCGAAGTTCCGTCCTCAAGTACCCAAGTGGTTATTGGCGACACGATGGGCGAGCTGATGCTGCTGTACGGAATTGCCGATCTTGCTTTTGTCGGCGGCTCTCTGGTTGAGCGTGGGGGACACAACCCCCTGGAAGCAGCGGCACATGCCATTCCTGTATTGATGGGCCCGCATACCTTTAACTTCAAAGATATTTGCGCCCGACTGGAACAGGCAAGTGGGTTGATCACCGTCACTGACGTCACCACGCTGGTGAAAGAGGTTTCGTCCCTACTGACCGATGAAGATTATCGAAATTTTTATGGTCGCCATGCTGTTGAAGTACTGTACCAGAATCAGGGCGCGCTACAGCGTCTGCTGCAGCTGCTGGAACCATACCTGCCACCCAAAACGCATTGAGGGCTGTCATGCAAAAACGGGCGATTTATCCAGGAACCTTCGATCCCATAACTAACGGCCATCTTGATATCGTGACACGTGCGACAAGCATGTTTGATCACGTGATCCTGGCAATTGCCGCAAGCCCCAGTAAAAAACCGATGTTCACGCTGGAAGAACGCGTTCAGCTGGCACAGCAGGCAACGGCGCATCTGGGTAATGTAGAAGTCATGGGATTTAGCGATTTAATGGCCAACTTTGCCCGCGATAATCAGGCTAATATTCTGATTCGTGGCCTGCGTGCCGTGGCTGATTTTGAGTATGAAATGCAGTTGGCGCACATGAACCGCCACTTAATGCCTCAACTGGAAAGCGTCTTTTTGATGCCTTCTAAAGAGTGGTCGTTTATTTCATCATCGCTGGTTAAAGAAGTCGCCCGCCACCAGGGTGACGTGACCCACTTCCTGCCGAAAAATGTTCATCAGGCGCTAATGGATAAGCTGAAGTAGTGCATTTAGCCGGGTAAGCCGACAAGGTTTATCCGGCCTGCCAAGAATGTTATTTCTGACAGCGACGGCAGTAGAACGTCGTTCGCTGAGCGTGCTTAGTCGCAACTATTGGCGCTCCGCATACGCGGCAAGGCTCACCTTCACGTCCATAAACCTGTAATTCCTGAGCAAAATAGCCTGGCTTACCGTCACTTTGCAGAAAATCTTTCAGCGTCGTTCCACCCTGCTCGATAGAGCGCAGCAATACAGCCTTAATAACGCGTACCAGCAGCTCACACTCATCTTTCGACAGCGATGATGCCAGGCGGTCAGGGTGGATGCCAGCCGCAAAGAGGGACTCACTGGCGTAGATATTGCCCACCCCCACCACCAGCTTGTTGTCCATCAGCCAGGGTTTTATCGCCGTTTTCTTCTTTGCGCATTTCTGCTGGAGATAAGCGGCGTTGAAATCGTCGCTCAGCGGCTCTGGGCCAAGATGAGCGAGGACATTATGTCCATCCAGTTCTTTCGTCCACAGCCAGGCGCCAAAACGTCGGGGATCGGTATACCGCAGGACTTTGCCATTACTCATCACTAAGTCGACGTGATCATGCTTTTCTGCGGGAAGTTCTTCAGGAAGAATACGCAGACTACCCGACATCCCCAGATGAATGATAATCCAGCCATCCGCCAGTTCCAGCAGCAGGTATTTCGCGCGGCGCTGTACGCTCAATACAGGTTTATCACTCAGGCGGTAGATTTCCTCAGATACCGGCCAGCGCAAACGGCCATTACGTACAGTGGCGTGTAAAATCTTCGCCCCTACCAGATGCGGCTCAATACCACGACGACTGGTTTCGACTTCAGGTAATTCAGGCATAGCATCTCCGGCGCTGTAACAGGTCTCATTAATATGGGGACGGCCAGAAAACAAAAAACCCCGCCGAGGCAGGGTTTTTCTTTACATCAAAGCGAAATTATTTGATTTTCGCTTCTTTGTATAAAACGTGCTGACGAACAACTGGATCGAATTTTTTCAGTTCCAGTTTTTCCGGCTTAGTACGTTTGTTCTTCGTAGTGGTATAGAAGTGACCAGTACCAGCAGAAGAAACCAGCTTGATTTTCTCACGAATACCTTTAGCCATGATTTATTTCCTCTTAGTACTTAGTACTTTTCGCCACGGGCACGCAGTTCGGACAGAACTGTTTCGATGCCTTTCTTATCAATTACACGCATACCTTTAGCAGATACACGCAGGGTGACAAAACGCTTCTCGCTCTCAACCCAAAAACGGTGAGAGTGCAGGTTAGGCAGGAAACGGCGTTTAGTCGCGTTCAGTGCGTGGGAACGGTTGTTACCGGTCACCGGACGCTTGCCAGTAACTTGGCAGACTCGGGACATGTCTATTCTCCAAAAATCAAATTAGCTCGAGCTTCGTATGGGGTATTGGCGCCTCGTCAGGCTTCTCAGCCCGGTTATCGCAGTTCAATACACTTAATCGTTCATACTGCAACGTCGTTGGATGCCGAATGAATGATTTTATGTATTTGCGAACTCTCGATTGCCAGGCCCAAATGCCAAACCCGAGATTCTCAAAGGTGGCGTAGTATACGCTGAGTCAGCGATGTGCTCAAGTCCCGAACAGACAAAGATCCCGATGGATCGCGTAAAGTGCGTTAAATCCAACCGCGTTCCGCTAAAGAAACGTACTCTCCGCGTCCAATTATCAGATGATCAAGCACCCGGATATCCATGAACTGACAGCATTTCACAACACGCTCGGTGATGAGTTTATCTGCTTTGCTCGGCTCTGCACACCCCGAGGGGTGATTATGCGCAAGGATCACCGCCGACGCATTCATTTTTATCGCTTCACGAACAATTTCTCGCGGATGCACCTCTACATGGCTAAGCGTCCCGGAAAAAAGTTTGCTGTGTTTTATCACTCGATGTTGCGAATCCATGAAGATCACCAAAAAGATCTCGCGCTCTTCTTGCGATAGCTGACTTTGCAGAAACTCGCGTGCCATTTTCGGGCTAAGTATCGACCTTTCTTCTATCACCCGCACGTCGTAGTAGCGTCTTGCCAACTCAGCAATGCCCTTAAGCTGAGCGTACTTCGCAAGGCCAATGCCTTGAACCAGGCTAAAATCCATGTAGTCAGCCGACAACAAGCCGTAAAGCGAATCAAACTGCTGTAGCATTTCTTTCGCCAGCGTCAGGACATCTTTTCCCCTGATTCCAGTGCGTAAAAACAGCGCCAGTAACTCGACGTCCGTCAGTGAATTGACCCCAAACTCCATCATCTTTTCCCGGGGCATCAAACATCCTGTATTTTTCATGCATCCCCTCCCTTTTGCATCCGCATGGTGGCATAACACCAGCGGTGGATCGACGCTCTGTTATCCATTCCTCGTGGCGCTTCGCAAAGTGGATCATGGTCAAAAGCACGATAAATGATGGAGTGTGATAAAATATCCGCCTTCTGGTGTAACCCAACAGGAAAGATCATGATGAGCCTGGCCGGTAAAAAAATTGTACTTGGCGTCAGTGGCGGCATTGCTGCGTACAAAACCCCTGAGTTGGTGCGTCGTTTACGGGAACGTGGCGCAGACGTCCGCGTAGCAATGACTGAGGCGGCAAAAGCCTTTATTACTCCCCTGAGCTTACAGGCAGTTTCGGGCTACCCGGTATCCGACAGCCTGCTTGACCCCGCGGCTGAAGCCGCAATGGGTCATATTGAACTGGGTAAGTGGGCCGATTTAGTTATTCTGGCCCCCGCCACGGCAGATCTGATTGCTCGCGTCGCAGCAGGAATGGCCAACGATCTGGTTTCAACAATCTGTCTGGCAACCCCTGCTCCTGTTGCAGTGCTGCCGGCCATGAACCAGCAAATGTACCGCGCCGCCGCAACTCAACATAATCTTGGCGTCCTCGCCTCCCGCGGTTTGCTCATTTGGGGACCCGACAGTGGTAGTCAGGCATGTGGCGACATCGGTCCTGGCCGTATGCTGGATCCCTTAACAATTGTGGATATGACGGCAGAACATTTTTCTTCTGTAAACGATCTGCAACATCTTAATATCATGATAACCGCGGGCCCAACGCGCGAACCGCTTGATCCTGTGCGTTATATTTCCAACCATAGCTCCGGGAAGATGGGATTTGCTATCGCCGCCGCCGCAGCCAAACGCGGGGCGAATGTCACTCTGGTATCGGGCCCCGTTTCGCTGCCCACACCTGCTTTTGTACAGCGCGTAGATGTCATGACGGCATTAGAAATGGAAGCAGCCGTGCAATCTTCAGTGCAGCAGCAGCATATTTTTATTGGCTGCGCCGCAGTTGCTGATTATCGCGCAGAGACCGTCGCCCACGAAAAAATCAAAAAGCAGGCGACGCAGGGCGATGAATTAACAGTAAAAATGATCAAGAACCCGGATATTATTGCAGGCGTTGCCGCACTGGATGTTAACCGTCCTTTTGTCGTTGGGTTTGCCGCCGAAACAAATAATGTGGAAGAATATGCCCGGCAAAAACGCCTACGCAAAAACCTTGATGTGATCTGTGCGAACGATGTTTCGCTTTCTACTCAAGGATTTAACAGCGACAGCAACGCATTACACCTTTTTTGGCAGGATGGAGATAAAGTCTTACCGCTTGAGCGCAAAGAACTCCTGGGCCAATTATTACTCGACGAGATCGTGACCCGTTATGATGAAAAAAATCGACGTTAAAATTCTGGACCCGCGCGTCGGGAAGCAATTTCCGCTCCCGACATACGCCACCTCTGGTTCTGCCGGACTTGACCTGCGTGCCTGTCTTGATGACGCCGTAGAATTAGCGCCTGGCGCAACGACGCTGGTGCCAACCGGGTTAGCCATCCATATCGCCGATCCCTCACTGGCCGCAGTGATGTTGCCGCGCTCTGGTCTGGGTCATAAGCACGGTATCGTACTGGGTAACCTGGTCGGTTTGATTGATTCCGACTACCAGGGTCAGCTGATGGTGTCTATCTGGAACCGTGGCCAGGATAGCTTCACCATTGAGCCTGGCGAACGTATTGCGCAGATGGTCTTTGTACCGGTTGTGCAGGCTGAATTTAATCTGGTGGAAGAGTTTGAAGCCACCGATCGTGGCGAAGGCGGCTTCGGCCATTCCGGGCGCAAGTAACCCGTAGAGAAGCATCCCTCAGCGTAATAATGCAATAACATACCGCAAACAGTCGTTTGCGGTCGCTGTGTGGATGCCTGCCTGGCAAGTGCTTATTTTCAGGGGTATTTTGTAACATGGTAGAAAAGCAAACTGCGAAAAGGAATCGTCGCGAAGAAATACTTCAGTCTCTGGCGCTGATGCTGGAATCCAGTGATGGAAGCCAGCGTATCACGACAGCAAAACTGGCAGCCTCTGTGGGCGTTTCCGAAGCGGCATTGTATCGCCATTTTCCCAGCAAGACCCGCATGTTCGATAGCTTGATTGAGTTTATCGAAGATAGTCTGATTACCCGTATCAATCTGATCTTAAAAGATGAAAAGGACACCAACGCACGTCTGCGTCTGATTGTTCTGCTGATTTTAGGGTTCGGTGAACGTAACCCCGGTCTGACGCGCATTCTGACCGGGCATGCGCTCATGTTTGAACAGGATCGTCTGCAAGGCCGTATTAACCAGCTTTTTGAACGCATTGAGGCACAGTTGCGCCAGGTTCTGCGAGAAAAAAGAATGCGTGAAGGCGAAGGTTACACTGTAGATGAAACGCTGCTGGCCAGTCAGTTACTGGCTTTCTGTGAAGGTATGTTATCTCGTTTTGTGCGCAGCGAATTTAAATACCGTCCAACGGATGACTTTGACACCCGCTGGCCGTTAGTCGCGGCACAACTACAGTAATACAGTTGCCGGATGGCGATTTCGCCTTATCCGACCTACATAACTGTAGGCCGGATAAGCGTAGCGCCACCCGGTAATTGAATTACACCCCGAACTCTTCGCGATATGCTCGCACGGCTGCCAGATGTTCTGCCATTTCAGGCTTCTCTTCCAGATATGCAATCAGGTCTTTCAGGGTAATAATAGAAATCACCTTACAACCATAGTCACGCTCTACTTCCTGGATAGCTGAAATCTCACCACGCCCACGTTCCTGACGATCGAGAGAAATCAATACACCAGCAAGCCGTGCGCCATTCGCCTGGATAATCTCCATTGACTCGCGAATCGCTGTCCCGGCGGTGATCACATCATCAACCAACATCACACGTCCTTGTAGCGCGCTCCCTACCAGGTTGCCGCCTTCACCGTGGGTCTTAGCCTCTTTACGGTTAAAGCAGTACGGTAAATCTTTGTCGTGATGCTCCGCCAATGCAACCGCTGTTGTGGTAGCGATAGGAATACCTTTGTACGCAGGGCCAAACAGCAGATCAAAATCAATACCGGAATCCACCAGCGCCTCGGCATAAAAACGGCCTAACAGTGCCAGATCGCGCCCGGTATTAAACAGCCCGGCGTTGAAGAAATAGGGGCTTTTGCGCCCGGATTTCAGCGTAAATTCGCCAAACTTTAGTACCTGCTTGCTAAGCGCAAACTCAATAAACTGGCGCTGATACGGTTTCATGGATTCGCTCCTCATCTCACTTTATTACAGACAAAAAAAAGGCGACTCATCAGTCGCCTTTAAAATCAATTTTCTAACGCCGCCTTCTGCGTCGCTACAATGGATTCGATTCCCCCTCGGGCCAATGCCAGTAGGGTGAGTAGCTCTTCGTGGCTGAACGGCTCACCTTCTGCCGTACCTTGCACCTCAATAATGCGACCGTCCTCGGTCATTACCACGTTCATGTCGGTTTCTGCGGCAGAATCTTCAACGTATTCCAGGTCGCAGAGCGCTTCGCCATTTACAATACCTACGGAGACCGCCGCAACCATCCCTTTCATTGGGTTGGTTTTCAGCTTACCGCTTGCTACCAGTTTGTTCAGCGCGTCAGCCAAAGCGACACAGGCACCGGTAATGGATGCGGTACGCGTACCACCATCAGCCTGGATAACATCGCAGTCCAGCGTAATGGTGAACTCGCCAAGGGTTTTCAGGTCAACTGCGGCACGCAGCGCACGCGCAATAAGACGCTGAATCTCCATGGTACGGCCACCCTGCTTACCTTTTGCCGCTTCACGTGCGTTACGGGTATGCGTGGCACGAGGCAGCATGCCATATTCTGCGGTGATCCATCCCTGGCCCTGGCCTTTCAGGAAACGCGGAACACCTTCATCAATAGACGCGGTGCACAACACTTTGGTATCACCAAATTCGACCAGCACGGAGCCTTCAGCGTGTTTTGTATAATTACGGGTCAGGGTGACGGGACGCACCTGATTGGCACTACGACCTGCTGGACGCATGATAAAATCTCCGGCTTGAAACGAATGTGGCTGCGCATTATACGGACTTCCGACGGTTATTCCTATCCTGACAAGACGTGGATGGCTATAATCCTCCCATCTCATCTTCAAAAACAGGAACGTCTATGATCCGCAGCATGACCGCCTACGCCCGGCGTGAAATCAAGGGTGAATGGGGTAGCGCTACCTGGGAAATGCGCTCGGTAAACCAGCGTTATCTGGAAACCTATTTTCGTCTGCCGGAGCAGTTCCGTAGTCTTGAACCTGTTGTGCGTGAGCGCATCCGCACACGTCTGACACGTGGTAAAATCGAATGCACACTGCGTTTTGAACCTGATGCCAGCGCACAAGGCGAGCTCATTCTGAATGAAAAACTCGCTAAACAGCTCGTTAGTGCTGCTAACTGGGTCAAGATGCAGAGCGATGAAGGCGAAATTAATCCGGTCGATATCCTGCGCTGGCCGGGTGTAATGGCTGCTCAGGAGCAAGACCTGGATGCTATTGCCGCTGAAATCCTCGCCACGCTTGACGGTACACTGGATGATTTCATTGTCGCGCGTGAAACTGAAGGCCAGGCCCTGAAAGCACTGATCGAGCAACGTCTGGAAGGCGTTAGCGCTGAAGTGGCGAAGGTACGTGCACATATGCCGGAAATTCTGCAGTGGCAGCGTGAGCGTCTGGTCGCCAAACTGGAAGACGCGCAGGTCCAACTCGAAAATAACCGTCTTGAGCAAGAATTGGTGCTGATGGCACAGCGCATCGATGTGGCGGAAGAGCTCGATCGTCTGGAAGCCCACGTCAAAGAAACCTACAACATCCTGAAGAAAAAAGAGGCGGTAGGTCGCCGTCTGGACTTCATGATGCAGGAATTCAACCGTGAGTCGAACACCCTGGCATCGAAGTCTATCAATGCAGAGGTCACTAACTCCGCGATTGAACTGAAGGTATTGATCGAACAAATGCGCGAGCAGATCCAGAACATCGAGTAAGTCACCATCTCACGTAGCCCGTCGATAAACGGCGGCGCTACGTGTTTTTTCCAATGAGCGTGTTTATAACCCCTCACTACGCATTATATTTTCTCATCATTTATCACCATCAATAATATAATGAAGCGCATGCCATATGGCATTTTCATCAAGCCAGCATTAGCTGTAGTTATTAAAATCACTTCGCCTTAGAAAATCTCAATCGTGACAGTGCGCACAAATCGTTAACCTTAGCCCCCAGCAAATCAGGGGGAAGACATGCTGTTACACGTTTTATATTTAATTGGTATCACTGCTGAAGCCATGACGGGTGCGCTTGCGGCAGGTCGTCGTCGTATGGATACATTTGGCGTCATTATTATTGCCACCGCGACAGCCATTGGCGGTGGATCAGTTCGCGACATTCTTCTCGGCCACTATCCGCTCGGCTGGGTGAAACACCCTGAATATGTCATTATCGTAGCCACTGCCGCGGTACTGACAACGATTATTGCTCCCGTGATGCCCTACCTGCGTAAAATCTTCCTCGTACTGGATGCGCTGGGCCTGGTGGTCTTTTCTATTATCGGTGCACAGGTTGCACTGGATATGGGACACGGGCCAATTATTGCCGTGGTTGCAGCGGTTACCACCGGTGTCTTTGGCGGTGTATTACGCGATATGTTCTGCAAACGTATTCCACTCGTCTTCCAGAAAGAACTTTATGCCGGCGTGTCATTTGCCGCTGCCGTGCTTTACATCGTGCTACAACATTATGTCTCCAGCCATGATGTTGTGGTTATATCTACCCTACTGTTCGGCTTTACAGCACGTTTACTGGCACTTCGCCTGAAGTTGGGACTACCGGTATTTTATTATCGCCATGAAGGCCATTAAGGCATAAAACCCGCGATACGCTGAGCAGCTAACCAGTTGCTCAGCGCTATTACCTCCCTGTTTTTCAGCCATTGCATCACCAGCCGGGCCCGCCGCTCACCCATAGACGGAAGCTGTCGCCAATCTTTTTCATCGCGTTGTTGTAGTTGCTGCCAGGCGCTATCACCGCTGGCATTCACTGTGTCCTGGGTTAACGGTATGCCCATCGCACCAACCCAGCGGTTGAAGGGAAGACGACGAGACTGATTAAACTGATGCCACAGCCTCTCCCCTTTGCTTATCCCAAATGTGGATCGTAACTGTTCCTGGGTTAATCCGAGCCAGGAAAAAATGTGCTCAAAGCGATATACCTGATGCAACTCCCGCCATCCCGCCTCACCTATCCCCTGCAGATCCAGCACCTCTTTTGCCCCAACCCAGATCAGCCTGGCCACAAACTGCTCGTAACACTCGGGCGCGGCATAAAAACAGGTCAGTGAATTAAAGTGCCCATCAGGTGGTATTGGTTTAATGCGCTGGGTACTACGCCAGACAACCTCATCAATGCGGGGAATACCTTGTCCGGCCAGACTCACCAGAATGTGATCGCCAGGCGCAATGTCCCATTCATTCCAGCGTCGTACAGATCCAACATTGACGCGCTGTACCCGTTTATCATCCAGCATGAAGGGTGCCAACACAGCAACAACGGCAATTTTTCCACTCTTACCAACAGAGAACTGAATACCTGTTACTTCAGATACCCGGGAAACTGGGGGGTATTTCCATGCCGCCAGCCAGTCTCCCTGCCCAGGAAACCAATGCCGTGCTTGCGGCTCTTTTTCTGCGCGAACCACCACCCCATCCGTCACGAAAGGCAATGCCGAAGTCCACCATCTGGCGCGGGCATGCTCAACCTGATCCGCATTTGCCACCGACTGCGTATAGCGTTGAGTGAGGCTGAACCCCGCATCAGTGAGTTGCCGTAGTCTTTCCGTCATCTCCACAGGACCATCAGGCCAGGCCCAAATAAATATGTTCAGAGAGCGTAATAACTCCGGCGTGTTCTGCCGCATCATCATACCGGCAACCTTAGAACGGGCATTCACACCGCCTTTCTTTTGCTGGATATGCCCATCCAGCTGCAAAAAAATCTCCCCCTGCAGCGTGCTGTTCGCAAGCAGTCCTCGGACAGTCCGCGGTACCGAAGGCATCTGGAGAACCTTATCCGTCCAGTCTTCACCTTTGAGGCCGTTACCACGGCTAATCGCCTTAATCAGATTGCCATCCCGATAAACCAACGTTACCGCAACACCGTCTACCTTTGGTTGCACCCAGAGATCGCTACGCGTCTGCATCCATTGCTGCACCGCTTGCTTATCTGCCAGCTTACGAACCCCCGTATGAGGTACAGGGTGCAATATTGAGCCGTTTATCGGTGGCGCAGACAGGTCTGTCGGTGAATCACCTCCGAAACAGCGTTGCCACTGGCGTAGTTGCGCATTCAACTGATCATAAATACCGTCATCTACGGCACTCACACCCTGCTTCCAATAACTATCATTCCATTGCGTTATCTGCTGTTGTAGTCGCGACATTTCCTCGTTTGCCCGATCCGCAGACCAGGTGGGACACGCGGCCCCGGCCCGCAAATAGCAGAACAGCAACACCAGCACAATGCTTTTCCATAACCCCATACCACCTCCGCCTGAAAATGCGTTTCCCGGCAGGTATAGCGCAAAGACACATCAAAACAGAGCGGCAAAAATTCATCATGCGAGCAGCTTTCCTGGGCATTTTCACTTTTTGCAGCAAACCCCCAGTAAAACAGGAAACTGGTACGCAAAACGCAATAAACATGCGCAAAAAGTGTGACAAAGGCTACGTAGCAAAGCGGCTACGTGTATAATAAGCCCGTATGTAGGCTCTCTTTCGACAATCACATACATTAAGATACTCATGGCTCAAGGCACGCTTTATATTGTTTCTGCCCCCAGTGGGGCGGGTAAATCCAGCCTGATTCAGGCTTTATTAAAGACCCAACCGTTGTATGACACCCAGGTTTCTGTTTCACATACCACGCGCGCACCGCGCCCGGGGGAAGTGCATGGTGAACACTATTTCTTTGTGAACCATGATGAATTCAGAACCATGATTGGCAGAGATGCGTTCCTGGAACACGCAGAGGTTTTCGGCAATTATTACGGCACCTCGCGTGAGACCATTGAGCAAGTATTAGCATCCGGCGTAGATGTCTTTTTAGATATCGACTGGCAAGGTGCGCAGCAAATTCGTGAAAAAATGCCGCATGCGCGCAGTATTTTTATTTTGCCGCCCTCTAAAATTGAGCTGGATCGCCGTCTTCGCGGCCGCGGCCAGGATAGTGAAGAGGTCATCGCGAAACGTATGGCGCAAGCAGTTGCAGAAATGAGCCATTACGCCGAATATGATTATCTTATTGTGAATGATGATTTCGATACTGCCCTGGGCGATTTGAAAACCATCATTCGCGCCGAACGTCTGCGCATGAGCCGCCAAAAGCAGCGTCATGACGCTTTAATCAGCAAACTGTTGGCAGACTGAACCCACATTCAGTATCATGCCCAGTCATTTCTTCACCTGTGGAGCATTTTAAGTATGGCACGCGTAACTGTTCAGGACGCTGTAGAGAAAATTGGTAACCGTTTTGACCTGGTACTGGTCGCCGCGCGTCGCGCTCGTCAGATGCAGGTAGGCGGAAAGGATCCGCTCGTACCGGAAGAAAACGATAAAACTACCGTAATCGCGCTGCGCGAAATCGAAGAAGGTCTGATCAACAACCAGATCCTCGACGTACGTGAGCGCCAGGAACAGCAAGAGCAGGAAGCCGCTGAATTACAAGCCGTTACCGCTATTGCTGAAGGTCGTCGTTAATCACAAAGCGGGTCGCCCTTGTATCTGTTTGAAAGCCTGAATCAACTGATTCAAAATTACCTGCCGGAAGACCAGATTAAGCGTCTTCGGCAGGCGTATCTCGTTGCACGTGACGCTCACGAGGGCCAAACACGTTCAAGCGGTGAACCCTATATCACGCACCCGGTAGCGGTAGCCTGCATTCTGGCCGAGATGAAACTCGACTATGAAACGTTAATGGCTGCGCTGCTGCATGACGTGATTGAAGATACCCCTGCCACCTACCAGGATATGGAACAGCTTTTTGGTAAAAGTGTTGCTGAACTGGTAGAAGGGGTATCAAAGCTTGATAAGCTTAAGTTTCGCGATAAGAAAGAGGCGCAGGCCGAAAACTTTCGCAAGATGATTATGGCGATGGTGCAGGATATCCGCGTCATTCTCATCAAACTTGCCGACCGTACCCACAACATGCGCACGCTGGGCTCATTACGCCCGGATAAGCGTCGCCGCATCGCCCGTGAAACACTCGAAATCTACAGTCCGCTGGCACACCGTTTAGGTATTCATCATATAAAAACCGAGCTGGAAGAGCTGGGGTTTGAAGCGCTGTACCCGAACCGCTATCGCGTGATTAAAGAAGTGGTTAAAGCCGCTCGCGGCAACCGTAAAGAGATGATCCAAAAAATCCTCTCAGAAATCGAAGGGCGTTTGCAGGAGGCTGGCATTCCGTGTCGTGTAAGTGGACGCGAAAAGCATCTGTACTCTATCTATTGCAAGATGGTACTCAAAGAGCAGCGTTTTCACTCGATCATGGATATCTACGCTTTCCGCGTTATTGTTCATGACTCCGACACCTGCTATCGCGTACTCGGCCAGATGCATAGCCTGTACAAACCACGTCCTGGTCGCGTTAAAGACTATATTGCCATTCCGAAAGCGAACGGATATCAATCTTTGCACACCTCAATGATCGGCCCACACGGTGTCCCGGTTGAAGTACAAATTCGTACTGAAGACATGGACCAGATGGCGGAGATGGGGGTTGCAGCACACTGGGCGTATAAAGAGCACGGCGAAACCAGTACTACGGCACAAATCCGCGCCCAACGCTGGATGCAAAGCTTGCTGGAGCTGCAGCAAAGCGCCGGTAGCTCATTTGAATTTATTGAAAGCGTCAAATCTGATCTCTTCCCGGATGAGATTTATGTTTTCACACCGGAAGGGCGGATTGTCGAATTGCCTGCCGGTGCAACACCTGTCGACTTCGCCTATGCTGTGCATACCGATATCGGTCACGCCTGCGTTGGTGCCCGCGTAGACAGGCAGCCTTACCCACTTTCGCAGCCGCTCTCCAGTGGCCAAACTGTTGAAATCATTACCGCGCCAGGCGCTCGCCCCAATGCGGCATGGCTCAACTTTGTGGTCAGTTCAAAAGCTCGCGCCAAAATTCGCCAACTGCTGAAAAACCTTAAGCGCGATGATTCCGTCAGTCTGGGTCGTCGTCTGCTCAACCATGCCTTAGGCGGTAGCCGTAAACTGGCAGAGATCCCGCAAGAGAGCATCCAGCGTGAGCTTGAGCGCATGAAGCTCGCCACGCTTGACGATCTGTTAGCTGAAATCGGCCTGGGTAACGCCATGAGCGTGGTCGTTGCGAAAAACCTTCAGCAGGGTGAGGTGTCGGCAAATACTCCAGCACAATCTGGTCATGGTCATCTGCCTATTAAAGGCGCAGACGGCGTGCTGATCACCTTCGCGAAATGTTGTCGTCCAATTCCGGGCGATCCAATCATTGCCCACGTCAGTCCGGGTAAAGGTCTGGTGATCCACCATGAGTCCTGCCGTAACATCCGTGGCTACCAGAAAGAGCCTGAGAAGTTTATGGCGGTTGAATGGGATAAGGAAACCGAGCAGGAGTTCATCACTGAGATTAAGGTGGATATGTTTAACCACCAGGGTGCTCTGGCAAACCTGACGGCGGCAATCAACACGACCACCTCCAATATTCAAAGTCTGAATACTGAAGAGAAAGACGGCCGCGTCTACAGCGCCTTTATTCGCCTCACTGCCCGCGATCGCGTACATCTGGCGAACATTATGCGCAAAATCCGCGTCATGCCGGACGTGATTAAAGTCACCCGTAACAGAAACTAGTCTTTTATGAATGAACAGCGTTATGCACGTATCCGCGAGATGCTCGCGCGGCGTCAGCCTGATCTGACTGTCTGCATGGAGCAAGTCCACAAACCTCATAACGTTTCTGCGATCATTCGTACCGCGGATGCCGTCGGCGTGCATGAAGTCCACGCCGTCTGGCCGGGTAGTCGTATGCGTACCATGGCCTCCTCTGCCGCGGGCAGCAACAGTTGGGTGCAGGTGAAAACTCACCGCACTATCGGCGATGCCGTCACGCAGTTAAAAAGCCAGGGCATGCAAATTCTGGCAACTCACCTCTCTGACAAAGCTGTCGATTTCCGCGAGATTGATTACACGCGGCCAACCTGCATCCTGATGGGCCAGGAAAAAACCGGTATCACCCAGGAAGCATTAGATTTGGCAGATCAGGACATCATCATTCCGATGATTGGTATGGTGCAGTCGCTGAATGTCTCGGTCGCCTCGGCGCTGATTCTGTACGAAGCACAACGCCAGCGGCAAAACGCCGGGATGTACCAACGAGAAAACAGCATGCTGCCGGAAGACGAGCAGCAACGTTTGCTGTTTGAAGGGGGATATCCCGTGCTGGCCAATGTGGCGAAGCGCAAAGGACTCCCCTATCCCCACGTGAATACGCAGGGCGAAATTGAAGCCGATGCAACGTGGTGGGCCACTATGCAGTCTGCGAGATAAACACGATGAAAGGCCGTTTACTGGATGCTATCCCACTCAACTCTCTGACGGGCGTTGGCGCAGCACAAAGCAGTAAACTGGCTAAAATTGGCCTGCACACCGTGCAGGACCTCCTGTTGCACCTTCCTCTGCGCTACGAAGATCGTACTCATCTTTACCCAATTGGCGAACTCTTACCCGGCGTCTACGCCACCGTTGAAGGCGAAGTGTTGAACTGCAATATTACCTTCGGTGGCCGCCGGATGATGACCTGCCAGATAAGCGATGGCTCGGGTATTCTGACGATGCGCTTCTTCAATTTCAGCGCCGCGATGAAAAATAGCCTCGCTACCGGAAGACGGGTACTGGCCTATGGCGAAGCTAAACGTGGGAAATATGGCGCTGAGATGATCCACCCGGAATATCGCGTACAGGGCGATCTCAGCACGCCGGAACTCCAGGAAACGCTCACTCCGGTTTACCCGACAACCGAAGGCGTGAAGCAGGCAACACTGCGTAAACTAACCGATCAGGCGCTGGATTTGCTTGATACCTGCGCCATTGCCGAACTGCTACCACCGGAATTACTACAAGGGATGATGAGCCTGCCAGAAGCCCTGCGCACACTGCACCGTCCACCGCCGTCACTCCAGCTAAGCGATCTGGAAACCGGACAACATCCGGCACAGCGACGTTTGATTCTGGAAGAACTGCTGGCACACAACCTCAGCATGCTGGCGTTACGCGCCGGAGCCCAACGTTTTCACGCCCAGCCGCTGAGTGCGAACGATACGCTGAAAAATAAGCTGCTGGCAGCCCTCCCCTTTAAGCCAACCGGCGCACAGGCGCGGGTAACCGCCGAGATTGAACGCGACATGGCGCTGGATGTCCCGATGATGCGACTGGTACAGGGTGATGTTGGTTCCGGGAAAACGCTGGTTGCAGCACTTGCTGCTCTACGGGCGATTGCACATGGCAAGCAAGTTGCGCTGATGGCCCCCACCGAACTACTGGCTGAGCAGCACGCAAATAACTTCCGCAACTGGTTTGCACCGCTGGGTGTTGAAGTGGGCTGGCTGGCTGGCAAGCAAAAAGGTAAAGCGCGTCAGGCACAGCAGGAAGCTATTGCCAGCGGCCAGGTCCAGATGATTGTCGGCACTCATGCTATTTTCCAGGAACAGGTTCAGTTCAATGGACTGGCCCTGGTTATCATCGACGAACAACACCGCTTCGGCGTTCACCAACGTCTGGCACTGTGGGAGAAAGGACAGCAGCAGGGTTTCCACCCGCATCAGCTGATCATGACCGCCACACCAATCCCGCGCACGCTGGCGATGACCGCCTACGCCGATCTCGACACATCAGTGATTGATGAACTGCCTCCAGGGCGTACACCGGTCACCACCGTCGCGATTCCGGATACCCGGCGCAGCGACATCATTGACCGTGTGCGTAACGCCTGCACGCACGAAGGACGTCAGGCGTATTGGGTCTGCACGTTGATTGAAGAGTCTGATTTACTGGAGGCCCAGGCAGCAGAGGCCACGTGGGAAGAACTTAAACTCGCTCTGCCGGAGCTTAATATTGGCCTGGTGCATGGGCGCATGAAACCTGCCGAGAAGCTGTCTGTCATGGCTGCGTTTAAACAGGGTGCAATGCATTTACTGGTCGCCACTACAGTGATTGAAGTCGGTGTAGACGTACCAAACGCCAGCCTGATGATTATTGAAAACCCGGAGCGTCTGGGCTTAGCGCAGTTACACCAGCTGCGCGGCCGCGTCGGTCGCGGTGCAGTCGCTTCTCACTGCGTCCTGCTGTACAAATCACCGCTGTCAAAAACAGCGCAAAAACGTCTGCAGGTGCTGCGAGACAGCAACGACGGATTCATTATTGCGCAAAAAGATTTGGAGATCCGCGGCCCCGGTGAACTGTTGGGTACACGCCAGACCGGAACGGCGGAATTTAAGGTAGCGGATTTACTGCGCGATCAGGCCATTATTCCGGAAGTTCAGCGCATTGCCCGCCATATTCACGAACGTTATCCACAGCAGGCAGTGGCGCTGATAGAGCGCTGGATGCCAGAAACTGAACGCTACTCCAACGCATAACCCTCTTCATCGCGGCGGTTATCACACCGCCGCACGGCCTTTATTGCGCAAAAATCGGCAACAGCAGATACAGCTTAATCACCAGTGCGTTGACGATATCGATAAAGAACGCCCCCACCATCGGCACCACCAGAAACGCCATATGTGATGGGCCAAAACGTTCGGTAATCGCCTGCATGTTGGCAATCGCTGTCGGCGTTGCGCCGAGGCCAAAGCCACAGTGCCCGGCTGCCAGAACCGCCGCATCGTAGTTCTTACCCATCAGGCGCCAGGTGACGAAAATCGCATACAGCGCCATGAAAACGGTCTGTACGACAAGGATTGCCAACATTGGCAGCGCCAGCGAAGCCAGTTCCCATAGCTTGAGGCTCATTAACGCCATTGCCAGGAACAGCGACAGGCTGACGTTACCAAGCACCGAAACCGCACGCTCAAACACCCGATAAAAGCCCAGTAGCGCCAGACCATTACTCAGGATCACACCAACAAACAGTACGCAGACGAAGGTCGGCAGTTCCAGCACCGTTCCCACCAACATTTGCGCAACGATTTTGCCCACCGTCAGGCAGATAGCAATCAGCGCGATAGTTTCAATCAGCACCAGCGAGGTGATCATGCGCCCAACATCCGGCTTTTCAAACGCAGTCGGTACTGCCTGATCGTCCGGCATACCATCCGGAGTCGTGGAGTGTTTAACCAGATAGCGCGCGACAGGACCACCAATCAAACCGCCCAGCACCAGGCCGAACGTTGCGCATGCCATTGCCACTTCAGTTGCATTAGCGAAACCATAGCGTTCAATAAACAGCTTGCTCCACGCCGCTCCGGTTCCGTGCCCACCAGAGAGCGTTATCGAACCGGCAATCAGGCCCATCAACGGGTCGAGACCCAGCAGGCTTGCCATACCGATACCGATGGCGTTCTGCATTAATAGCAGCCCAACAACCACAATCAGAAAGATGCCCACCACGCGGCCGCCAGCGCGCAGGCTGGCAATATTGGCATTCAGGCCGATAGTTGCGAAGAACGCCAGCATCAGCGGATCGCGCAACGTCATATCAAAATTGACCTCCCAGCCCATGCTTTTTTTCAGCACCAGCAACGCGATCGCCACCAGCAATCCACCTGCTACAGGTTCGGGAATCGTATATTTTTTCAGGAAAGAGACAGACTGGACGAGCTTACGCCCCAGCAGCAACACCAGGGTTGCAGCAACCAGTGTTGATAATGTATCGAGGTAAAACATATACAGCTCCATTAGTGCGCTTTGCAGTTCTGCTACGCACGATTCATTCCAGGTCGATTTTTAGCTCTTAATGAGTTATCGGGGTGGATTTTAAGCAGAAAATGATGAAAAGTTATATAAAAATGTTTGTTTATCCGTTTTAAATATTAAGAATAGTTACTCGCAAACGTTTGCTTTTCTGCCCTGGTCAGATAAAATCACCGCTTTTCCACCATGGGATTGCCTCTGATGTCCGTTAACGCCGTAGAGTCGACCAATGCGCAACCGGTTGCGCAGACTCACAACAGTGAACTGATTTACCGTCTTGAAGATCGCCCCCCGCTAGCCCAAACCCTGTTTGCCGCCTGTCAGCACCTGCTGGCCATGTTCGTCGCGGTAATCACGCCTGCTCTGTTAATCTGCCAGGCGCTCGGTTTACCGGCTCAGGATACTCAACACATTATCAGTATGTCGCTGTTCGCTTCTGGCGTAGCTTCTATCATTCAGATTAAAGCCTGGGGACCGGTGGGTTCAGGGCTGTTATCCATTCAGGGCACCAGCTTTAACTTTGTTGCGCCGCTGATTATGGGCGGTACGGCGCTAAAAACCGGTGGCGCCGATATCCCAACCATGATGGCGGCGTTGTTTGGCACACTGATGCTGGCAAGCTGCACCGAGATGGTTATCTCGCGTGTACTGCATCTGGCACGTCGTATTATTACTCCGCTGGTCTCAGGGGTGGTAGTAATGATCATTGGTCTGTCACTGATTCAGGTGGGTCTGACATCGATTGGCGGCGGTTACGCCGCAATGAGCGACAATACCTTTGGCGCACCGAAGAATCTGATGCTGGCGGGTGTCGTGCTGGCGCTGATTATCATTCTTAATCGCCAGCGCAACCCGTACCTGCGCGTTGCGTCACTGGTGATTGCCATGGCTGCGGGCTACCTGCTGGCCTGGTTTATGGGCATGTTGCCGCAAAATACCGCTCCGGTAAGTCAGGATCTGATCATGGTACCAACGCCGCTGTATTACGGTCTGGGTATCGACTGGAGCTTACTGCTACCGCTGATGCTGGTCTTTATGATCACCTCGCTGGAGACCATCGGTGATATTACGGCCACCTCCGATGTCTCCGAACAACCGGTCTCGGGTCCGCTGTACATGAAACGTCTGAAAGGTGGAGTACTGGCGAACGGCCTGAACTCGTTTGTTTCTGCCGTGTTCAACACCTTCCCGAACTCCTGCTTCGGTCAGAATAACGGGGTCATCCAGTTAACCGGCGTTGCCAGCCGCTATGTTGGTTTTGTGGTGGCGCTGATGCTGATCGCACTGGGTCTGTTCCCGGCAGTCAGTGGCTTTGTACAACATATCCCTGAACCTGTTCTGGGCGGGGCAACGCTGGTGATGTTCGGGACTATCGCGGCCTCCGGGGTACGTATCGTGTCACGTGAACCGCTGAACCGCCGTGCCATTCTGATTATTGCACTGTCGCTGGCTGTCGGCCTCGGCGTCTCCCAGCAACCGCTGATCCTGCAGTTTGCGCCTGACTGGGTGAAAAACCTGCTCTCTTCTGGCATTGCTGCTGGCGGTATTACCGCTATTGTTCTGAACCTGATTTTCCCGCCAGAGAAAGCGTAAGCGAAATGCGGCGTTGATTCAGAATCAACGCCGCTGTAACGCTCTTTCACCATTCCCGCCTTGAGGATTGCGCGTAAATCGTGCATAACTTGACTATGTGCACTTCGCGGGATGGAAGACCATGAAATTTATTGGAAAGCTGCTTATTTACGTGCTGATCGCCTGTGCAGTGGCGATCCTCGGCCTTTATTTTCTACTGCAAACCCGTTGGGGTGCAGAGCATGTCAGCGCCTGGGTGTCAGAGAACAGCAGCTACCACCTGGCTTTTGATGCCATCGATCACCGGTTTTCCTCCCCATCCCATATTCTGTTGAAAAATGTCACTTTTGGTCGTGATGGGCAGCCTGCCACGTTGGTCGCAAAAACGGTTGATATTGGCCTGAGCAGTCGTCAGATCACCGACCCGTTGCACGTTGACACCATCTTGTTGCAAAACGGTACGCTCAATCTTTCTCAACAAACTGCGCCGCTTCCGTTCCAGGCCGATCGCCTGCAGCTACAGGATATGGCATTAAATAGCCCCGGCAGTGAGTGGAACCTGAGCGCGCAACGCGTGAACGGTGGCGTTATTCCCTGGAACCCTGAGGCGGGTAAAATTCTCGGCAACAAAGCGCAAATTCAGCTCAGCGCCAGTTCATTAACGCTTAACGACGTTCCCACCACCAACGTGCTAATTGAAGGCAGCATTGACCATGACCGTGTGACGTTAAGTAACATTGGCGCAGATGTCGCACGCGGCGCGTTAACCGGCGTTGCGCAGCGGAATGCTGATGGTAGCTGGGTCGTGGAGAATCTGCGGTTAAATGATATCCGACTACAAAGTGATAAATCACTGGTCGATTTTTTCGCACCACTAACCACGATTCCGTCCTTGCAAATTGGTCGTCTTGAGGTGACTGATGCACGTCTGCAAGGTCCTGACTGGGCGGTAACAGATCTTGATCTGAGTTTGCGCAATATGACCTTCAGCAAGGACGACTGGCAAACTCAGGAAGGGAAGCTGTCGATGAACGCCAGTGAGTTTATCTACGGTTCACTGCACTTTTTCGATCCCATTCTGAATGCCGAATTCTCACCGCAGGACATTGCGCTACGCCAGTTCACCACTCGCTGGGAAGGCGGTATGGTTAGAACATCCGGTCACTGGTTGCGCAGTAACAAGGCGCTGGTCCTCGACGATGTTGCCATTGCCGGGCTGGAATACACGCTGCCGGAAAACTGGAAGCAACGGTGGATGAAACCCCTGCCTTCCTGGCTAAACAGCCTGACGCTGAAAAAATTCAGCGCCAGCCGTAACCTGATTATCGATATCGATCCTGTGTTCCCATGGCAGCTCACCGCACTGGACGGTTATGGCGCCAATCTCGGACTGGTACAAAATAATCAGTGGGGTATCTGGAGTGGTAGCGCCACGCTCAATGCCGCAGCCGCGACGTTTAACCGTACCGACGTGCGCCGACCTTCTCTGGCCCTCGCCGCGAACAGCAGCACGATCAATATCAGCGAGTTAAGTGCCTATACGGAAAAAGGGCTGCTGGAGGCGACCGCCAGCATTTCGCAGTTACCACAACGCCAGGCGCAGGTCAGCCTGAACGGGCGTGGTGTACCAATGACTATCCTGCAGCAGTGGGGATGGCCAGCACTGCCGCTTTCCGGTGACGGTAACATTCAGCTCACGGCCAGCGGTAATATCCAGGCTGATGCGCCACTCAAGCCAACAGTCAGCGGCCAGCTACATGCTGTAAATGCTGATAAACAGCAGGTGACGCAAACGATGAGTGGGGGAGTGGTTTCAGGCCAGGAATTGACGTCCGTGACACCAACAACCGTTTCCGCCGACACACCTTAATCTTTCACCTCACTCCCGGATGCGTCGTATCCGGGAGTAGTGCTTCCCTTCAAACGAAACTGGTGTTCATTTACCGATAATTTGTACCCATTTCCCGCAACAGGTTTTCATTTTCCAGCTGGGTTGTTATAACAAAAGTGTTGGAAGCTTTATTTAATAATTACAAAAACCCTACACATAATTAAAGGAATAGCCATGTCTGTAATACGTCAACGTATTCTGGCGGATATGCAAAGATTCTCCAGAGCCATGATTGGGGCCGTTTTATTTTTGCCGGTAATAGGATTGATTCTGGCATTAAGCTCCGTTTTGACCAACCCTACACTCATTTCTGAAACTACTTTTTTACATCAAATAGGAAAACTGCTCGGCGACACATTCTGGCCACTATTTGGTAATCTTGGATTACTTTTCTGCGTAGGTATTAGTTATGGCCTCGCGAAAGATAAAAAAACAGAAGTCGCTCTGGTTGCAGTCATGTGTTTTATTATGTTTTTGGGTGCTAACCACTCCTGGCTTGAACATACTCACAGTATTGCAGAAAAGATCAATGGTGAATATTACGGCACCGGGCAAACACAATTATTAGGTTTTGTCGTTGTCGATATGGGTATTTTTTTAGGGATTATTCTTGGCTGCACTATAGCATGGGTTCATAATAAAGTTTCAGAAATAGAACTTCCCGGCGCGTTATCCATGTATGGTGGAGCAAAGTTAACGCTGGTCATGATGACTCCCGTTATTATTTTTTATGCTATCGCATTTACATGGTTTTGGCCGATCATGACACACGGTATCGCCGCTTTAACGGGTTTTATGAAAAACGCGGGCGTCGCTGGCGTATTTGTTTACGGATTTTTTGAAAAATTCCTTATTCCTACAGGGTTACACCACTTCGTCTGGTCGCCATTCCAGTTGACCCAGATAGGTGGCACCCTGAGTGTTGATGGGCAAACCGTCTCTGGCACGCAGGCTATTTTTCTGGCCTATATGCGCCATCCGGATCTCACTCCTGTGATGAATGAAGCACTGCGCTTCTCCCAGCAGGGGATGACCACTATCTTCGGTCTCTCTGGTGCAGCACTGGCGTTCTACCACACAGCAAAACCTGAGAAGAAAATACTGGCAAAAGCGATTCTGTTACCTGCCATCATTACCTCTATTCTGACAGGAATTACAGAACCCATTGAATTTACCTTCTTATTTATTTCGCCGCTACTGTGGTTGATTCACGCTACATTGACCGCCACATCCCAGGCCATCTGTGACCTGCTTACCGTACGTCCATGGGGAGCATCGGGGTTGATTGAATTTCTCATTTATAACTTACCGCTGCCAGTTTCACTAACCCGATGGCCTGTCTATGTTCTGATCGGACTCGGCCAGTTTGCCACCTACTATGTAATATTTAGAACCCTGGTCGTTAAACTGAACTTAAAAACACCAGGCCGAGAGGATGAAAGTGAAGTCAAACTTTACAGCAAAGAGGATTACCGAAATAAGAAAACAAATACAGAACAATCAGTAACAGATGAAATTATTAAAGGTTTAGGCGGTAAAGAAAATATCGTTTCTGTTGATAACTGCTTTACCCGATTACGTGTTGTACTTCATCATCCCGATAAAATCGACGAAGTATTATTAAAGAATACTGGCGCAAATGGTGTCGTGCGTAATCAAAATGAAGTTCAGGTTATTTATGGTGTAAAGGTTGGACAAGTTCGATCCCGGGTAGATAACTGGTTGGCAAATAATTAATCAGGAGTTGTTATGAAATTAACTGTATTAGGTGGGGGTGGCGTTCGCTCTGCATTCCTGGCTAAATCACTGGCATATAATGCGCATCGTATTGGTTTGCAGGAAGTCGTATTCCTCGATAACGCAGAAGAGAATTTGAAGATTTTCGGCGAAATCGCCCATTATGTTTTTTCAAAAATTCGACCTGATATTCATTTTCGCCTGACAACGGATCCGGATTCAGCATTACAAGATGCCAATTATATTATTACAACACTGCGTGTTGGTGGCGATGAAAGCCGTGTACGTGATGAACGTATTGCACTGAATCATAATACGTTAGGTCAGGAAACAACCGGTGCAGGTGGCTTTGCAATGGCGATGCGCTCAATTCCCGCCATACTGAACTATTGTCATCTGATTGAAGAACATGCCGCACCGGATGCCATACTCTTCAACTTTACCAATCCTTCCGGACTGGTAACCGAGGCTATCATTAAATCCGGGTTTAAACGCCGGGTATACGGCATATGTGATGCACCATCAGAACTTATTCGTGAACTGCCTGAGATCCTTAAATGCGATGAAGCGGATCTCAAAGTCGAATGCTACGGGCTCAATCACTTCTCCTGGTTTACCCATTTCACCGTTAAAGGTGAAGAGGTTACCGACAGGCTGGTGAACAACCCTGAGTTGTACAATAAAACAGCGATGCAATACTTCTCACCAGAGTTAGTGCAGCTTTGTGACAAGCAGTTGCTGAATGAATATCTCTATTACTACTACTATCGCGAAGTCGCCTTGAAAGCGATTCAAAATTCACCAGAAACGCGAGGTGAGATGATTGCGCGCATCAACCATGAAATGCGTGAAGAATTACAACATGTTGATGCAAAAGAAAATCCTGAAGCCGCATTTGATATCTGGATGAAACACTATCTACGCCGTGAAAACACATACATGCAGAATGAGTCGCATCAGGAAAAATTCAATGCCCGCGAGCCACTCACACTACAGCAATTCATCGAAGAACCGGATACCGGCGGCTATGCAGGGGTGGCCTTAGATATCCTCGAAGCCGTCAATAGCAGCACCACGAAACGTATCGTTGTCTCGCTACAAAACAATGGCACGCTGGATTTCTTACGCCCGGATGATGTGATCGAAATAAGCTGCGACCTCAGCAAAGAAGGGCTTAAACCGGTGACGCCAAAGCACGTACCGGACGCACAGAAAAATATGATCTCCTGCGTCAAAGAGTACGAGCGCCTGGCCGTTGCAGCCATTATGCAAAAGGATAAGTCACTGGCAATCCGGGCGTTAATGGCGCATCCGTTAATCGGTTCCTGGTCCCTGGCAGAAAAACTCATTCACGAGTATCTCAGCGAAGCGCATTTTAACGACTGGAAATAACCCCCTCAGGGGCGTCAGTTGGCGCTCCTGTTGGGTTTTGCATAAACCATAACTTAAGGAGATGCTCAAATCCAAGAATGCAATAACCAAAAAATGGATTACTCCAGTAAATATCATCATCAAATTTTTGGGGGTCGTGAATAATCACAGCTGTATCGGCGGCTTGAGCCAGTGGACTCTGGTAATCGCCGGTAAAGCAAATAAGATCGGTATTTTTCCCTTCCAGCGCTTTTACCCAGTTCAATGCCGAACTACTGCGGCCGGATTTAGATACAAGCCAGATAGAGTCAAACTTAGCCGATGTTTTTTGCTCAAGAATTTCATAGTCCGGCCACAGGGCCAGACTGGCATTTACGCCAATCACCAGGAATTTGTTATAAATATACTGAGCAATTAGTTGGGAGAAACCACTACCATGAATAAGGATACGATCATGTTGTAAGCGTCTTAATAAAGGTTCAATACTTTCGGCAGGTTGAATATTCATAAAATCAATATCATTGGTGACGTCCAGTTTTGGCAACGTAATATTAAATTTAATGAAATAAACCAGCTCCAGCCAGCCGCTAAACTTAAGCTTTTTCGCTAACCTGACCAACGTAGAAGGATTACTGTAGCAGCGTTCTGCTACCGTTCGAATGCCTTCACGAATACATTCTTCAGGGTTATTTTGAATAAAACGCAAAACCGTCATCTCGGTTTTATTCAGTTTGACATCGCGAAAAACGTTTTCCAGTTCCATACGCTGATCCTGTGTGTGCAGAATAAATTTATTATTAAAAAAAACAGGCCTGTGCAGCAGGTCACTCTATAACAAACTTGACAATAAATAGCTAACATGAATAAAAACATGGCATTACTCGGCACAGTCTTTTTCCTGTGGGGGAATATAACGACAATTAACAGCGTATTGATTATCTTTTTTTATCAATACTTTCACTTATCCTGGCAGCAGTCTATTTTAATCACTGTCATTTTTTACACTGCTCCCTTTCTCACCTGCCTACCCTGCTCAGCGCTGATAGAACGTCGGGGATACCGTGCGGTATTGTTACTGTCATTAATGCTATCTACGGTGGGATGCCTGGCGCTGACGCTGGCAATACGCCAAGATTCATTCATCCTTTCGCTGATGGCGATGTTTATCGTAGCAACCGGCGTAGCAGCAATGCAAGTTGTAGCAAGTCCTTACCTGACGCTGCTCAGCGCTCCCCGAAAACGTATTGGTAATTTGTGCCTGGCCTCAGCTGTAAACTCTCTTGGCACTACTCTGGCGCCGGTCCTTGTTGCACTGCTTCTTGAATTTTCTCCCCCTAATACGCTGGCGCGCGAGGAACCGATAAGCACGCTTTGGCTTTGGCTATCGTGCTTCTCAGCAGCACTAATTGTGGGTGTCATTCTTCTACGGCTGCCGGACGTACCGCGTCCGGAAAAAGCAGCTTCAAACCTGCAGAAAATATGGAAAAACAATGGGCTACTTTTCAGCGTGACAGCTATTTTTATTTATGTCGGTGTCGAAGTAACTCTGGCGACCAGCCTGGTGAAATATCTCATCACCATTGGCGGCTGGAGCACAACGTTTGCCATGTCGCTGGCCGCTTTTTATTGGGGAGGTGCACTGACTGGACGTTTTCTTTACGGTATGTTTGCCGACAGGATTGGCAATTATTATCCGTTTATAATAGCCTCTTGTGTCTGCGCAACCGCCGTCATTATAGCGATGTGCCTGAATAATGTTACGGGAGGATACTTACTGATCCTGACGGGTTTAGGGAATTCAATTCTGTATCCAATTATCTTCGGGCACACGATCAACAAAACCCCAGCTATCGCTAACATATCCGCAGCCGCAATGGTAATGGCGGGTATTGGTGGTGCGGTAATCCCCTGGCTACAGGCTGTCTGTATTGATAGCATCAGCCTTCGGGTCAGTTTTGCGTTGCCTGTAGTCCTGTATCTTATGCTGGCATTATGGGGACAGTTGAACCTGCGGTCTACAGTGCCTTAATATAGCTTCGTTATCCCTGTAGCCCATCATATTCACTGCACAACAACCATTTCACCGGCTCGTCCTCTTCTATGGCCGGGAAACGACCGCCCGGCTCAAGAAAGTGGTTATCGTGCTGGTCGTCATTCACCATTGAGATTTCCCAGCCCAATACAAACGCTTTCTCGGCCCAGAAACGATGATACAAACGGGGTGGCAGACAGATGCCTTGCCCTGGTTTCAACACCAGCGTTTCACCGGGCTTAACGGTTCGCCGCTGACCATCCACACTTACCTCAATAATATGCTGCACGTCATACTGCGCATCGGGCGTCGCCCATGCCAGTTGCATACATAAATCACCGCCGCCGCGATTGACAATATCTTCCATTTTATGAGTGTGAAAATGCCATGGCGTTTGTTGATCCTGCTGAATTTGCAGCATCTTTTCAGCATACGGTTTGGGGTAGTTTGCTGAACCCAACAAGCCATTGCGCAACGTCAGCAGCGTGAGTCCGGTTTGCGCAAAATCACCGCGACCAAAATCGGTGACATCCCAACCCAGCTGGAGATCACACACTTCACGCCACAGAGACCGGTCCTGCTGGCGCCAGACATCAGCCGTAAACCAGGCAAAGTCAGGCAAGCAGACCCGAAAGGTCTCGGCAATAGCATGCGCCTTATCAACGGCATAATTAATTTGTGAACGCTTCATCCCACTTTTCCTTGTCGCGAAAGAGGCGGGTTTCCCCGCCTGCATGCCGTTAGTAAAGTGATGCTTTGCCAGTAGATCCAAATAGCTTCATTTTATGACGGATCACATCCCGTGCGGCGCTAATCGCTTCCGGGTAAATCACGTTCGGGTCCCACCAGGTTTCTTTCGCCAGAATTTCACGCACCTTCTGGAAGTAGGCGTACTTCATATCACTGGAAATATTGATTTTACCCACGCCCAGCGTGACGGATTCAGCAATCTCCGCATCCGGGTTCGCCGAGCCGCCGTGCAGCACCAGCGGGATATCCAGCCGCCCGGCGATATCACGCAGAATGTTCATTTGCAGCTCTGGCTGCATTCCTTTCGGGTAGATCCCATGCGCGGTACCAATCGCTACTGCCAGCGTGTCGGCTCCGGTACGGGCGATAAAGTCCTGCGCCTGAGCAGGATCGGTATAAGTGACTTTTGATACGCCGCCTTCCACTGACGTTCCGGTCTGGCCGATCGTTCCCAGCTCTCCCTCAACCGAGACACCTACCGCATGCGCCAGTTTGACCACTTCGCGTGTCAGGGCCACGTTTTCCTCATAGGGCAGCAGCGAACCGTCGATCATCACCGAAGTAAACCCACACTGAATCGCCCGCAGGACATGTTCCACCGACGCCCCATGATCCAGATGCAGAGTAAACGGTACTGGGCTACGCATCGTGATATCACGGACATAGCTAAAAAACGCATCACCGACAAAATCATGCTCGCTCGGGTGAATGGAGATAATCGCCGGGGTGTTGGTTGCTTCCGCCTCTTCGACCACTGCACGTACAAAGCAGCTGTCCGCCACGTTGAATGCGCCAATGGCAAAACCGTGCTGACGAGTAGGCTGCAGTAATTCTTTCATCGAAACTAACATGTTAATTCTCCAGTTTCAGGGTGTAGAAAGCCCTGCCAGTGCGCCATCGCAGAGGCATAGAAGGCGTTACAGAAAATGAATCAGGCTTTGCCGATAGCGCCGCTGGCCTGCAGATACGGAATAATGGCTTCTTCGCAGGCCTGTTCCATCAGGGCCAGGGCATCAACAAGTTCACAGGATTTGTCACGACACAGGGTATGTAGCAATGCGGCTTTTCCAGCTTCAAAAACCGCCGCACCAACGTTAATTTTGGCGACGCCAAACATCGGACAACGCTGTAGCTGGTCAAACGGCGTACCGCTGCCGCCATGTAGCGCCAGTGGCACCGTCGATAAACGGGCAATCTCCTCAAGGCGCTGGAAATCAATCGCCGGTGTCACACCCGGCGCGTACATACCGTGCGCCGTGCCGACCGATACAGCCAGTAAATCGATCCCGGTCTGCTGGATAAATGGCTCTACATCGGCAGTCCGGGTCATCAAATCAACGTTCGTCGCGTGGTCGTAGCGTGGAGCATCGGCAAGATGCCCCAACTCACCTTCCACACACAGCGAGACGCTGGCAGCCAGATCAACAACTGCACGTGTCTGACGAATATTTTCTTCCAGCGCAAACGCCGAAGCGTCGATCATCAAGCCACTAAACCCGGCGCGAAAAGCCTGGCGGATGCGCACAGGATCTTTACCGTGGTCCAGTGCCAGCGCGACCGGTACCGAGGCTTCTTCCGCCAGCGTTTTGACGATCGCAACTGCTAGCGGCGCAGGAAAATGGCCCAGATGCCCCTGATACAGATTCAGAATGATGGGCGCGCGGTGTTTCTCAGCCACCCGAACCGCCGCCCGGGCGCTTTCCAGGTTCATACAGTTGATAGCCAGCAGCGCGTACTGTTCACGCCAGGCTTTCGTCACCATACTTTTCATATCAGCAAACATACGGCCTCCGGTTATTCCAGGGTGAAGGTGATTTCTTCGTCTTTCAGCTTCTGATCGCTGAGTTCGTCAAACTCCTCGTCACGCTCAGTCACCGGTTTCTTCCACAGTGAGAGCATCACGCCGCAAATCACCGTGCCGATCCCCAGCGCCAGGCAAAACAGCAGCGGGTGCGTAAAGAGCGGGACCACAAACATACCGCCGTGCGGAACCGGGCTTTCAACGCCCCACACCATAATCAGTCCCCCCGCCACCGCCGAGGCCACCACACAGGAACCCACTACGCGCAGCAGGTCGCGCGCCGCAATCGGTATAACGCCTTCGGTAATCATGCAGATCCCCATCGGGAATGCCGCTTTCAGCGCCTCACGTTCGGCCCGAGTGTACTTGTGGCGCGTCAGCAGGAAGGAGAGCGTAATGCCGAACGGTGGGATCATCGACCCGACAAACTTCACCGCTTCCGGGCCATACACGCCGCTGACCAGCATGCCATCCGCAAACAGCGACATGGTTTTATTGACCGGTCCGCCGAAGTCGAAGGTAGCCATTGCACCGAGGATAGCGCCCATCAAAAAACGTGACCCGCCCTGCATGGATTCCAGCAGATGAATTAACGCGTCCTGCAGCCAGGCAATCGGCTTGCCAATCAGCGTCATCATCAACAGGCCGCCAATGACAGTGCTCAGAACCGGCAGCACCATGATGGGCATCAGCCCCTGCATCGACTGCGGTAAACGGATATAGCGTTTGAGCAGCAGGACGGTATAACCGACCAGAAACCCGCCCAGCATCCCGCCAATAAAACCGGTATGAATTTCGCCGCAGACAAAACCGACAATCAGACCCGGCGCAAATCCGGGGCGATCGGCAATGGAGTAGGCAATCGCCGCGCTAATCAGCGGTACAATCAGCCCCATCCCCCAACCGCCTATCTGGTTGAGCATCCAGGGTATTGTCCCTGTTTTTTCACCGACGTTAGTGCCGCCAAGTATTTGCCCCAGAGCAATACAGATCCCGGCGGCTACAATTAACGGGATCATCCACGAAATCCCCGTTAATAAATGTCTTTTTATTTCCTGAGATAGCGGAATTTTATTTTCACTCATGTGAAACCCCTCCAGAATGAGGATCGCTACTGGTTTGTGTTAACTAATGATTTTTCGACCTTTTCAAGAAACTGAATCGGTGATTTTATGACGATTTCCGTTTTCACTCGCACAATGCGTTTATTTGAAAATCGTTCCTCCCCTTTTATTTTGACATCTACGGCGAGAATCACGACATCTGCGGATGAAATATCCTCTGCCAGCAATTCATTTTCCGTTCCGATAGTGCCCTGGGTTTCAACCTTAATATTATGGCCAAGCGCTTTAGCACCTTTTATTAATTTCTCGCGGGCAATATAGGTGTGCGCAATACCCGCCGTACAGGCGGCAACACAAACAATATTCATAACATGCTCCACATTTTATTTAGCAGACATTGGATTCAGCATATTGGCTAAATAGCTCAATAATTTTTTGTGGACTACTTTCGACTAACAGTTGTTCAATAATGTCATCATCCGCCAACGCACCGGCAACCTGCGAGAGCAGACGAATATGCGTGGTGTTCTGATCTTCAAGACGGACGGCAAACAAAATAATGCACCGCACATTGCTGCCATCCAGCGTTTCCCAGGGGATATCCTGACGGGTGCGGCCAATAGCCAGCGTCGTATTGATTACCGCTGATGATTTTCCGTGCGGGATCGCAATATGATTTTCGAAGCCGGTTGATCCCTCAGATTCACGCAGCCAGACATCCTGAATAAACGTTTCCCGACAGCTAATAGCACCATCTTTTTGCAGAATATCCGTCAGTTCCTCAATCACCTCCGTTTTGTTTGTCGCCTTCATGTCCAAAATAACGCGATTCGTATTGAGTATTTTCGTGATGTCCATCAATCATACCTCATGGAGTTCAGACATTAATTTTCAACGACCAGTGACGTCGCCCGATGTAATTTTTCAGTAATAACCGTTTCCGTTACCCGCTTAATATCCGCATCATTGAAGAAGGCGGTGACATACACGACAGGCATAGCAATGGCAGGTAAATTAATGGTCGACACCACCAGTTCAATATCGTCCGTCAGCACAGAGGGCAAACTACCTGCCGACACCACGCCAACAATGGTCCAGTCCGGAAAGGCACGCAGAATGCGGCTCTTGAGTAAATGGGAAGTGCCAATACCGGTCGAGCAGACCAACAGCACACGCTTACGCGCCATCTGGCGCTCCATTGCCGCCTGAAAGTGGACGGTAAGATATCCCACCTCATCTTCCGATACTGCCCGCTCGCCCCAACCGCTAAACACCCGATTCACCGCGCACTGGGTCAACCACCAGACGTCCTGCAGCTCGCCTTTGATATCCTCCAGCAGCGGGTTGCGAATGCGGATCTGGTAGTTAAGCCGGTTAATCAGCGGCTTAATATGAATCAGTAACCCGTCATAGAGCGCACTATCCTGACTGAGATCACTGTCGACCATTTCAGCGAAGGTGGCAATCAGCCGATGGGTAATCAACCGTGCTTCATCACTGGAGTGCATATGGCCAATTACACTTACGTCGTTATGCTCTTCAATCACGACGCCAGACGAGGTAATATATTGATAAATAAACCAGACTTCGTCTTCCGGTAGCGAATGGGCTATACGTTTTTCGATACGTTGAATCATGTGGCTGGCATTCGAGAAAATACTCTCATCACATGAAGTGATATTTTCATCTTTTCGCGGTAAGGCATTTCCGCGCGTGATGCGATACATCATGATCAGAATATGGGTAAAAATATTGACGTAATACGGTTCGCCTAACGACCAGCACAGATCATTCTCCATTTCCTGCAACAGCGTCTGGACAAATAAAACGTCTTCCTCTCCAAAATAATGGACTAGCGCTTTATAGCTCCCCGGGTCAAGACGTGAATAAATCACACTACCGGGTTCATTATGGTTTATCACACCGTTAATCAGCGATGCCATCGCCTGACGCACACCGCTCTCGCTGCCTTCAATGTGTGTTCCGCTCTGACTGCGAATCAGTGATAAACCCAGCGGGGCAATCCATGATTCAATCACCTTCAGATCGTTAACTATCGATGCACTGCTGATAAAATAACGTTCGGACAATTTACTGATCGATGTTTCATGCGGCGTTTCGCTTAATAATTGCGAGGCTATCTTGACGCGCCGTGAGTTATTCATCATGCCGTCAGCGTCATCACCCTCCGTCCCTAATAACTGGTCCAAATATAAAAGATCGGTAATATTATCGGCACTTAATATCACACCTGCGCCAGCACGCTTATCAATGGATATTTTCCATTCCGACAACCACTGTTCCAGCAAACGCAGGTCGCGTTGTACGGTCTTCTCCGAAACAGATAAATGCTCAGCAATTTTCAGCAGCGTGACATATTCCTTCCGGGACAGAAGAAACTTTAATAATCTGTTTTGTCGCGAGGTAATCATTTGCATTATTTACCCTTATCACACACCAGATTAAATATCTAAAGAAGCGTTTACGCTCCACGTGTAATCCGTGATGATAAATATAAAAGGACTACGATGATGCAACAATACTAAATCGTGTCCTGTATTCCGGACAGAAATAAGACAAAAAAGGGAAATAGTGAGATATTTACAGCGCAGATCACATTTTTTTCCGGTATTAGAGTGACAGCGCTCGCAAATATGGGTAGGTAAAATTTTAAGTCAGAATATTTTTTCTTTTCAGATCTGGAACGCTGTACGCATCGCAGGCCGGATAAGACGCAATGCGTCGCCATCCGGCACCACGTTCACATGCGCTTATAGGGTTATCGTCAGCATATCTTTCCCACCTGGCGTAACCACCGTTCCCCACGCGCTGCATACAGATGAACCGCCCTGCACACCGCTAACCTGCGGAATATTACGCAGACACAGCGTCCAGTTACGCGCCTCACCGACACCTTGCACGGTGATAGTGTTACCCACTCGCGCCGCCTTCAGCGTGAAGATAACCGAACCATCAGCCGCCGGGACTTCACAGAGCGCTTCACGCCCTTCCTGCAGATAGAACAACTGGAATGCCGTCCCTTCGTGCCACGCGTAATCCGGCTTCTGGTTATTGTACCCCAGCGCCAGCAGGGTGTTTTCACGCACGTAGACCGGCAGGCTCAGGAAGTCGTGCTGCTGTTTATGCCAGCGGCTACCCGCCACCTCATCGTTGCGCCACAGGTGCGTCCAGCATCCTTCCGGCAGGTAGAACTGCACATCACCCGCTTCGCTAAATACCGGCGCCACCATCACGCTGTCACCCAGCATGTACTGACGGTCAAGATAATCACACGCCGGATCGTCCGGGAACTCCAGCATCATTGAGCGCATCATCGGTGTGCCGAACTCACTGGCACGAGCAGCTTCACGATACAGGTACGGCATCATACGGCATTTCTGCTCGGTGAAGTAGCGCACCACATCGCAGGATTCGTCGTCGTACGCCCACGGCACTCGGTAGGATTTACTGCCGTGCAGGCGGCTGTGGCTGGAGAGCAGCCCGAACGCGCACCAGCGTTTGTAGACGTGTGTCGGCGCGGTATTCTCGAAGCCGCCAATATCGTGGCTCCAGAAGCCAAAACCGGACATGCCGATGGATAAACCACCGCGCAGGCTTTCCGCCATCGATTCGTAGTTGGCATAGCAGTCACCGCCCCAGTGCACCGGAAACTGCTGCGCGCCCACGGACGCAGAACGGGCGAACAGTACGGCCTCTTCTTCACCGACAGTCTCTTTCAGCACATTCCACACCAGTTCGTTGTAGATGTATGCATAATGGTTGTGCATTTTCTGTGGATCGGAGCCGTCGAACCACTGAACATCCGTTGGGATGCGCTCGCCAAAGTCAGTCTTGAAGCAGTCAACGCCGATATCCACAAGGCCTTTCAGCTTGTTGGCATACCACTCGCAGGCCGCAGGGTTAGTGAAATCATAAATCGCCAGGCCCGGCTGCCATTTATCCCATTGCCACAGGGAGCCGTCCGGGCGCTTGAGCAGATAACCTTTCTCTTTCAGCTCATTAAAAATGGGGGATTTCTGGCCGATATACGGATTTATCCACACGCAGACCTTCAACCCTTTGGCTTTAAGTCGGCGGATCATGCCTTCCGGGTCCGGGAAGGTCAGCGGATCCCATTCAAAATCGCACCACTGGAAAGCCTTCATCCAGAAACAGTCGAAGTGGAAAACGTGCAGCGGCAGATTGCGCTCGGCCATACCGTCGATAAAACTGTTCACCGTGGCTTCATCGTAATTGGTGGTAAACGAGGTGGTGAGCCACAGGCCGAACGACCAGGCGGGCGGCAACGCCGGACGACCTGTGAATTGGGTATAACGGTTCAACACGTCCTTTGGCGTCGGGCCGTCGATAACGAAGTATTCCAGATACTCGCTTTCCACGCTGAACTGCACTTTCGACACTTTTTCAGAGCCGATTTCAAACGACACGCACTGCGGATGATTCACCAGCACACCGTAGCCACGGTTGGTGATATAGAACGGGATGTTCTTGTAAGATTGTTCAGTACTGGTACCACCGTCGCGGTTCCAGGTTTCTACCGTTTGCCCGTTACGCACCAACGCGGTAAAGCGTTCACCCAGACCGTAGACGGTTTCGCCAACGCCCAGATCCAGGCGCTCGAACATGTAGTTGCGCCCGCTGTTGGTATCCTGTACATAGCCGTTATTTTTCAACTGGCTGCCGGTAATACGCTCGCCGTTACGCAGGAAGTCCAGCGACCAGAACTCGCCTTTGGTGACGCGCACGCTCAAGTTACCACTTTTCAGTTCGGCAAATTCGGCGGTGTTGTGCATCTCAACCTTCACATCCTGCAGCACGTTCAGCGGGTAATGCGGGCCGGTATCCAGCGCCCCCTGAAAGTGCTCCATACGCACGCCCACCACGCCTTCCTGCGGTGAGAAGAAGCGCAGAGTAAACAGCGGCGTATCCAGTTGCCAGGTACGTTCACGCACGTCGCGCGGCGCAACATAGACAATCATCTCATTACCTTGCTGCTCAACCTCAAACACCTGGATTGGGTTAATCACATTCAGGCCGGGCTGAATCAGCCAGTTTCCATCGCTAATTTTCATCGTCGGTTCCTTAGTTCTGTCATTCTTTCGTCGTGAAATCCTGCTGATTGCGGCGCGCACCCTGAGCCAGTTGGTGCATAATCTCCGTCAGATACGGGGTTTTCAGGGTGTAGAAGCGTTTGGCAATCACGGCACTCAGCAGGTAGCAAATCGCCGGGACAATCGTGAACAGTGCAATAATGATGCTAATGGTGGCGCTGTTTTGTGATTTCGCTGCGGCATCGTAGCCGCCACCCGCCAGCATCCAGCCAATCAGAGCACCGCCGAGCGCCAGGCCCAACTTGAGTACGAACAACGTGCCCGCAAAGCTGATGCCCGTCAGACGTTTACCATTGCACCACTCGCCGTAGTCAACAGTGTCGGACATCATTACCCACTGAATTGGCGTCACAAGCTGGTGCAGTACACCAATCACGAAGATAAAGACGAACATGGTGATGTTGGCGTGCATTGGCACAAAGAACATCGCCAGACTGACGACCGCCAGCAGGGCGTTCGTCCACCAGAAGACGCTGACTTTGCATGTCCAGTCAGTCAGCGGTTTTGCCAGCGCAGAGCCGATAAGATTGCCGACGCAATAGGTGGTGAGGAAGGCGACAAACACTTCTGGCGTACCCAGGATCCAGGTGACGTAATACATCATCGCCCCGCCGCGTACGCAGACAGCAAGGATGTTGAGAATGGTCAGCAGGCCGACGATGCGCCATTGGTCGTTCTGCCAGATATCGCGCAGGTCTTCCCGCATTGAGTTGCTGCTCGGCGGCGCTTCCACACGTTCTTTGGTGGTGAAAAAACAGAATGCCAGCATCAGGAACGCCACGACAGAGAGCACGGCAATCCCGCCCTGAAAGCCCAGTGCTTTATCTTCGCCGCCAATCAGATTCACCAGCGGCATCATTAATACGGTGGAGAGCATGCCGCCCGCCGTCGCCAGCACAAAGCGCCATGACTGAAGGGAGATGCGTTGCGTTGGGTCATTGGTAATCACGCCGCCCAGCGCACAGTAGGGAATATTCACCACGGTGTAGAGCAGGGTCAGCAGCGTGTAGGTGATTGCGGCATAAATCATTTTGCCGTGCAGGCTAAGATCCGGCGTGCTGTAGGCGAGCACGCAAACCAGGCCAAACGGCAATGCGCCAAACAGCACCCACGGGCGGAATTTCCCCCAGCGTGACCGGGTACGGTCGGCCAGCAGTCCCATACAGGGATCGGAGATAGCATCCAGCGCGCGGGCCAGCAGGAACATGGTGCCGACAAAACCAGCAGGAATGCCAAAAATATCGGTATAGAAGAACATCATGTATAACATGACGTTATCGAAGATGATGTGGCTCGCCGCATCCCCCATCCCGTAGCCAATCTTCTCTTTCACAGACAGAGTTTCATTTTTCATCGCGCATCCTTTTGCTCTTTCATTCGCACTGATACCGGTTACAGTCCTTGTAAACCATCCCTGCAAGCGAGAATATTCCGATATCTCGTTATCAAATTACGATTCTTGTTTTCTGTGATCGAGGTAGCGTCGAAAAATGTGATGAAATGTAACCGACGGATTTATTGAGGATTTATATGAAACTGGTCATGGTAAAGAGAAAGGGAAGTTAAAAAAGTGCGTGAGGGGGTGTGGAAACACCAGGAAGTAGCTATAATGCGCCCCGCCTCCATGTAGCAATCGAGGCGCGGAAGATCGTCATCTCCGGTGAGGTGGCTGGACTTCAAATCCAGTTGGGGACGCCAGCGTTCCCGGGCAGGTTCGACTCCTGTGATCTTCCGCCAAAATGCTCATATCATCCTCAAAGATTTTATTTCATTTCAATTGTCATAACCTTCAGAATTGAGGAAAAGACATGAGTTGGGCACTAGCTGTCGCTACTATTTTTGCTACACTCTTAAGTCCTTTGCTCGCAGTCAGAGTACAAAAGCTTATCAAATAACATTCAGAAAAAAGAAACATAAAAGTTAATATATTCACCAAATTAATGGCAACAAGATCGCCGCATCTCGCCTTTCCAATGAGCATGTTAGAGCACTGAATATGATCGACTTAGCATTCTATGGTGATATAAAAGGAAGTATAAACAAAAGGACAAAATCCGAGAAAAAAGTCCTTGATGCCTGGAAAGAATATTTCACTCATTTATGCACACACTGTCCAGAAAGTGAGAGTGGTAACACGATGTGGAATCAGGCTAGCGATAGACTATTTGTGAATTTACTTTCTGTTATGGCTGAAGATATAGGCTACGATTTTGATCGAGTTCATTTGCAGAATGCTATTTATATACCTGTTGCTCACGGACAAATGAATTTAGACAACCAAAAAATTTGCAAAGGCCTGACTTCAATATTCTCTGGTAAAATAGCATTAAAAATGGATGTAGTTTCTTTTCCCGAACCTTCTGACGCTCAAAATTCTCAATAGAACTAACCTACATTTCTGGCTCAATACCTAATTTACGCAATTCATTTCTCCCCAAGGTTTTGAGCCAATTCCCCAAACTCATCCCCTCTGCCTTCGCCGCAGCCTCGAACTGCGCCTTTAACTCAGGCGTGATACGAATCTGGAAGGTTGGTGCTTTGCCAGATTTGGACTGATTTGGGTCGCGTTTAGCTGTTGACATGTACGTACCTACAAGAGCAGTATACCACCAATCAGGTACGTACCTTTAAATCTGACGACCTGACTTATAAACGCCCTCGCCCGGTATTCGCAGTACCCGACGAGAGCTAACCTCACCAACTATCAAGGAGTTGATTATGGCTGATTCGCATTCTACCCCAGACACCGACCAATCCGGAACCGAACGTTCGGTAATTGTGGGATATCGCCCGAATGTTTTCGACAAATCCACACCCAAAATTATTCTTTCCGGTAAGTGGCTGCGCGAAGCGGGGTTTGATACCGGGCAACAGATTACCGTAAAAGTGATGAACGGTTGTATCGTCCTGATGGTCTACGGCGAGCAGGAACAACGGCTGCAGGATGAGCTGAAAGAGGCAAATCAGAAGCTGAACAAAATTGGGAGCACGCTGGCGACTCTCCAGTGAAGTACGGCTGAACCTGCAAGCGGTACTTACAGGTTTACCTGGTGCCGGATGGCGCTAACGCTTATCCGGCCTACTTTCATAATACCCACTGGCTGGGCCCCCCCCCCCCCTCATAGTGACCACCAGAACGATATCGACTATAATGAACGAATCGAACGATTCATGCGAAATGGTGACAATATGCATACTCTTACGGCAAATGAAGCCAAAACCCAATTTGGCGATCTGCTACTTAAAGCGCAGCGAGAACCGGTGCAAATTAACCGTAATGGTAAGCCTGTTGCAGTCGTCGTTTCCATTGAGGACTATGAACAAATGGAAGCCATGAAGCTCCAGTTACTGAAGGCCAAAATTCAGCGTGCTCAAAACGATATTCATTTGGGCAATACTGTCGAGGGTGATGCTTTTTTTGATGAGTTGATGGATCAACACAAAGGGTAAAAAGTGAGTTACAAACTTACTGGGGAAGCACAGCGCGATATTCTTGAAATCCGTGATTACACATCGAGAAATTGGGGCGCTAAACAATCCAGGGATTATCTGAAGAAATTGCGGGTCGTTCTCTCTCAGTTAGCTGAAATGCCAGGCATGGGACAACACCGCGCAGATGATTTTGGTGAAGATATTTACAGCTTTTCTTATGTTAGCCATATGATTTACTACAGTGCACAAAATATAAATATTGTTGTGTTAGCAGTTTTACATCAAAGCCGAGTACCAACAAAACATCTGGGACAACGTTTGTAGCCCACCACCTTATTTGCCGAATGTCGCTAACACTTATCCAGCCAACCGCTTCCCCGCAAAAAAAATAAAGCCGCCGATCGGTTAATCAGCGGCTTTTTCTTTATCAGCAATGACGTCAGAAGTTATATTTCACACCCAGCATACCGCGGGTATCGCTGTAGCCTTTGTCGCCTATCTGTTGGGCCACGTTGCTCCACACGTTGAGGCGCGGAGTGATTTGACCTTCAACACCGACTTTCAGCTCGCCGATATTCTTCGTGCCGCGCATGTCGTTGCTCACATCGTCCATCTTCACGCTGGTCGTCTGCGTGTTATGGATCCAGTTAGCTTCCACAAACGGCTGGAACTCACGGGATTTACCGTCATCAATGACGTTGTGCCCGTTGATATAGGCCTTCACACCCAAACGGGTCATCAGGTTGCCATCAGTGTTGTCTTTCACGCGGGTACCGTTCGCTTCGCGGTGGTTGTCGGCCTGCACGTCCATCCACACCACCTGCGCTTTTGGTTGCAGCCAGTAACTGTTGCGCTCGTTTTCACCCAGTTTGAAGCTATAACCGGCTTCGATCGAAGCGGTTATCCCGCTGGATTTATATTTCTCCGTCGCCTGCTCCTGGCCCATCACTTTGTTATCAAACCAGTTGTACAACGCCCAGGTATCCACGTAGGTTCCGGTTTTGTCTGCGTCATTGGCATACCAGGTGCCGTACAGACCTACGCTGTAGCCAGTAACCTGACCACGCGAATAGTAGCCGGTCAGGCTGGACTGCGTGCGGCTCTGGCTGTTGGCATAACCGGCCATCGCGCCAATGTGCCAGCGATCAAGACCATCACGACTCCACTGTGCCAGGTCGCCCCCCAACTGCATCACATAGCTGTTGCTTTGGGTTTTTAACTGCCCGCTACCATCTTTGAAACGGGTATGGGCACCAACGTTACGTAGCCACATGCTGGTGACTTTTTTCTCGCCCGTCAGCATGTCGATGTACTGCGTCTCTCCCAGACGATCGTGCAGTCGGGTCATGAACAACGTGTTAGCGGCATAGTTGTTCGCCAGATAACTGCCTGCTTCCGGGCGGTACTGCTGCTCAGTGACAGGAGGTGCAACAGGCTCTTCCGGTTCAGGAATAATCGGGTCAACAGGATCGACCGGGTCCGGGTCAACAGGATCAGGGTCATGCGGATCGACGGGGTCCGGGTCTTCCGGATCCGGCGGAGCAGGAATAAAGCTGGTCAGATACCAGTTGCTGCCCTTCTGCACCACGTTATAGTCGTAGGCACCGGCAACAATACGGCCCGCCTTCTCAAAGGTAGCGTCAGAATTGCCCGCAACGTCGATTATCTCAATACCTTCAACAGTTTGTGCCCCGGCCCCGCCAATATTGTTCACTGCCACAAAAGCATTACCTGTGGTGTTGCCAAGCACCTTCAGCTTGTCGGTTTCGGAGGCATCGTCATTCAGAACCGTATTGAAAACCAGTTTGCCACCGTTGCCGGTAAAATCTTCATTGATGGTCAGCGTCTGCCACGGTTCGCCGTCGGCATGCCCAAAGTTCACGACTGACCCACCGTTCAGCGTCAGGTCAGTAAGCGTTGAGCTGTGGGTCATGTTCCAGGTCGCATCGCTCATTTGTAGCGAGATAACGCCCGTTCCGGCAGTAACGCTGGTAATGTAGGATGCTCCGTTCCACAACGAGTTATCGGTCATGTTGAGCTTAATGGTACTGTTTTGCTGCGCCAGCGTGCTGGTCGCTGCAGTCGCGCCAGCAGCGTGCAGATCGCCGTCGATGAGGAATCGTCCACCAGTAGAACCGTCGACGATGCCGCCCGTTTCGGTGCTGATGGCGTAGCTTTCATTGCTGTGATCGCCCGCCATGGTAATGGCGGCACCGCCGCCAAGGTTTATCGCGCCGCGTGAAATGGCATACAGACCGCGTGGGGCTTTGCTATATGAAGCCGCTTTCGTGGAGCTATTCACGTTAATCGTTGCGTTTTCGCCAAGATTCACGGTCGCGTTAGTGGAATAGACCGCATGGGCGCTGACACCGTTGACCGTAATCGTCGCGTTATTACCCAGTTCAGTTCGTGAAGATGAGGCGGCATATATCCCCGTTGAGGAGGCACCAGATGTCTCGATAGTGGCATCATTGCCAAGCAGGATCGAGGAACCGCTCTGCCCAGTGCGAAGGCCTTCTGAACTGTCACCGATCGTCACAATGTGCGCCCGGTCGCCGACAATAATCGTATTTTTTGCCTGCGTTGCATCTTTCATCGCGTTTGCAGTGATACCACGCCCCTGGGAACCGGTCGTTTGAATATACAGATCGTCGCCGACATAAATGTTGGCCGAGCCTTTCCAACCCTGACTATAGGAGTTGTAACCGGCGTTAATACCGTCACCATCCTGGCCGTCCACATAAATGCTGGTGCGATCCCCGGTGATAATAAAGACCGGGTTATCCGGCGTGTTAGCCCCGTGCGTACGGATACCGTCAACATCTTTACCGTTATTGGCGGCATTCTTTGACTGCGTGCGAATCGTCAGGTCGTCACCGAAAATAACGCCCGGACTACCCGTCGCGCTGTTCTGAATAACGGTAACAGAATGCTCAAAAGCTTCAGCGCCGGGCCCATTGAGCGTTAGCCCATGACCAAAAACGGGAATAGTGCCGGCACTCCACTGATAAACATAATTCGGCGTAGCGCTGGTTTTAGCGAAACTGGCATTCGCCTGCGCAGGAAATAAAGCCTGCAACTCCGGCGAAAGACTGCTCACCAGCCCACTGGAAGGCAAACTATCAATATCAATCCAGGCCGCGTGGGTTGAAAATACCATAGTGGATAACGCGGCAGACACCGCTATGGCAATACGTGAGTAATACCTGGGGTTTGGCATAATAGCCTCCTGCTTTTGGGCGTAGAGCGTCCGTCACATCGCCATAATGTGAAAATAATAAAATGAAAATAGATTTATAAAATATTAGAGAGAATTTTATGAATACTTAGACCCAGCTTATCTTCAAGTCGAAGTTTATATACATATATTCTCTTAACATCTATATTGTCTATCTTGGTTATTTGCTGAATACTAATTCCTGAAATAAATCGCTTGAGTAATATCATTTCCGTATAGTTTAGTGAGCGCCCGCGTTTGCTATTGGCGAGATGGCCAGTAAACAGACGGCGGATTTTCTGATGTTGGACATCCTCATCATCATCAGAATAAATAATACCTTGTATTTTATTACTTTTTGCAAGCCAGTAATTGGCTAGCGGCGTCAGGATCCTGTCAGATATCAGAACGATATGCATACCACTTTGCGTCAGGCGATCCACCCAGTGCGGATCGGCAAACAGGCGCAAATTCGGGAATGAAAAATCAATAAAAATAAACCCATGAGATAAATAGTTCTGATTATTAAGCAGGAGTTTTTCGATAATTCCTGTTTTCAGAAAACGATTTCCCTCTGGCCAGATTGCAAAGGCGGCACGGTGACAGTACTGTGCTCGTACCGCAGCATCCGGAAATAATTGACAGGATAATTCACAGCTTATGCAACGAACATTCTGTAGCGGCTTTATCTTCATCAACTATGACCCCTGCTATTTTTCCCTAAATATTTCATTGGTAAATAAACGTGTCAATCCAACACACTGTGAGTTCCATGTCAGTTAATAACAGTGAGTCATTGAAAATGTTATAAACTCCTGAAGAGTAAATTAACATTGGCTATAAATATCATGATACAGCGTAGTATCCCGACGTTTTATATCGGATTATTCGCCAGTTCATTAGGATTTTTATGCATAAACCCGGACTATAGGATAAATCCGAATATAGCACTATTTGCTAAAATACAACCTTAATGAACGATACTTATTAATAGCACAATTCTGATAACTCAATCACCCTTGTGATGATGGGGATAAATATAATTGTCATTCAGATAAAACTGTAATGAATTCTTATTATTTCACCTTAGCTAATTCCCACCTAAGAAACAATATAGATAACTCATTGTATTTAAAGATTTTTATTTGTTAGAAAAAATTTCTTATCCTCGTTCATGTACAAAGATAGAGGCGTGCTATCAATTTGCATGTAGTATTATAAGGTGCACTACAGCACCCCGTGGTACGTAACGTTACAGAGGGCCGGGCAATTGTACCTAATCAATCAGTTGGTCGAATTCAATCCTGATAACAAAAGCCTGGTCAACCGGCAGACTGGGCGAGCAATTCAACTGCAACTTCCTGCCTCACTGTGTTTTCTCTATTTAATTACTCACGCAAGTGACATTGTTTCTCAGAACACGCTGATAAAAGTAGGCTGGGGAGAGAGAAATAATGTCACGACGACCAATACCCTCTACCAGGCTATTCTGACGCTACGTAATGCACTGGCGGATGTCGGGTTACCCCGTGATACGGTGAAAACAATTTCCCGCCGCGGACTTACATTGAATGAAAATACGCAGATAGAGGCAATTACGCTTTCTCATGATGATGTTTCTTTGTCGGCCAGTATTCCAGGACATGACGCCCCTGAGGTAATACTCCCCCCAGCACAGACAACGCAGTTCGCCTGGTGGAACCTTTTATTTACCGCCAGCGCGGTTATCGCCATCCTGATTATCTGGCTGGTGTGGTATCAGACACGCCCGGCCATGCCGTTTAACAATTTTGTGTCAATCTCTATGCAGATTCCATCACGTCAGAACTGCAAAATTTATTATTCACCGAATGAGCAAGATCACGAGGGCTATTTCAGCCTGATGCAGTTACATCCCGAGCTCTGTGAAAAAAACAAACAGGTGTTTCTTACCGGTTACCGTAAAGCAGAAAGAGTAGTGGCATTTGTATGCGATAAAGATGCACGGGTAGATGCTCGCGCATTTTGTACCACCCATTATTACTGGATGCGCGAGACGAGAAATGAAAAAAACACGTAATCAGACCCTGCTCGTAGCCGTGCTGGTCGTGATGTTCGGTTCAGGTGCCTGGTTATGGCATTCGCGGTATGCTGACCAGCCACTGAATTGTGTTGGAAACGTTGAATGGAATATTGGCAACAAGCGTTTTACCGGCACAGTATCGTTTCGCATGCGCGATGATGAAGGACTGGCGACCATCACCGGCAAGTTATATGGGCATAACACCACGGATATCAGCAGAAACATTTATTCTAGCTATACCCGGCAGCACGACGCGCGATTACTGCAGGCGATGCAGGTAGTAAAAACCTTCGCTGACACCGCAGATGAAGCGGATATCAACAATACCCTGCCAGGGTTTTATCGCCAGACCGGACGGAGTCTGAGCCTGGTGATAGAGGAGTATAAAGGAGCATGGATTTTTGCGAGTTCAAGTGTTCCCTCACTGTACTGCCGCAAAAAGTAACATCAGATTCAGATACAAAAAATACAGTTTTCCCGTGGGGATGCATATTTGTCATCATTGACTTACGCGACATGTGTCACTGAATCCACCAATAACCCATTGCTATTCTTTCCCCCGAATCAGGAAACCTCCTGAATACCTTGATATTCATTGCGTAATAATTAAGCAAAATGGACGCTTTATTTCGTCCCGAAGACTTCAACATACCAATGGATATTTGGAGAAAACGTGGGCAGGGACGTTTATCTCTCCGGCGAGCAGTGTCTGACCATTCAGACGTTATCGCATTTCAGGAAACAATGTGTTTCCGATGTATTTATGGCGTACTTATGAGGGATATTTAATGTTTACGTTTAAAAAGTGCCTGATTGCACTTTCTATTAACCTGGCTGTCGTTTCATCGGGTTTTGCCTGTACAACCCTGCTGGTTGGCAATGAAGCATCAGCGGACGGATCGATGTTGGTTGCCCGCAGTGCCGACAGTGATGCCCTGAAAGCTCAACATTTTGTCATTCATCCGGCAAAACAGAATCAGACCGGTGTTTACAGCACCAAAGCGCATAATGGCGCAAATGATTTTACCTGGCCGCTGCCAAAAAACTCCCTGCGTTACACCACCGTGCCGAACTGGAAAACCCAACTGCACGGCGCCACCGGGTTTAACGAACTGGGTGTTGGCGTAAGCGGTACAGAATCTATTTTTGCCTCGCCAAAAGCACTGGCCGTCGATCCGTACGTTGAGGATAAAGGGATCACCGAAGACGATATCCCGGATATTCTGCTGTCTCAAAGCAAAACCGCGCGGGAAGCAGTAGCACTACTCGGCCATATCGTTGAAACCGTTGGTGCGGGCGAAGGTTTCGGCGTTGCCGTCGTAGATGATAACGAAATCTGGTATCTGGAGACCGGCAGCGGCCACCAGTGGATGGCGCAGCGTCTGCCCAACAATCAGTACTTTGCTACCGGCAATCAGGGGCGTTTACAGGATGACGATCCTAAAAACCCGGACATGATGGCATCGAAAAACCTGGTTGAGTTCGCAACTGAAAAAGGTCTTTACGATCAGGCAAAAGATGGCAAATTCAACTTCTCCAAAGTCTATACCCGTGATGATGAACGCGACCGTAACTATAACGATCCCCGTGTCTGGACCATCCAGAAAGAATTCAATCCTTCTGTAAAACAGGATATGGCTAATGGTCGTGAATTCCCGGTCTTCATGACACCAGAGAAGAAAATGACGCTGGATGATGTGAAGGCGGTACTGCGCAATCACTATGAAGGTACGAGTCACGACCCCTACACCAACGGTCTGAATGGTAAAGAGCCGTGGCGTCCGGTCAGCGTGTTCCGCACCTACGAGGCGCACGTCATGCAGGTGCGTCCGTGGTTGCCAAAAGAAATTGGCGAAACGACCTACATTGGCCTGGGTATGGCCGATCTCACTGCCTTTGTTCCGTACTACAGCGGACTGAAAGCGTATCCCGCTAACTACACGATGGGTACAGATAAAGCAGACGATCAATCCATTTACTGGAAGTATCGTAAATTGCAAACGCTGACCATGACCGACTATCCGAAGCTCGCCCCAATCGTCAAAAAAGCCTACAAAGCGTGGGAAGATAAAGTAGCGAAGGAACAAAAAGAGGTCGAAGCAGAGTACCTGAAGATGGCGAAAACCGATAAACCAGCCGCCGATAAGATGCTGAATGACTTCAACTTGCGCATCATGGCCGATGCTGAGAAGCTGACGGAAGACCTGACCAATCAGCTGTTCACCATCCGTACCAAAGATATTCAGTCTGATATTTTCTTTGCTAACGCAACCAAAAAAGACTGAGTCGAGATAACGTTATCTTTCGGTGTTTCTGGCGTAGAGCAGCTAGCCCTGCGCCAGCATGTCACACCGCGCCTTCACGGCATCGTGCAACAGGCGTACCGCCGTCGAAAGCTGTTTACGATGTGGGCATATCATATTCAGTGGGACTTTTTCTCCCTGATAATCCGACATCAGCAGCGTCAATCGCCCTTCGCGCACATCTTCACTCACATCCAGCCACGACTTGTACGCTATCCCCTCACCGGTAATCGCCAGCCGGCGGATCACTTCAGCATCGTCGCTCATAATGGTGCTGTTGACTTGCACACTGCTCACCTCACCGTTGCGCGTAAATGTCCAGCGATCATGCAGGCGCCCACGCAATACAAAGGTCATGGCATTCAGCTGTGCTAAATCATCCGGACATTGCGGCTCACCGTTTTGCAAAACCCACTCCGGAGAAGCCACCAACACACGTCGGTTACCCGACGCCACGGGTAACGCGATATAAGACGCATCTTCTGTATTGCCGTAGCGAAACGCCACATCGACGGGATCTTTGAAGACATCCGTGACCTGGTCGGAGAAAAAGATCCGCAGACGCAGCGCAGGATAGCGGCGTCGAAACGACTGAAAAACCGGCAGCAATAAATTCCGCCCGAGATCGGAAGGAACGGCAATTTGCAGGGTGCCTGAAATTTCATCTTCCGGCGTCTGGATTTTTTGTAACCCGGCATGCATCACATCCAGCATCTGACGGGCATAGGGCAACCAAACCTCGCCTTCCGGCGTCAGCCGCAGACTGCGTGTGGAGCGGGCAAACAAGCGGATGGTCAGCGTGGATTCCAGACGCTTGATGGCAGAACTGACCTGAGCGGGCTGGACGCCAGCCTCGCGTGCGGCATCGCTAAAACTATTCAGCGCCGCGGCGCGGACAAACAACGTGAGATCTTCAAGCCGGAACATTTTCACTCCCCGAGTATAAGTCCTGTCGCCATAGGGCTATTTTTCCCGTTCTGTTGCCGGTTTACCATCGAATTATTCAACAGATATACCCTAAATAATTCGAGTTGCGTAAAGGCGGCAAGGGAGTGAATCTCCTGGAGCATAGCGAACGATATGACCGGAGTGAGCGAGCGTTGCCAACGCATATGCAGCTTGAAGTATGACGGGTATAAATAGATTCCTGTAACCGGAGAGACTATGAAAGCCATCGCCATTACCCGCGCCGCAACCCACGGCAATAACATTGAATTTTTACAAGAGATAGATCTGCCTGTTCCGGTCGCCACTGGGCATGACCTGCTGGTTGAAGTGAAAGCGATTTCCGTCAATCCTGTCGATACCAAAGTTCGCGAAGGATTCAATGCTGACGTGCCACGCGTACTGGGCTGGGACGCTGTAGGTGTAGTGAAATCCGTCGGTGAAACGGTGACATTATTCTCACCGGGTGATGAAGTCTGGTATGCCGGTGCGCTGGGTCGCGCCGGGAGTAACAGCGAATTTCAACTGGTTGATGAGCGTATTACCGCGCTGAAGCCGCAATCGCTGGATAACGCCTCTGCGGCGGCCCTGCCGCTGACCGCTATTACCGCATGGGAGATGCTGTTCGATCGCCTCGGCGTTGAGGAAGGTGGCAATGAGAATGATGTTTTATTGATTGTTGGCGCTGCTGGCGGCGTCGGCTCCATTCTGACTCAACTGGCCAGTAAGATGACGAAAATGACCGTGATCGGCACAGCGTCACGCGCGGAAAGCCAGAAATGGGTCCGTGAAGCGGGTGCGCACCATGTGATTGATCACAGCAAACCGTTAACGGATGAGCTGGCGCGGATAGGAATCAAGGAGGTAACACACGTTGCCAGCCTGAATAATACCGAGCAGCACTACCAGCAAATCATTGATGCACTGGCTCCGCAGGGAAAACTGGCGCTGATCGATGATCCGCAAATGCTGGATGCTCGTCCGCTAAAAGCCAAAAGTATTTCGCTGCACTGGGAATTTATGTTCACCCGTTCGATGTTTACCACCCACGACATCATTGCACAGCACCAGTTATTAACGCGTGTAGCGCAACTGATCGACAGCAACGTGATCCGCACGACACTGGGCAAACATTTTGGTGCTATCACGGCGGAAAATGTGCAAAAAGCGCATGCGCAAATTGAAACGGGTCGTTCAGTTGGCAAGATTGTGTTGGAGGGGTTTTAGAATGTCAGAGGCTGAAATTATTTCCATTATTGCGGTACTGAAAGCCAAACCAGGGAAAACCAACGCGCTAAAACAGGCGTTAACAGCGCTGTTACTCCCCACGCGTCGTGAGCCGGGAAATATTGAGTATGACCTGTTCCAGTTGCGCGACACGCCGGATGTTTTTTACGTGCGTGAGTCCTGGCGCGGTCAGGCTGGGCTGGACGACCATATCGCTCTGCCGCATTTCCAGACGTTTATCCTGCAAATGAATGACCTGCTGTCCGAACCGCTACGTCTGGATTATCTGACGCCGATTGAGCCTTAATTTCTCTCCGGGCCCCCGCTTTGCGGGGGATATTCAGTCATGGCCTCCCTCGCCCCGCCTTCTCTGCTATGATGCCTGCACACAAATAAGACAAAACAACATGCAGAGGAAAAGATGAGTTCCACCAGAAGAGGGATGATGAACGTCCTGATTGCCGCCGTATTGTGGGGAAGTTCAGGCGTTTGCGCGCAGTACATCATGGAGCAAAGCCAGATGTCATCGCAGTTTTTGACCATGACACGTCTGATTTTCGCCGGACTCATTCTGCTGATGCTCTCTTTTGTGCACGGCGACAAAGTGTTCTCCATTATCAAAAACCGCAAGGACGCCATCAGTCTGCTGATTTTTTCCGTGGTCGGCGCACTCACCGTACAGCTGACTTTTCTGCTGACCATTGAAAAATCCAACGCCGCCACCGCGACAGTGCTGCAGTTTTTGTCGCCAACCATTATCGTGGCATGGTTCTCTGTGGTACGTAAAGCGCGGCCAGGCATTTTAGTGTTAACGGCCATTCTGACCTCGCTTATTGGCACGTTCCTGCTGGTGACTCACGGCAACCCAACATCGCTGTCAATTTCTCCTGCCGCGCTGTTCTGGGGGATCGCCTCAGCCTTTGCCGCCGCGTTCTACACCACTTACCCCTCTACGCTTATCGCCCGCTACGGTACGCTGCCGATAGTCGGCTGGAGCATGTTGATAGGTGGTCTGATCCTGCTCCCGTTCTATGCCGGAGAAGGAACAAACTTCGTGGTCAATGGCAGTTTAATTCTGGCGTTTTTCTATTTGGTGGTGATCGGCACGTCGCTGACGTTCAGCCTGTACCTGAAAGGTGCGCAGATGATTGGCGGCCCGAAGGCGAGCATTTTGAGCTGTGCGGAACCGCTGAGTAGCGCGTTGCTGTCTCTGTTGTTGTTGGGCATTACATTCACCCTACCTGACTGGCTGGGCACACTGCTGATCCTCTCTTCCGTGGTGCTGATTTCAATGGACTCCCGCCGCCGCGCCAAAGCGATTTAATACTCACCGGCGCGGCAACGGACTACGATTACCAGCCCGGAACCGCGCCGCCATTAAAGATTTTCTCAGCCGCTTTCGCCACTTCCGGTGATTGATAAGATTGCAGGAATTCTTTCACATTCTCTGCATCTTTATTGTCTTCTCGCGTCACCAGGATATTCACGTACGGTGAATTTTTGTCTTCGATAAACACGCTGTCATGCACCGGAGAAAGCCCGGTTTGCTGAATGTAGGTGGTGCTGATAATCGCCACATCCACTTTCTGATCGTCCAGCACGCGCGGCAGCTGCGCACCTTCCAGCTCCATGATATTCAGATGACGCGGGTTATCGGTGATATCCAGCGCTGTTGGCAGCAGGCCAGTATCCGCTTTCAGCGTGATTAATTTTTCTTTTTGCAGCAGTAATAGCGCCCGCCCGAGGTTAGTCGGATCATTAGGAATGGCAATCGTCGCACCGTCTTTCAACTCAGCAATGGTTTTGATTTTTTTCGAATAGCCGGCCATCGGGAAAACGAAGGTATTGCCTACCGCCACCAGCTTATAGCCGTGCGCTTTATTATCTTGTTCAAGGAACGGACGATGCTGGAAGACGTTGGCATCCAGCTCACCGTGATTGGTTGCATCGTTGGGGAGCAGTGAACCACTAAATCCAACCAGTTCGACATCCAGGCCGTACTTCTCTTTAGCCACTTTCTTCGCAACTTCCGCGACATCCTGCTCTGCCCCGTTAATTACGCCGACTTTGATATGTTTCGCATCGCTGCTCTGCTGATCGCAACCAGCCAGCAGTAATCCCGCCAGCAATACTGCCGTCCCGGCCCCGAAATGAGGTATCTTCAGTTTCACGTTTTTATCCTTTTAAAATAACCGCCTGATGGCTAACAAAATGACTATAACGGGAAGGCCGCTGCGGTTTAAAAAACGAAAAAGCATCAACAAGAAGAAAAAAGCATAACGGGAAAAAGATAAATTAGTCGGAAGATGCCGTTAGTTCATCAATTGAAATCCCGGTGATAATTAGCACCAGTTCACGATCGATCCCCTTCTCAAGCATGGCATGGGCTATCCGCAACGCTTCGTCCTGTTTACCCTCGAGTTTGCCTTCTAGCAATCCCTTTTGCAGTCCTTTTTGCAGTCCTTCCTGCAAGCCACTGCGATGACCCGTTCTTCGCCCTGACTCACGTAAACATTCTGCAATTGTCATTAATCTCTCCTTATGTTGGGGAACGCGCAGAGCAACCTCCCGAATAAACGCCTCATAGCGCGGTGAGCTACCAGACTGCACCAGGTAATTAAATAGCGTTTCTACCTGGCTGTCATTAGCGAGTCCCTTAATCAGCAGGGTAACGAGTTTATCCACCAGCACCATCAGATCACGCTCGCGTATATGCTTCTGAACAAGTTCCAGTAGCGCCACCCGCCGATGCTGCATAATCTCGTCATCAGACACCACCGTGATGTCTACCAGCGGGAATGCCGCGCCATAAAGCTGCCGCGCAGTTTCTGGATCGTCAAACTCATCCAGCCAGCACAGTGAAAAAGGGTATGGGCTATCAACGCCATGGTAAAAAAGTATTGGAACTACCAACGGCAGCTTTTTATGTCCTGCATCAAGGTGATTCTGCATCGCGGCAACGGCGTAGCGCATCATCCGGAATGCCATATGAGCATCCGGTGAACTCTGGTGTTCTATCAACGCGTAGATATAACCTTTTCCGGTCCTCGTTTTCAGCGACCACAGGACATCGGAATAACTGGCACGCAGGTCTTCCTCAATAAAACTTTCGGACTCCAGCTTCAGTGTGTTCAGATCGCAAAGCTCACGTAATGGTGAGGGGAGATAGGTATCAAGAAAATCCCGCGCAGTTTCTGGGTGACCTAAGAACTTTTTAAATACCGCATCATGCGGCGTTGGCGTTGTTGTTTTTTTCATGGCGCTCCGTCACCAGAAAAACAAGATGACGGAACCTTACTCGCCAGTCGCGCACACAACATCAGGGAACTTTTCTATCTGCGAGGTGCTTTGGCGGATAACTACATGCTTTTGCAATGTATTCGTTTTCAGGGAATGGTGTTCGCAAAAATGCCCGGTGGCGCTTACGCTTACCGGGCCTACTTTTGTACGCTATCCGGCGATAGCAACATCACACCAGATCTTTCACTATTTCCATTAACCTGACGACATCTTCAGGTCGGGTATTACCGGTATGTGGATCGATAATCGAGCTGTAAACATGCGGCATGACGCGTGGTACTCCCGCCTGCAGACAGGTTTGCAGGATAACGCCGAAGTTATCAAGATCGATTCCACCGGTCGGTTCAATCAATGTCATGCCGTTTCGCGCCGCGGTCGTCGCCAGTGCGTACAGCTCTGGCAGTGACTGTTCACCGCCCATCGGGAAGAACTTCGCCGCGTGCGCGCCGCAATCCTGCATCATACGTACCGCCGCATCACACGAAACGCGGGCTGGTGTGCCCTGGCTGCTACTGACGCCGGTTGAGATCAACACCTCCCCCGGCGTGCCCGTCGGGCTGACTAACGCGTTGATATGGGTATGTTCACCGCCCGTTGCCGCCAGCGCCCCTGCCGCAAACCCACAGCCGGTAAAGGTCTGATTGACGTGTGCCGGATGAACCAGTGATGCAATCATTGCCGCTTTGTAATACTGCGCCGGATCGCCCGCCCCCAGCCCTACAGAGATTGACGGCACATCTTCCATCCAACGTTTAACTTCGCGGCCCCCCTCCTCAACTGAAGCAAATTGTGCGGAAAGTATGCCGATCACCGCATGGCCTCCGGCAGCATCATAGATCTCCCGGGCATTAGCGATATCCTTCGCCAGCACGTTAATCGCCACTTTATTATGATAAAAATTAATGTGCTGCATGCTCTGCAATCTCCTTTAATCGTGCCACGATCAGCGCCATTTCCCCTTCGGCAAGCGTGCGCGGGTCAAGGCTAAAAACCCCCTGATGAAGGTTGTAACGGCGAGCGTAAATAGCGATATCCCCCCCGCGCAGCTGCGCTTCCACGGCATAAGCATCCAGCCCCAGCGCTTTCGCATTTACCCGAATACGAATCCGCCAGATAGCGCGACCGGCCTCATCCTGCTCGATTTCCGCATTCAATCCGTGAATATCTGAAATCGCCGTTGCGACAGGCTGAAGTGCCTCGGCAGTCACCACGGTCTGCCCCTGATGATAGTTTTCCAGCGCATACACCAGTCCGACCATATTCTCCTTGCCGATTTTCATCGCTCTGGCAATTCCGTGATGCTGGGCCTTACAGGCCGTAATCCATTGTTTCTTGCCGGTGATAAACCCGGACGTTGGCGCATTAAAGGCTTTAGCGCCGCTGTAGACCACCATATCGGCACCGCTCGCTACCCAGGCGTGCAAATCTTCCTCGGCGGCGGCATCGACAATCAGCGGCAGGTTATAGACCTGCGCAACCTGCACAAAATCGGCAATGCTCAACATACCTTTCTGCACGCAGTGGTGCGATTTCACGTACAGCAGCGCGGCAGTATTGTCGTTAATCGCGCTCTCCAGTTGCCAGCGAGCCACCAGATTACTTGAACCGACTTCCACCACACGTCCACCGCCTAAGCGGATCGCGCTGGTGATGGGTGCCCCGTAGTCAACGTTATGTCCGCGTAACATGACAACTTCATTCGCCATACCAGAACTGTCCGGCATCAGCGTGACTCGCGCCCGGTCGCCGCGGGTAATGGCCGCAGCAACGGCGATAGCAATACCCGCCGACGCACACGAGGTGACATAGCTGTCTTCAGCGCCGGTATAGCGGGAAACCAGCTCACCGGTGCGGTCCACCAGCCGATCAATTTCAACAAAGGCCGACGCTGCTCGAGCGGTGGCTTGCATCACTTCCGGCGCAACGCTGGAAACACCCAGAATCGTCATCTTGCCGCAGGCGTTAATGACCTGTTTTAGGCCGAGTTGTTGATAGATATTCTGTGTCATGGCTTACAGCACTCCCAACAGCGAGCAGACCACACTGAGCGCGACAATTGACAGTAAAATGGTGGTGTAACGCGGCCCTTTCTTCACCAGATAGAAGTAGATGGCGAACACCGCCGCCAGCGGTAACAGGCCGGGTGCAATAGAGTCGAGGATCTGCTGAACCACCACTTCAGAGCCTTTCAGGGCACTGAGTTTTAGCGGAGTGGTGATCTTGACGTAGCTTGCAGAAAGCGCCCCCATCATGATCAGACCCAGCACATTCGCACCGTAGATCAGTTCTTTAATTCGCCCCCCTTGCAGCAGGCCGATAATCGAATCACGTCCCAGCGTATAGCCTTTGTGAACCATGCCGTAGCTGATTGCCAACGTGATAGCGGGATAGAGAATTAGCGGCACAATACCGCCCATCGCGCTGCCATTCGCGGCGAACGGAATGAAAATAGCAATTAACAGCGGCATGACGGCGGCCCAGATTATGGAATCGCCCATCCCGGCGAGCGGCCCCATTAATCCGGTTTTAATCCCAGTGATGGAGGCATCGCTGATCGGCTCGCCACGCGTTTTCTGCTCCTCCATCGCAATGGAGATCCCTTGAATTACCGCCCCGAACGTCTGCTCAGAGTTGAAGAAGTTCAGATGGCGTTTGAGCGCCTCTACCTGTTCTTCTTTTTGTGGGTAGAGTTTTTTGATGATCGGCGTCATTGAGGCGCAGAAAATCAGGCTTTGCAAACGTTCATAAGAGCTGGACACTTCCGCACCCAGCCAGTAGATAAACCAGGCTTTGGTGATGTCTGCTTTGGTCAACGTGCCACTTTCGCGCGCACGTTCAACCAGTTCATGCTGCATTACGTCGCTGCTCATCATGCTGCTCCTTCATTTTTTGCCAGACCTTTAATCAGGAAGGCCACGCAGGTACCAAAGATTGCCATCGCCATGATGTCCACCTTCAGGTACAACACTGCAAAGAAACCGCCGATAAACCACGGCAGCAGGCTCTTTTTACCGATCACCATAATAGTGATGGCGAAACCCAGCGCTGGCAGAATGCCGCCCATAATTTCAAAGGAGTGCGTCAGCCAGTGCGGCATCAGCTTAAGGAAGCTTTCCACTACATCCTGACCAAAATAGTTAGCGGCGAACACCACCGGGAAACGCAGGACCAGGCCAAGTAATGCCGGATAAAGAAACGCACAGCGCATAATGCCCGCCATGTTTGCCGTTTCCGCATGCTTGTCGGCCATATGTACCCACGCGGCGTTTAACGTGCGGCGCAACTGATCGAGGAATACACCGATGACGCCAAACGGGATCGCCAGCGCGATAGCCAGATTCGGATCCATACCGGCCTTCACGGCGATAGGAATTGAAATGCAGGCAGCCAGCGCTGGATCAGAGGGCACATTGCCGCCCGGTGTGGAAGTCACGCCGAGGTAGACCAGCTGCATACCCGCGCCGATGATCATTGCCGTTTCCATGTTACCCAACAGCAGGCCAACGAATACGGCAATCACTACCGGCTGTAGCAACATAGCGGAGAAGGTATAGCCAAGGCGTAATCGGGCAAACCAGTAATACAACCCCATCAGGCTTGCAAAGACTAAAGTATCCATAATTAAGTACCCTGTTATCAAAGAATTAGAATTTTTTCAGGATATCGTCCAGCGACTGCGGCTTATCTTCCGGGATGGTCTGGAAGAACACCTGAATCCCACGATTTTTCAGGCCGCTCAGAATGCCGACGTCTTTTTCATCCAACGTAATGTTCTGGAATACCGCTTTGCGGTTTGGCCCACCGCCCAGTCCCCCCACCTGAATAGTGGTGACATCAAAGCCCAACTGGACCGCTTCCTGAACCGCCGCCAGGGAGGGGAACAGCACCAGAACCTTTCCGTCACCCAGTTGATTCTCTTTCCAGGCAGCCGCAAAACTTTGGTTACCGAAGCAATCCACTTTGATGTTCGGCGGCGCGGCCATCAGGTAGATATTTTTCATAAACGGATCGGCATCCAGCTCATCGCTGACCACCGCAATCCGGTTTGCCTGGGATTGCCCGACCCACTTGGTGACGACCTGCCCATGAATCAGACGGCTATCAATTCGACATAAGACGATGTTTGCCATGGTGTTTCTTCCTTATTGTGATTGTTGTAATTGACGTACGTGAGCAACAACGTCCAGGCAACTGCTACGCCCGGCCTCAACCAGATCCGCCACGCAAGCAGTCAGTTGGCCATGCTCACGTTTGTCGAGCGCCTCCAGTAGCAAAGAGGCATTTAGCCCGGAAATCACTGCCACCGGGTAATCAGCGCTCAGCCGCGCCGCGACGTTAGAGGTGGTACCGCCAATAAAATCAGTCAGGATCAGTGAGCCTTCTGGCATGATTTTCACTACGGCTTCGACGCGCTGATAAAACTCGCCAAGCGTATCAACAGGCATCAGCGCAATTTCCGTTACGCCTTTAATTTCGCCCATTACCATGCGCAGGCTGTTGCAAAGCTGTTGCCCCCAGCCGCCATGGGTCAGCAGCAGGATCTGGGGCAAGGATTCAGTGGTAGTCAAAATGGCCTCCTGGCTCGATTACATAGACATAAGTAAACAGAGCAAAGGCTGTGCCAGAATTTGTGTCACGCGGGGGCGGTGTGGGTGACGGTGGGGCGCAAAGCCCCACCAGACGAGGGATTAGCTATATAACAGTTCGTAGATATAAATATATTCCGCGTCCGATAACCGAATGGCGTAGGCCTCTTCGATCGGCAGGAAGGCGGATTTAATGACACTAAACGCGCGAACATCCAGATCGGGCTTGTTCTCCAGCGCCATCTGTAACGGTTTGCGGTTAATCACGATACGCTCGACCATACAACAGCAGTGGATCAGGAAACGCAGTGTCACCTGGCGGCTCGGTTTCAGCGAAAGCGTGGTGGTCAGATGGTTAAGTACACCTTCCATCTCCTTCAGAATACGCTGCGGGTTAAGCACTGAGATATGGTTAATGATACTTTCCATGGTCAACGCACTGATAAAACGCATCGCGCTGCGCTCCATCTCCAGACGGCGCTCACTGCTTGAAAGATCCGGCGTCAGCAGACTGAGCACCAGTTCAGGCCCCTGCTCGGAGAACAACTCTTCAAGCGAGATAAACGGGATATCAGGCAGTCCCGGCTGGAAAGTACCGACAATGCCTGCCAGTCGTTCGCTGGCGTTAATCGCCTGCTGAATGCGCTCCAGGCTGCGAACTTCGTTGTAATCGAGGATCACCATCCGCGTATCCTGCGACATTAACTCACCAAAACTCTCTTCCAGCACCTTTTTGATTTTTTCCGCCGTGCCCATACCGGTGATGCAAGAGATGACCAGCACTTTGCCACTGTTTTCCTGCTGTGGCGTACAGAGCTGACAGGGTATATTTTTGCTCTGCATCAGCGCCGCCAGCTGTGGCAAATCACTGGTTTCGTAGCTTAAATCCAGTCCTATCTCCAGCAGACTGGTGAGCGTGATATTGGGCATCAGCAGAACGTCTATCTGGAATAATTTGCTGATCGTGCTACCAAAATGGACCAATGAGCCAATATCAACCATCAGGATTAACCGCCGATATTGCCGGGTCTGGATCATCTGCGTCAGGGCTTCCAGCGTGTCATGCACCGACTGCTCAAAAGGCATATCGATAGCGCTGAACACCTCGCGTTCCAGCACACGATTCACGTACTGGGCCTGGCTTGTGGCTGTCGTCGCGCCGTGGGCAATCAAAATCACCCCGCAATCCGGGCTGGCATCAATCCGTTGACGGTAATGGCGGCACTCCTTGAGGAACAGGCACAGCCAGACCACTTCCGTTGCCGGGCACTGAATATGCAGCAGTTCATTGATTTTTCGGCATAACAGCGTGGCGTTTTCGTATTCATCTTTACAGCGGTCGAGGATCAGGCTGGAAGAATAAAGTTGTGGAATAAGCCCGCGCTGTACATAACCAATCAACGCCAGAAAGTGTTTGCGCAGCGGATTCACCAGGTTTTCCGGCAACGTAAAACCCAGCACCTGTTCAACACAGCCGATAAGTAACGTCACCCGTTCTTCAATCTGGTCACCGTAGCGCGGTGGATGCGCCACGCTATCACGGCTGTAAAGGCCATATTCAAAAATCGAACTGAGTTTATTTTTGAGTATCGCCAGCGTTTCAGCTGGCGGTACGTTGCTGTTACGCAGGTTGATATATTCCCGGGTCAGGAAGCTGTAAAAGAGATCGCTCTCTTCAATTTCAGCCCCGGTCGCCAGCGAATTTTTCAGCGCAGGCAACGTTCGGGCATCAATGCTCAGGTGCTCTTTCCCTTCGAACAGCGCCCCAACCAGCAAGCGTTGTTCCGGCGTGGCGTTAAACGGGATGTCTGCCAGACGTTTATCCAGTTGTAGCGTATCGCTGTGCTCCGTCATCCCCGAAGCCCAAGCCTGGGCGCAGAGAAACTGAATGTCGCTCTTGAGCTGACCAATGTTGCCTTCTAACGGTTTGTTCAGCAGCCAGAGCAGCAAAGTGCGGTCGATGCTTACTGTACGCTCGATTTTACGGCTCTCACGCTGTAAGAATCCGACAATCAATTCAACCTGTTCTTCCACCGAGCGCTGGCGGATGCCGGGGAGATCGATACACACCTGAATACGCCGCTGGAAGGTGCGCAGCAATGCTGAGCTGACGGGTTCGGTGGTGGCACAAATCAGACGAACCGAAATAGAACGCGCCGTACCGCTTGAACCCAACGGTCGATATTCGCCTTTGTCGAGAATAGAGAACAGCTTTTCCTGACCTTCATACGGCAGACGATGGACTTCATCAAGCAGTAGATAACCGCCGTCGGCCTGCTCGACCAGACCGGGTTTATTCTCGTTTGCGCCGGTAAAAGCGCCCTGTCGATGGCCAAACAGGTGTGAAGAGAGCAACTCCGGGTTATGGGCGTATTCCGCGCAGTTGAAATACACCAGCGGCGGAGGCGTGCCCGTTGCGCGTTCAGAGGCAAAACGGTGCATCAGTTCAGCAAAAAAAGTTTTGCCGACACCAGAAGGACCGGTCAAAAGGACGTGTAGTCCGTGGGGATAAAGCACCGCCGCCCGGCCTTTTTCCACCGCATCGCGCAAACTGCGATCGTAGCCAATCAGGCCAAAAAAGGGATCATCTGCCGCCTGATTTTCCTGAGCAGGCAACAGATCGGCAACGGTTTGTACTTCACGCTCAGACTCATCGAGTTTGCGATCCAGCAATGTCTCAATCGCCTGACGATGCAAAAAGAATACCGGACGCCCGCGGCTTTTAATCGCCAGACCGTCATTCCAGAGTTGATTGAGATCTTTACTGACCGAATTGCGCGCCAGCCCAAGGTTAAAGCCGATAGCTTCCGCTGTGAACGCCGTTTCCTGCGCCAGATGGGCAAGATTCAGTCCTCGCGTCAGTCGTTCCAGCTCTCCCAGTATTATCTCAATCCGTCTCATCTCTTTACCGCTTAAGAAATAAATGATTGTTCAGAACATACACTATTCTGCTGCGCAAGAAAGTGAGGCGGCATCCAGTCGTTACGGGCAATCCTCCCGGTCATCAAAATGTTTTTGCTAAATAATGACGTGCAGCGCCTGATTCCGGGAAATTATCGAGGGTCATTTGCAACTGATAGCCGTTCTTTTGATAAAACGGCAGCGCCTGGAAACTCATGGTATCAACCAGCGCGTGCAGACAGCCTCGCTCACGTGCCGTCTGTTCTGCCACTTGCATCAGTTTTGTGCCATAACCGCCTTTGCGCAGGGCATCATCCATCCATAAGAACTCAATGCACAACCATTCACCTTTGATTTTGCCGATCAGCCCACCCCGAATCTTATTGTGTTCATCACGCCAGTAGACCGCCAAATCACCAAAGTTGGTCGTTTTCAGGAACTGGAAATTGTAAGCACGCAGCCCGGTAAGCAGCGCATTTTGATCATCTTCTGTAACGGTATCAGTAATCTGTATCTGCATCCTATCCTCCTGAAAGACTACAACTTCTGGCTGATTTATTTTTAATCGTTAACACAGGCTGATGAGTGAGCCGTATGCCATCTACACTTACTCTTGAGATGATGCGCATCAACAACAAGGATTATTATCATGAAATTAGCCATTTTTCCGATTATTGCCGTCCTTTTCACGCTACCGGGCCTGGCGCAGGCTGACTCGGCTTACGGCGGGTTACAGTCGGTTCACGAAAAGAACACCGTACTCAAGGATTTGCGCAAGCTTTGCACCCCACAGGGGTCGCCATCGGATGAAGTGTGGGAAAAAACAATTATGTCTGATACGCGCAATCAGCAGCATATTCGCGAAGCCATTGTGGCGATAGAAAGAAATAATCAGAACAACTACTGGGAAGCGCTTGGCAAAGTTGAATGCCCTGATTTATAGCCATTATGTCGGAAAATGAGCACTGTAACCGGTTTCTGTATCGCAAAAACACGTATTGTTGCCACAACGAATAAAGAGTAAGGGAGCAACAATAATGCGATACCGTTTTCCTGCGAACTTCTGGTGGGGCAGTGCCTGCTCCGCGCTGCAAACGGAAGGTGATAGCCTCAACGGCGGCAAAAGCCAGACCACATGGGATGCGTGGTTCGACCGCCAACCGGGTCGTTTCCATCAGGGAATTGGCCCGGCGAACACATCCACGTTTTATCAGCATTGGAAACAGGACATCGCCCTACTCAACCAGCTGAAACATAACAGCTTTCGTACATCACTGAGCTGGTCACGCCTGATCCCAAACGGCACGGGTGAGGTGAATCCAGAGGCCGTTGATTTTTATAACAACGTTATCGACGAGTTACTGGCTCAAGGTATTACGCCCTTTATCACCCTGTTCCATTTTGACATGCCGATGGTGATGCAGGAGAAAGGCGGCTGGGAAAACCGTGAAGTGGTCGAGGCATTTAGCCACTATGCACAGACCTGCTTTAACTTGTTCGGCAATCGGGTGAAGCACTGGTTCACCTTTAACGAACCGATTGTCCCGGTAGAAGGCGGTTATCTGTATGATTTTCACTACCCTAACGTGGTGGATTTCAAACGCGCCGCGACTGTGGCGTACCACACCATCCTGGCACATTCGCTGGCGGTTCGGGCCTGGCGCGTCGGAGGTTATGACGGCGAAATTGGCGTAGTGTTGAATTTAACGCCTTCTTATCCTCGCTCGCAAAATCCGGCAGATGTAAAAGCCGCACACCATGCAGACCTGCTCTTTAACCGTAGTTTCCTCGATCCGGTGCTGAAAGGTGAGTACCCGGCAGACCTGGTAGAACTGTTGAAAGAGTACGATCAGCTGCCAGCATGTCTCCCCGGCGACAGCCAACTGATAGCTGATGGCAAAATTGATCTGCTGGGCATCAATTATTATCAGCCGCGTCGCGTGAAATGTCGCGATAGCGCAGTCAATCCGAACGCACCGTTTATGCCGGAATGGTTATTTGATTACTACGAAATGCCGGGACGTAAAATGAACCCTTACCGTGGCTGGGAAATATATGAGCCGGGTATTTACGATATTATTACCAACCTGCGTGAGAATTACGGCAATCCGCGCTGTTTTATTTCTGAAAACGGTATGGGTGTCGAAAATGAGCAGCGTTTCATCCAGCAGGATCAGATAAACGACAGCTATCGTATTGAATTTGTCTCTGAACATCTGAAATGGCTACATAAAGGCATTAGCGAAGGCTGCAATTGTCTTGGCTACCATATGTGGACCTTTATTGATAACTGGTCATGGCTGAACGGATACAAAAACCGCTACGGTTTTGTCCAGCTCGATCTGGAAACGCAAAAACGTACGGTGAAAAAGAGTGGCGAATGGTTTGCTCATACCGCCGGGCACAATGGTTTTGATTGAGAAATGAACAGGCGGCCGGATGGCGGTGCAGACACCGCATCCGGCAATATCCGATAAGATTATTGATCCGCTTTAATACGGACTTTCGCCGCCACCAGAAGCGCCGTCAGCAGCATCAGAGCCCCTGAGAGCATCAGGGGAGACAGCAAACCAAGGTTATCGAGCGCATACCCGCCAATTGCGGCGCCACAGGTGTTAGCCAGCTGGATCACGGCGACCTGAACGGACCCGGCTTTCTCTGCCTGATCGGCCAAAGAACGGGTGATCCACGTCGACCAGCCGACCGGTACCAGCGCAAACGACAGCCCCCAGATAATCGCAATTGCAGCTGCCACCACTTTGTCACTCCCCCACAGAATCAGCACCAGCGCGCAGAGCGCGAGCACCAGCGGCGCACCGGCTAATGCCAGTTTGACCGAACGTTTCAGGATAACCGACGAGAGCGACGTCCCGACAAAACTGGCAATACCAAAGCTCAGCAGCACCAGCGTCAAACCATCCACATCAAATCCCGCCAGATTCATGTACACCGGGCGGATGTAGGTAAAGAAGGCAAACTGCCCGGCAAAGGACATAAAGATGGCGATCATGCCAGCCATTACCCCCGGTCGTTGCAGCAGACTAAACATGTTTTGTTTCTGATGTGATGGCTCACCGGGCAGCGAAGGCAGCGATTTCACCACCCAGATGGTACACAGCACGCCCATCACCGCCGCGGCATTAAAGACGTTGCGCCAGCCAATGATGCCGCCTAAGAAGCTCCCCAGCGGGGCGGCAATGACCAGTGCGATAGAGACTGCACCAAAGATCACCGATAACGCTTTCGGCACCGTCCGTGCAGGAACCAGACGCATGGTCAGCGATGCCGACATCGCCCAGAACCCGCCAAGCGCCAGACCGAGACAGGCACGACCAATCAACAACAAGGTAAACGAGTTGGCAAAGGAAACCAGCAGGCAGGAGATCGTCAGCAGCACCGAAAAGAGGATCACCACATAACGACGATCGGTTGCCTGAATAATTTGTGTCACAAACAGGCTGGCAAACATGGCGACAAACGCCGTTACAGTCACCGATTGTCCGGCAACACCTTCCGAAATACCGAGATCCTGCGCCATTGGCGTCAACAAACTGACGGGCAGAAATTCAACGGTTATCAGGCAGGCAACACAGAACGCCACGGCGAATACCGCCGACCAGTTCGGTCGGGCATTTGCCTCAGCGCGGGATTGTTGTTCAATAGCGTCACTCATTTTGTTACCTGCGTGGGTTCATTGTAGAAAAGTTACGCAGTGTAACACTAAAAGTGTGACGCATTTAACGCTTCAGCAACTGTTTGCCGTCGTATGGCAACGTTGTCTTATCCGGTCTACGACAGAGTGCCTTTGTTAGATCACCTAAACCTCGCGTGCAGCCCTTGCCAGCCCGGTTATCCACTCCTGGTGACCATTAATCATCGGATTGGGTAGCGTGCGCGCCAGTTCCTGTGCCGGAACACCACGCTGCGACTCCTGCGTCAGAATACGTACGCGCCCGCCGGGTAAATCCTCAAACAACCAGGCATGGACAACATCCAGACGCGAATCAGCATCCCCTTCCGCCCAGCCGTGCCAGGCAATACGCGCAGCCTGACCATCGACCGGGGGTACATATTCGATGACCTGCGCTTCAATTGGGAAACCAAAGGTTGTGAAACGGAAACGGGCGTTCATACTCAGAAACGGTCCGGAGCCATCGTGAAACCGGATATCCGCCACATTGCTGTAATACGTCGGCCAGCGCGTCGTGTCGTTGAGCTGCGCCCAGACAGCGCGGGCGCTCAGTCCGGCAACAATGATTTCATTGGAGGCAAAGTTATCGGTCGCCCCTGGCAAATACGCTTGCGGCCAGATAATTGCACTTTGTTGAGTCGCTTGTTTCATGATGAACCTCGTCGTGTGAGTTAACGAGGTTCATCATGCGCGGGAGAGAGATATAAATATAATGACGATTAAAAATATCCGTCATCACATATTTTGATATCAGTGCAACCAGTGCACCCCATCTTCAGGTTGAAAAAAGGCGTTATAGCGCATCTGAAACGCATTTATCTCCTGCATATCCGGCTCCATTTCGCGCAGAAAACCCAGCGCCAGGCGTACCTGTGCGTCGGTAATCGGCGCGGCCAGCCGGGCTTTTTGCAACACCCGGTGCCACTGCAGCAGATTCTGTTCACTACCGTCAACAATGACGATTTGCCAGATTAGCAGCGCCTGGGCGGCATTTTGCAGATGCGATTCGTCAGGTCGATGAAGGTACTGTAAAAACGCCTCTCCCTGCACTTTCCCCATCTGATCGATCATTGATTCTACCGGCACGACATCAATACTCAGACGTTCGCTCAGACGGCGAATCGCGCGTCGTGACCCGGACGTCAGTACCCGAAAACCCACAACAAAAACAACAACCAGCGTGGCCAGCATTATCCAAATCATGCGCACATCCATTACCAGACAGGACGCCCATCATAGCGGCAAATTCACCGGTGTCGACGACTGAACGTGTCATAATGTGACTTATCGACCCCATGAGCAGACATCATGAAATCTGATATCAGAACCCTCGATCTTAATCTGTTGAAAACGCTGGATGCCCTGCTGGATGAACGCAACGTTACCCGGGCGGCGCAACGACTGTCGCTCACCCAACCAGCGGTTAGCGGCATGCTAAACCGTCTGCGTGATTATTTTGACGATCCGCTGTTTGTCCGCACGCCGCACGGTATTGTCCCGACACTACGGGCTCGCGCGATGGCAGCCCCCATCAAACAGATCCTCAGCGACATTGATATCCTGCTTAAGCCCGCGCAGTTCGACCCACTCACCGAAACGCTCACCTTTACCGTCGCCGCTACCGATTACGCCCTTAAAGCGGTGATCGTGCCGTTTATCGCCGCGCTTCGCGCACGTGCGCCAGGTATTCGTGTGCGGGTCGTTCCCGTTGAGCCGGGGCAGCTAACAACACAGTTTGAGCAGGGTAAAATTGACCTGGCGCTGCTGACGCCGGATTCAACACCGGATAATTTGCACAACCGCCCGTTATATAACGAAGAGTATGTCTGTCTCATGCGTCATGATCATCCCGATGCCCACCAGGCGTTAACACTCGATCGCTTCTGCGCGCTGGAGCATGTGCTGGTTTCTTATAAGGGTGAAAATTTCTGGGGGGTCACCGATGATGCGCTGGCAGATGTCGGACGAAAACGACAGATTGGTTTGTCAGTCAGCAGTTTTCTGGTTCTGCCGGATATCCTCGCCATTAGCGAGATGATTGCCGTCGTCCCTGCCCGACTGGCCTATACCGATCCCCGGATGCACGTTGTATCGCCGCCGCTGCCCATTGCTGGTTTTACTAAAAGTATGGCCTGGCACGAACGCACGCACCGCGATGCGGCGCATCAGTGGCTACGCAATCTGGTGCATGCAACCAGTCAATCTAAAACATAAAAAAACCCGCCATAAAGGCGGGTAAAAGTTACCACTACACACTTAAGCGACTTTCAATTGCTGGAGCTTTTTCTCGCGGCGAATTTTACGTTCTTCAAACACGGCCACGATAGCCATCAGGCAGATACAACCGATAGCGGCGGTATCCAGCGCGGCGAAGGTACCTGCCCAGCCAGTCAGACCGAAAACCGGTGTACCGTCAGCAATCATCCCCAGACCCAGCTTGGCGAAGCTGTCACCGATCAGATAGGCGAATGTCCCTTTAATCCCATCGGCAGCGCCGATTGCTTTTTTCGGCACGAAACCAACGGCGGCAACACCAATTAACAACTGCGGACCAAACACCAGGAAGCCGAGAGCAAACAGCGAAGCCAGATAGACATACTGGTTGCTGGCGTGCTGGTAAACACCCAGTGTCGCAATGATTAATGCCAGTGCCACACAGGCCACCAGCGCCCGGCGACCGTTTGCCAGGTCAGAGAGCCAGCCCCACAGCAGCGTACCGACCAACGCCCCCACTTCAAACAGGGTAAAGCCCTGAATCGCCACTTCTTTGGAGAGCTTCAGTTCCTGGAACGCGTACACGGTAGACCACTGATCGATACCAATACGGACCACATACAGGAAGATGTTGGAGAAACACAGCAGCCAGATCACTTTGTTTTTCAGCACATACTCAACAAAGATCTGCCACTTGGTCATGTCATTTTCTTCGGTCTCTTTGTCTTCTTCGCTGATCTCTTCACCGAACAGTTCTTCAGCTTTCCCCAGACCATAAGATTCCGGGGAGTCGCTGCCATAGCGCAGGCCAATAAAGCCAACAATCAGGGCGATAATCGATGGGAAGATAAACATACCAATGACGTGACCGTCGAACAGGTAGTTGGCACCAAACAACGCCACACCCGCCGCACCGGCACCACCGAGGTTGTGGGAAATGTTCCACATACCGAGGTAAGAACCACGTTTACGGCGAGGTGTCCATTTGGTGATGGTGGAATAACTACATGAACCGCCAGTACTCTGGAAGAATCCGCTCAGCGCGTAGAAGGTAATCATCAGGAACAGGCTGGTAGAACCCGCGCCCATGCTGGCGCTGAAGCCGAGCATACAGATAGCAGAGAGGATCAACATAAATGGCAGGAACTGCTTGGTGTTTTTGCCATCCGCATAATAAGAAACCAGCGTTTTACCCACGCCGTAGGTGATGGAGAAGCCCAGGCCAATCATCCCCAACTGCGTCATGCTCAGCCCGTAGGTGGAGATCATGTCGTTCTGCGCGATGTTGAAGTTTTTGCGGATCAGATACATCGTCAGGTAGCCAATAAAGACCACCAGATAAGACTGCATGAACGGTTTGAACCACATTTTACGCCGCACATCGAGCGGCAGATCCAGGGTTGGCTTGCGCACCTGGTTTAAGAAGGCCAGCATAGGACTCTCCGGGCTAATTTTTATACCTGCGAATAGCAGGCATTGTAAAAATCAGCCCGGGATCACGCCTGAGACAGCGTCCAGGTGAAACCGGGAAAATTTCTTAGTTTTACCCCACTTGAGGCAAAAAGGTGAGATACATCACGCTTCGCCAGGCTCACGCGGCGCCTGGGCATTCAAAAACGGTAGCAGCAACAGTGCCGATATCCCCGCTGCGATGGCGATAACCACAAAGAATCCGGTCCAGTGCCAAACCTCCATCACCTTCGCCAGTGGCCAGCCGGAGAGCGAGGCTCCCAGATAAGCGAATAGCCCGACAAACCCGGTCGCCGCCCCTGCTGCCTCTTTGTGCGAGCACTCCGCCGCCGCCATACCAATCAGCATTTGCGGGCCAAAGACGAAGAATCCGGTGGTGAAAAAGCACGCCGCCTGCATCACGTAGCTGGCGAACGGCATCAGCCATAGCGAACCGACGGAAAGTAAAATCCCGGCGGCGAAAATCAGGTTCATTGGCCCTCGATTGCCGTTGAACAGCTTATCTGACCCCCAACCCGCCACCAGTGCCCCGATAAACCCGCCCAGTTCAAACATGGTCACCGCGGTATTGGCGGTCACCAGATCGACCCCCAGCGTTTCTGACATGTACAAATTACCCCAGTCGTTGATCGCCGCACGCACCACGTACACCAGCACATAACACAACGACAGCAGCCAGATATAGGGATTCAGCAACACATAGCGGGTGAGAATTTCTTTGCGGGTTAAGCCTGCGCCCTCCTGCTGCTGGGCAATTTCTAACTCATCGTGTCGCCAGTCGCCAACCGGGGGTAAGCCAATCGCCTGCGGCCTGTCGCGCAACCGCCAGCACAGGAAAAATCCCACCACAATCGCCAGTATTCCGGCAATCATCATTCCTGCACGCCAGCCATAATGCAGCGCCGTCGCCGCCATCACTATCGGGATCAGCGCCCCGCCGACGTTATGCGCGGTGTTCCATAGCGCCCACCAGCCACCGCGCTCGGTACGCGAATACCAGGCCGTCAGCAAACGGGCGCATACCGGCGATCCCCAGCCCTGGAAAAACGCATTCAGTGCCCACAGTAACGCAAAAGCCCACAGCGAGGTGGAGAAGCCAAACAGGATGTTCACCACGCCAGTGGCAATCAAGCCAATCCCCATAAAATAGCGGGCGTTGGAACGATCGCTGACGATACCAGAGACAAACTTCGACAGGCCGTAAGTGATGTAAAACAGCGTTGCCAACAGGCCAATATCACTGCGGGTCAGTACACCGCTGGTCAGGATATCCGGCACCGCCGCGTTGAAGCTTTTGCGCGTGAAATAAAACAGCGCGTAACCAAGCCAGATGGTGGTCAGAATATGCCGCCGCCAGTAGCGATAGCGGGCGTCCACCTCGCGCTTATCAGTAATGAGTGGCGCATTGGCCGGGGCTTTTAGAAACTGAAACATTGCCATTCCTTACACATAACGCTGAGGCAAAGAGACGCTGACCCGCGTACCGTGCGTACAGGATATCGAAAGCTTACCGCCGAGGGCCGTAATACGCTCACGCATCCCGGTGAGGCCAAATCCTTGCTGATCCGAACCCGGCGGCAGGCCGCTGCCATCGTCCTCAATCACCAGCATCAACCGCTCATCCTGTAGCCAGCCCTGCAACGTCACCGCGCTGGCATTGGCATGCTTAACAATATTATTCAGTCCTTCCTGGCAGACGCGAAACAGCGTCACCCGCTGACTTTCGCTGAGTTCTGATTCATCAATATGCCAGTCGAGATGGCTGACGATACCGCGACTTTCCAGCTCCATTTCCCGCATCAACGAACGGATAGCCTGCTCCAGCGTTAAATCATCTAACTGGCGCGGGCGTAAACGCCCCAACAGGCGGCGTACCGAATCGTATACCCCGAGTGAAAGCTGCTCGATATGCGCCCCACTGCGCTTTACGCCCACATTCTCCGGAGCCAGCCGCTGAACGATACCGGCCTGAGTACGAATAGCGGTAATGGTCTGCCCAATGTCATCATGCAGTTCACGTGCCACGTCGCGACGTACGCTTTCTTCGGTTTCCAGCAAACGCTCCGCCAAACGATGATTGCGTGCCAGCTCGTTTTGCAGCGACTGGTTGAGTTCACGCAGGCGCTGGATCCCCGCGCCGAGCAGCAGCCCGGTCAGGCTTTGCGCCAACAGCGAGAGCAGTAAATCAACGGGATGATCGTGCCAGGTCTGGCTGGCAATCAGCGCGATGGCATTCATCAGTGTGGCGATCAGCGCCCCCTGCCAGCCATAGTGCCAGGCAAGTGCAATAATCGGCAGCGCCAGGCAAAACGGCGTAAAGCGTGACAGCTCATTCGGCAGGCCCAACTGCAACCACAGGCTGACACTGAACAACAACAAATACCAGACCAGATGTCGTCCGCGCCAGTTCACGGGTTGAGAAACCACCGCCGGTCCCAGCGGCAGCCAGGTGGTGCTGGTCAGATAGTGCCAGAACACCAGGCAGATCGGCGCCAGCGTCAGCCCCCCAGTGAGTGTTAGCAGCAGCACGGTCCACGCCTCTTCACCTTGCCCAAGCCATGGTAGCGATTGCAGCAGTGCCGCCGCGGTCAGTGCTGCCCCCTGTAATAACAATGTGCGCCAGTCACGCTGATGGCGGAAGCGTGAGGTCAGTGCGACGGGAAGTAAAGTGAGAAAGCTACCGATCACCAAAAGTGGCAAATGGGACAGCGCCACTTCCTGCGCCAGCCAAAACAGAAGCAGCCATTCCGCACCCAACAGTACCGGCCAGTAGCCGCGCGGGCATTGCAGCATCAAGCCCAGGCGCAGGCCGAATGGAAACAGCAGCACAGCCAGCTCCGGGCGTTCAACCAGATGCAGGCTGATGCTCCACAGGCAAAACCATGCGGCAGAGAAGATAAAAAAGCAGGCAACAAGGGTGACTAACCGGGAAAAGAACGTGTTCATTGCCAGCCGTCAAACATCCGCCGAGCCAACTCAACATCATTGCTTACGCCCAACTTTTCCATCAGATTGGCGCGGTGCACGTGTACCGTTTTTGGTGACAAGCCCAGTTCAGCCGCGATCTCTTTGACTGCCATCCCTTGCGCCAGTTTTTCTGCCACCTGACGTTCGCGTTTGGTTAGCGGGTCCTGACGTCCGGCTGCCAGCTTAACGGCAATGTCCGGCGTGAGATAGCAGCCACCGGTCGCCACGGTATGCACCGCCGCAATCAGTTCGTCGGGGCTGCAACGCTTGGAGAGGAAGCCACGCGCACCGGCATTTAACGCCTGTTCCACCAGCGCCGGGCTGTCGTGAACGGAGAGCATGATAATCGCCATGCCTTTTGGCAACTGGCTTAACAGTTCGAGGCCGGAAATGTCAGGCATAGAGATATCGCAGATACAGACCTGCACGCCGCGTCCCGGCAATCCTGCCAGCGCCTCACGCCCGGAACCGAACTCAGCGACAACCTGTAAATCAGGTTCAAGCCCCAGCAGCTGCGCAAAGCCGGAGCGGACGATAAGGTGGTCGTCGATAAGGGCAACGGTAATCATGGGTTCATCCTGGCAGGTATAAAAAACGCGCTTACCTTAACGATAAGCGCGTTGCTGTTCAAGCCTTGAGCGATCAGGCTATGCCAGTTGTGACTGTAAATGTCCGGGTGTGCTGCGGTTCTATTTCAATCAAGGTGCCATTGCGTTGTGCTGCCAGGAATCCTTCAGGTCGACAGGTTGCAGGCAAGGCGAATGCCGCAACCTGCTGATCGCCGTTGTAGAGGATCCAACGTGTCACATAATTCAGTTCCGCGCTGGAGAAACGCGTAACGAACGTGGTGCCATCAGGCGCGATCATTCTAAATTCTGGCTTATCCGTGTACCTGTCCAGTTGGTCAGCAAAGAAGACAATTTCCGGATCGTAAAAATAGGGTTCATTGAGCCGCGCCAGAGAAGCCTCGCCCTGCACAATCCGCTGATTAAACGCCAGCCACTGCTCAGTCGGCTTAACATGCGCGGGTATCGACTCACGCAGCGTTAGCGCCTCATCAGGAATATTCTGGCTGAAGGTGGCTTCCGGTACGTAGGCATAGTTCATATGGCACATGTACTGCAACGGCATTGCCACTGAGGCGAGGTTGGTAACCGCCATCTGAATATCAAACAGCGCGCTCGCTTTGTGCATTACCACCGCAGGATGCGCCTGATAATGATGACCGAACCCCATCACATACTCATAGCGTCCACCCACGCGCAAATTCTCACCCTCCAGCTCCAGCCAGGCTTCATCCATCGTGGCACAAGCCATTTCACCGTGTAATGGGTGAGAATCCTCCGGCGACGGGCAGCCATTGGCCAGTAACCCAGAGTGGAAGGCAAAACAGCCGTAAGTCGCCACCACTTCTATCGCAGGTTTCGGTTGGCTGAACATGTTGCACATAGTCAAATCATGGCCATCGAACTGCGCATCCCAGATCATTTGCCCCATCCAGGGCAGAATAACCAGATGTCCACGACTGTTTTCTACCTTCAGCCCTTCCACTCCGCTGGCGTAACGAAATGCGGTAACCGTGAAGTCGCTATTCTTCAGTAAGATTCGCGGATGCTCTGCAAAGAGTTCCCGCCACAGCGTTATACGTGTTGTCATGACCGCTCTCCTCAGGAAACTGTCGCTTCAGCCAGGTTGTTGCGCACTTTGCTTTCACGCCAGAAGTAGATACCGACGTACACGAAGCACAGCATGGAGACCAGGAACGAAAGTTGCAATGAATGGAACATATCGGCCACATAGCCCTGAATCGCCGGAACCACCGCCGCGCCGACAATCGCCATAACAATGACAGCCCCCGCCATTTCGGTATGCTCGTTATCCACGGTATCAAGCGTACCAGCATAGATTGTCGCCCAGCAGGGTCCAAACAGGACACTCACCAGCACTGCGACATACACAGCGCTGAAGCTTGGCGCCAGTGCAACATAGACGAGGAACAGGGCACCAATGATGGAATAGAGAATCAGCACTTTTTCCGGATTGAAGCGCGTCATCAAAATGTTGGCGATAAACTTGCCGATAAAGAAGCAGGCGAAGCTATAGACCATGAAGGTTGAGGCGTCACGCTCATTGATATCACCTAATTCCAGTGCCAGGCGGATGGTGAATGACCACACCGCGACCTGCATCCCCACATAAAGAAATTGCGCCACAATTCCACGACGGAAACGGGGATTGCTGGCCAGATAACGCAGTGTATCCATCGCTGACGGGCGTTTATGACTCGTGGTTTGCGCGACTTTACAGGTCGGGAAACGGGTCAGCAGGAATAACACCATCACCACAACCAGCACCATAATCATGTACTTGTATGGCTCAAGAGTATTTTCCAGCATCAAGACTTTAAAGTTATGGATCTGCTCGGCGTTCATCCCGGCCATCTGTTTTTCCAGGCTTTCGCCTTCAGAGAAGACCAGATATTTACCTAGCAGAATGCCAGCAGCCGCACCAATAGGATAAAAGGTCTGACTGATGTTCAGGCGTAAAGTGGCATACGCTTTTGGGCCGATCATTGAGCTGTAGGTGTTGGCTGCTGTTTCCAGGAAGCTCAGACCAATCGCAATCGCGAAAATCGCCGCAAGGAACATGGTGTAGGTGGCCATGTGCGATGCTGGGAAAAAGAGCGTACACCCAACGATATAAAGGGTCAGCCCTATTAAGATGGCGACTTTATAACTGGTCTTTTTAATCACCAGAGATGCCGGAATCGCAATTAAAAAATAACCGCCATAAAAAGCACTCTGAACTAATGCCGAGGCAAAGTTACTGAGTGAAAATACGCTTTTGAATTGCGTAATCAGAATATCATTTAATGCGGCTGCGCATCCCCATAACGGGAATAAACAGGATAACAAAATAAACTGGAACAGAGGGGTCTTATTCAAATAGCCGTCAGGCATCTGAATGATGTTTTTATCGTTCATAGTGCTACCTTTTACAGTGCAGGAGTATTATTCGTTTAAGGTAAGAAACTCATTAAATTGTTCGATGCTTGGATAAGATGATTGAGTGCCTTTCCCGGTAACGCTGAAAGCAGCGAAGAGAGCAGCTTTTTTCATGGCGGTTTCCACATCACCGCTTTGAACGTAATAGTGAGCAAAACAACCGATGAAAGCGTCGCCTGCGCCACTGGTATCGACAGCGTTCACTTTAAACGCTGGAACATGGACTTCCTGATCACGCGTCATCCACAGCGCACCTTTCTCACCCATGGTGACGATAATATTGTTCAGACCTTTATCAACCAGAGAACGTGCCGCTGCGCGAATATGGTCATAAGTATCCACTGGCATACCGGTTAATATTTCCAGCTCGGTTTCATTCGGTACGAAAAAATCACATTTACAGGCATGAGACATATCTAATTCCCGTAATGCAGGGGCGGGATTTAGTAACACTTCAATACCGTGTTTTTTGCCAAATTCAATCGCGTGATAAACGGTTTCCAGCTGCACTTCCAGTTGCAGGACAATAAGCTGACATTTTTTCAGATCTTCCGCCGCACGATCGATATCTTCCGGGGAGAGAAATTTGTTCGCTCCTTTAATAATCAGAATGCTGTTGCTGGAGTTCGCATTAACAAAGATCGGTGCGACACCGCTGCTGGTGCAGGGTACCTTTTCGACATAGGTGGTATTAATTCCCCAGGATTCGAGATTGCGAATAGTGTTATCCGCAAAAATATCATCACCGACTTTTGTCAGCATTAGCACTTTGGAATTGAGCTTAGCGGCCGCAACGGCCTGATTTGCGCCTTTGCCCCCGCAGCCAATTTTGAACGCCGGCGCTTCCAGCGTTTCCCCTTCTTTGGGCATCTGGTTGATGTAGGTGATGAGATCCACCATGTTGGAACCAATAACCGCGATATCCATTTTACTACCTCTCAGAAACAATCACACAAAAATGATATTAAAATAACATTATCATGTTACTTTCGTATCATTTGTGACTAGGATCGCGATTGGAAGATCATTTTATTGTTTATTTATTACGCTAAATGTTGCGGCCATATCACACTACAAATGATGAAGTTTTTTACAATTGACTGAAAATTAACTGGATATAATCAATAAAACGTGAAAAAACACGCTTTTATTTCCGAATAGTCAGACGTATAGTAATGTGGCAATGCCATGTTCTCAGAAACACAAAAATGTTACTGAAGGAACATGGAAACATGATTCGTGGAGAAGCACATGGAAACTAAGCAAAAAGAACGTATTCGACGTCTGATGGAATTGTTGAAGAAGACCGACCGAATCCATCTGAAAGAGGCGGCACGAATGCTGGAAGTTTCCGTGATGACTATTCGTCGGGATCTCAGTCAGGATGACGAGCCGTTACCACTTACGCTGCTCGGTGGTTACATTGTGATGGTGAACAAACCTGCTGCCATCGTTAACGCGCCACTTCCGGCGCAAAAGCAGTATCACCGCGACGATTTACCGGTTGCCATTCTGGCTGCGGGACTGGTGAGTGAAAATGATCTGGTCTTTTTTGATAATGGTGCGGAAATGCCGTTGGTGGTCAGCATGATCCCGGACGATATTTCCTTTACCGGGATTTGCTACTCGCACCGGGTGTTCGTAGCGCTAAATGAAAAGCCCAACGCCACAGCGATTCTTTGCGGGGGGACCTACCGGGCGAAAAGTGACGCCTTTTACGACACCAGCAATCCCTCCCCGCTGGATGCACTCAACCCACGGAAAGTCTTTATCTCCGCCAGCGGAGTCCATGAGCATTTCGGCGTTAGCTGGTTCAATCCGGACGATCTGGCCACAAAACGCAAAGCGATGGAACGCGGATTACGCAAAATTCTGCTGACGCGCCACGCCCTGTTCGATGAGGTCGCCCCCGCCAGCATTGGTCCACTCTCCACCTTTGACGTACTGATAAGCGACCGTCCGTTACCGGCAGATTACGCAACCCACTGCCGGAACGGCTCTGTCAAAGTCATCACCCCGAACGCCGACGGCGGTTAACTTACTCGAAGAAGACGGTAATCTTGTTAAACATCGACGGGTCGGACTGGTTACGCGCCACTTTCACCACATCTTCCAGTTTGTCGATCTGGCTTATCATCTGTTCCAGACGTTGATCGTCGTTAACCAGTAGCCAGATGCGACTCTGGTCGCTGCCCTGAATCGGTAGACAGAGGATACCTTCCACGTTGAACGCACGGCGGGCAAACAGCCCACAAACGTGGGTCATTACACCCGGGTGGTTGCGTACGGTGAGTTCCAGGATTACGTTGTCATGAGTCTGCTGTTGCATGGCTTATTCCCCCACCATTTCAGTGTTTGCCGCACCCGGCGGTACCATCGGGTACACTTTTTCTTCTGCATCAATACGTACGTGGATCAGCGCCGGTCCTGGACGATTGATTATCTCCTGCAGCGCCGCCTGTGGATCCGCTTCATGATTTAAATCGCAGGTTTCCAGACCAAAACCGGCGGCAATCTGCATAAAGTTAATCATCCCCGGATAGGTCGCAGCAAACACGCCTTGTTTATAAAACAGGCTCTGCTGCTGATACACCAGACCCAGTGCTTCGTTATTCATCAGGATGATTTTAATATCCAGCTGATTTTCACTGGCAGTCGCCATTTCCTGAATATTCATCATCAGGCTGCCGTCGCCGGAGAAGCACAGCACTTTCTTGTCCGGGTTCGCCAGCGCCGCACCAATCGCAGCAGGCAAACCGAAGCCCATGGTGCCCAGACCACCAGAAGTCAGCCACTGACGTGGGCGATTCAGTGGGTAGGCCTGCGCCGCCCACATCTGATGCTGACCCACGTCGGTGGTAATGATAGCGCTGTCGTCCACGCAAGCCGCAACAGCGTTAATCAGTCCATAATGGCTGAGCGGATCGCTTTCCTGTGGAATGGTACACGGGAATTCACGCTGCAAATCCGCCACCATTTGATGCCACACGTCGCGCGACTGCGCCTCAATCAATGGGATCAACTGTTCCAGTACCTCATTCACATCCGCCTGAATTGCCACATGCGGCTGTTTGATTTTACCCAGCTCAGCACGATCGATATCCACGTGGATTATTTTTGCATTCGGGCAGAACTGCTCGGTTTTACCTATCGCCCGGTCATCAAAACGTGCGCCAAGAACAACTAATAAATCAGCCTCTTGCAGAATAAAGTTGGTGCTGCGTGCGCCGTGCATGCCCAGCATGCCTAACGACAGCGGATGCGCTTTTGGCAACATGCCCAGCGCCATTAAGGTCATGGTGGTGGGCAGCATCGCTTTTTCCGCCAGCTCACGTACACGCTCAGGTGCGTTAATCACGCCGCCACCGAGGTACAACACCGGACGTTGTGCCGCATTAATCATGGCGGCAGCATCGCGAACGCTGTCCGCGCTAAAGGTTGGCGCAGGGGCTTTTTCTGCAGGCTCCGGCATCTCTTCAATTTCAAATACGGCTGTTTGAATGTCCTTAGGTATGTCTATCCACACCGGGCCTGGGCGTCCTGACTGCGCAATGCGGAAGGCATCGCTCATGACCTGCGGTAATTCATTGATATGGCGAACCAGATAATTATGTTTGGTGATGGGGATAGAGATGCCGTAGGTGTCAACTTCCTGGAAGGCGTCAGTGCCGATCATTGAGGCCGGAACCTGCCCGGTGATACACACCAACGGAATAGAGTCCAGGCGCGCATCGGCGATAGCAGTAACCAGGTTAGTTGCCCCCGGCCCGCTACAGGCCATACACACCGCAGGTTTACCCTCGGTTCGTGCCATCCCCTGAGCGATGAACCCCGCCCCCTGCTCGTGGCGTGCCAGGATATGACGGATTTGCGTGCTTTGGCTTAAGGCGTCGTAGACAGGGAGAATTGAGCCGCCAGGAATACCGGTGACCACTTTAATTCCCTGACGTTCCAGGAAATGAACGATGAATTCTGCGCCCGTAAAGCGCGTACGCTTGGATGTGATGCCCGAACTTGCCATGCTCCAGTCCTTTTATTCTGGGCCTTTGCTCCGGGCAGGTCTCTTATACGAAAAACCCCGCCCGGTTTGCGCCGGCGGGGTTTTGGAATCGTGTGTTGTTCCGGACCCTACGGCGCATTGCCGACGACCACCACCACACGCACGACGACCGCTGCGCGAGATGGCGCAGTTTTTAGTAGGGTCGCAGTCAGCATGGAAGGGTTCATTAGGGACCTTGTCTGTTTGTTGATTAACAGGATTTATACAAACACAGGTTTTTCAGCGTGACAATGGAAAATTTTTCATCTGCGCAAAAATGCGTCAAAGATCACGTTTAGCTGTACACAATGTAAAAACAAAAAACCCCGCCGCGGCGGGGTTTTTTTCAGGGTTTGCGGCTGGTAACCGCAGAACACACTGTGTTACGTCAACGCAAGAAGTATACGCGAACGTGAACGAACGCGCAATTTAAGGCACGATTTTGACGTTTCTGAGTATGGATCGCTTTGCGGGTTTTGTCCATAAAATACTGTTCATACATACAGTATTTATCTATACTGTGAATGTTCGCAGTGCGCGAGGGGGCCGCTGTTTTACCGGCGCATCAAAGTCCTGGCTGAAACGGGTGGTGCCGTCAGCGCCTTAACCCCCTAAGTGAGCACACTGTGTTACGTCAACAAAGGTGCTGGCAACAGGCAGCGGCGAGGTACGCCAGCACCGTGCTCCTTGTACCAAAAGGAGAGCGTATGAGCCTCGTGGATATCGCTATTCTTATCCTCAAACTCATCGTTGCAGCACTGCAACTGCTTGATGCTGTTCTGAAGTATATAAAATAGTTCAGATTCAAGTCGCACTTAAGGGGAGCGGGTTATCACCTGCTCCCCTTTCACCTTCTCCCAGGTGCTTGTGCCGCGCCAATATGTTACGTTTTTATGACATTCTCAGGGAAGAATAGCGCTATGACCCTTTCTGTTTTCTGCATTTTACTGTTCGCCGCGCTGCTTCATGCCAGCTGGAACGCCATTGTTAAAGCAGGAAATGACAAGCTGTACTCGGCTATCAGCGTGAGTGGCTCGGCTGCGATTATGGCTCTGATTCTCTTGCCCTTCGCCCCCCAACCCTCTGCCGCCAGCCTGCCGTTTTTGGCGATTTCAACCGCATTACAGGTGGTGTACACCGTACTGGTTGCCAAAACCTATCAGGTTTCGGACATGAGCCAGACCTATCCCATCATGCGCGGCACTGCCCCATTGTTGGTCGCTATCATCAGCGTCCTGTTTCTCGGCGATAGTCTGTCAATACTGGCCTGGGTGGGGATTGCCACAATCTGCCTGGCGATCCTCGGCATGGCATTTAACGGTCGCAGCAGTTCGCAACGAGGGATCGTTCTGGCGCTCATTAATGCCTGTTTTATTGCCGGCTATACGCTGGTTGATGGCACCGGTGTTCGGCTTTCAGAGACTGCACTGGGCTACACGCTCTGGACCTTCTTCCTGAACGGCTCCTGCTTGTTGAGCTGGGCGATGATTGCCAGACGCCGCGAAGCCTCCCGCTATCTGGCGCACCAGTGGAAGAAAGGTATTCTTGGCGGTATTGGCACCATGGGCTCTTACGGACTGGCACTGTGGGCGATGACTCAGGCCCCGCTGGCGGTGGTAGCCGCACTGCGTGAAACATCCATTCTGTTTGGCGCACTGCTCGCCTGGTTGCTGCTAAAAGAGAAAGTCGCCGGAGTACGCCTTATCGCTGCCGGAGGCATTGCCGCCGGCGCAGTATTGCTACGTTTGTCATAATCGCGCTGTCGACCTGATGCAATCCGGCAACATTTGTTGCCGCTATTTGTTTACATTTCCTGCCGTTCATCGTTGAAACATTCCAGCCCACTATCTGGCCTTCTATTTCTGTTGTGGTAGATTCCACGCGCATTTATGGGAAAGTGCAGCACCTTATTCTTATTTTTTCTTCATTTGAAAAGTAATCAGCGAAATGAAAAGGCATAGAAGCGTCAATTTGTTGTTGATGTTGGTATTACTGGTGGCGGTGGGTCAGATGGCGCAAACCATTTATATCCCCGCGATTGCTGATATGGCGCGTGAACTGAACGTTCGCGAAGGCGCGGTGCAAAGCGTAATGGCTGCCTACCTGCTGACCTACGGCGTGTCACAACTGTTTTACGGCCCGCTTTCCGACCGCGTAGGTCGTCGCCCGGTGATCCTCGCCGGGATGTCTATTTTTATGCTGGCTACGCTGGTCGCCATTACTACCCATAGTCTGCCGATATTGATTATCGCCAGTGCCATCCAGGGTATGGGGACAGGCGTCGGCGGAGTGATGGCGCGCACCCTACCGCGAGACCTGTATGAAGGTACTCAGCTTCGTCACGCGAATAGTTTGTTAAATATGGGTATCCTGGTCAGTCCGCTGCTGGCACCGCTGATTGGCGGCATGCTGGATACGCTGTGGAACTGGCGCGCTTGCTATATTTTTCTGCTGATTCTGTGTGCGGGCGTCACATTTAGCATGGCGCGCTGGATGCCGGAAACACGGCCTGCTGGTGCGCCACGTCCACGGCTTATTGCCAGCTACAAAACCCTGTTTGGCAACGGCGCATTTACTTGTTACGTACTGATGTTGATCGGTGGTCTGGCAGGCGTTGCCGTCTTCGAAGCCTGTTCTGGGGTATTGATGGGCGCGGTCCTGGGTTTAAGCAGCATGGCGGTCAGTATCCTGTTTATTCTGCCTATTCCAGCGGCGTTTTTCGGCGCATGGTTCGCCGGTCGCCCTAACAAGCGGTTTTCAACGCTAATGTGGCAGTCGGTGACCTGCTGTCTGGTTGCCGGGCTGATGATGTGGATCCCAGGTTTGTTTGATGTGATGAACGTCTGGACACTGCTGGTTCCTGCCGCGTTGTTCTTCTTCGGTGCGGGGATGCTGTTCCCACTGGCAACCAGCGGCGCAATGGAACCTTTCCCGTTCCTGGCAGGTACTGCCGGCGCACTGGTTGGTGGCTTACAGAACATTGGATCTGGCGTGCTGGCGTGGCTCTCCGCGATGCTACCGCAGACCGGACAAGCCAGCCTCGGCCTGCTGATGACCCTCATGGGGCTGCTGATTTTTGTGTGCTGGCTGCCGCTGGCGTCACGCGTGTCACATCAGGGACAGGCGGTTTAAGCGTATGATGGCCCGGCTTATCGCCGGGCTTTTCACATTCCGGCGCAATCATCGTATTAATCAACGGTTCCAGTGCCGGACGCCAGGCACCTTCTTCACCATCATAAAACTGCGTATCAGCATTGATTGCATAGGGGATTTTCGCCTTGCGCAGTTCACATGCCATAAACCGTGCAAATGCAGTTTGCACGGCAGAAGGCGTATTTTTGATGGTTTCTCCCGGTGACCACCCCCCCACCCAACTGACATGGCCCGTTTTCTGTTGCCAGTGAATGGCAGTATTAATACGGGCGCGAATGGCGGCTTTTTCTGCCGCAGTCCCCGACGTCCAGGGGTACTTACCGTTATTTTTTAGCGGCCCCCACGGGAAGATATGCCATTCAGCCAGAACGGTATTCTGGCTTTGCGGCGGTAATTTCAGATTAGGCAAATCTTCCGGTGCCGCGCGCAGCCGCGGAGCAATGAAAATCATCCGCTGCGGCGAAATGGCGTGAATTGTGCGAATCGTTTTGTCGTACACCCGATTGAGCGAAGTCTGATTGTGATTAAGCTTATCGGCAGGCTCATAAATCAGGTCAAAACCCAGCAACGGCGAGCTTTGACCAAAGTAATGCGCCACCGCGACCCACCAGTTAACCACCTCTTTTTCGTTGCCACTATTGGGGTCTTTTTTATATTCATCGGCCTGATAAGCAATAATTGGGATCACGCCGTATTGCTCGCAAGCCTCTACCAGCTTGCGCAAATGGATGAGCCTGGCTTCTGTTGGCTCACCAGCCACACGAATACGCACATGAGAGATCCCCTTCGCCTTGAAATCCCGTACCACTAGCGGATCGAACTCGCGGATACCGCGATCGGTGCGAGCCCAGTCTACGTCCATTCCAACCCCAAGCTGCTGCGCATACAACGCCGCCGTCAGCGCAGGAGGCGCGGCATACACAGCGGCACTGGCTAACAGTAAGAGGGAAACAATCGGCTTTAACACGGTCGTCCTTACGCAAATCATCAGGTGTGATATCACGTATTTAGCATGATTTTTGATACCTGGTGTAGAGAGAAAGCGTAAAAAAAAATTCGCTGCCCGCTTATTTAACCTGCTCCTGCAGCCAGCCAATAAATGCCTCGATTTTTGGCCACTGCCTGCCGGGTAACGTGGTGATGTAATAGTGTTGATGGCATTTCAGCGCCATATCACCGAAAGGCGCGACCAGCTCCCCGCTGTCGAGGCGCTTTTGTACCAGTCTCTTTCGGCCCATCGCTACGCCGATATGGTTCATCGCCGCAATGACCGCTAAATCAGAACGATCAAAGCCGATACCCGATGATGTCGGCAAATTCACGGCAAAATGCTGCGCCCAACTGTGCCATTCATCGGTCCCGGAGTCGTTGCTCCATGCCTGTCTGTCGTGCAACAACGTGCAGTGTGACAGATTCACTAACGACCCCGTAAGGTCATAACGACGGGCATAGTCCGGGCTGCATACCGGCAGGATCGCTTCATCCATCAGGAAATGGTGCGTGAGCTGTGCAGAGGGGGCATCGTCAAAATAAATGGCCAGATCAACCCCGGCACGTTGCAGATTGACGTTGTCATTCCCGGTCAGCATGGTCAGCGAAATCGACGGATAGCGACGGGTAAAGTCACCAAGCGCCGGAACCAGCCAGCACTGTGCGATGGAGGGGCGTGAGTACACCGTGAGCGTCCCGGACAGCTCCTGGTTTTTGATATCGAGGATTTCCTGATTCAGCGTATCCAGCGACGATTTCAACGCCCAGAACACCCGTTTACCTTCGTGAGTGAGCTCCACTTTGCGGTGAGAACGAACAAACAGCTGAATCCCCAACTCTTCTTCAAGCTGATTAATACGGTGGCTGACGGCGCTGGGGCTTAAGGAAAGTTCGTCTGCCGCCAGCGCAAACGACTGATGCCTGGCCGCCACTTCAAAGGTATACAGTTTTGAGAGTTGCCAACCATTGAGCAGCCGATTTCTGACTTCGCGAAGGGGGTCCATATTCACCTCTTTCATCGTGAATTGTTCGCCGGAGTGTAAAAAAAATCGCTGCAAAAATCAGCATAAAGATGAATCAAGATGAACCATATCGCATAAACAATGCGTAATTAGATGTAAATCACGCATTTGATTCAATATGGCTCATGTGAAAGAGGATTTTTATCGTTTGTCAGACTGTGCCTTATTTTTGTCCAATACCCCTATATTAATCACAGGGCAAGGTGAGTTATGCACTCTCAAATCTGGGTTGTGAGTACGCTGCTGATAAGCATCGTATTAATCGTTTTGACCATCGTGAAGTTCAAATTCCACCCGTTTCTGGCATTGCTGTTAGCCAGCTTCTTCGTGGGTACGATGATGGGCATGGGACCGCTGGATATGGTCAATGCCATTGAGAGTGGCATCGGCGGTACGCTGGGCTTTCTCGCTGCCGTAATCGGTCTTGGTACCATTCTTGGCAAAATGATGGAAGTGTCCGGCGCGGCAGAACGCATCGGTCTGACGTTGCAGCGTTGTCGCTGGCTTTCCGCCGACGTCATTATGGTGCTGGTCGGCTTGATTTGCGGCATCACGCTGTTTGTCGAAGTCGGCGTGGTGCTGTTGATCCCACTGGCTTTTTCTATTGCTAAAAAAACCAACACCTCACTGCTGAAACTGGCGATCCCGCTGTGTACTGCACTGATGGCTGTACATTGCGTGGTACCGCCACATCCGGCCGCTCTGTTCGTGGCGAACAAGCTGGGTGCAGATATTGGCACCGTGATTGTTTATGGTTTACTCGTGGGTTTAATGGCATCGCTGATCGGCGGGCCGCTATACCTGAAATTTCTTGGCAACCGTCTGCCATTTAAACCCGTACCGACTGAGTTTTCCGATCTCAAGGTACGCGATGAAAGTACGCTGCCCTCGCTGGGTGCCACGCTGTTTACTGTGCTGCTGCCGATTGGCCTGATGCTGGTAAAAACTGTTGCTGAGCTGAACATGGCGAAAGGCAGCACGGTATATACGCTACTGGAGTTTATTGGTAACCCAATCACCGCAATGTTTATCGCCGTTTTCGTGGCCTATTACATCCTCGGTTTGCGTCAGCATATCGGCATGGGCGCGCTACTGACGCATACCGAAAATGGTTTTGGCTCTATAGCCAACATTCTGTTGATTATCGGCGCAGGCGGCGCATTCAACGCTATCCTGAAAAGCAGTGGGCTGGCGGATACCCTCGCGCTGATCCTCTCGAATATGCATATGCACCCGATTCTGCTGGCCTGGCTGGTGGCGCTGATTCTGCACGCTGCAGTGGGTTCTGCCACCGTTGCCATGATGGGTGCGACAGCAATTGTGGCCCCTATGCTACCGCTTTACCCGAACGTTAGCCCGGAGATCATCGCTATTGCCATCGGTTCTGGTGCAATTGGCTGCACAATCGTTACAGATTCCCTCTTCTGGCTGGTGAAGCAGTACTGCGGCGCGACGCTGAATGAGACGTTTAAATACTATACGACCGCGACATTTATCGCGTCCGTCATTGCACTGGCTTGCACATTCCTGCTTTCCTTTATTATCTAAGCGCAACGAGACTGACTATGGAAAACATGCACAAACTTATCGCCCAGTATCCTTTAGTGGAAGATCTGGTCGCACTCAAGGAAACGACCTGGTTTAACCCTGGCACGACCTCTCTTGCGGAAGGTTTACCCTATGTTGGCCTGACAGAGCACGACGTTCAGGGTGCCCACGAGCGCCTGACTCGCTTTGCGCCGTACCTGGCAAAAGCGTTCCCGGAAACCGCGGTCAACGGCGGCATTATTGAATCTGAGCTGGCCGCCATACCGGCCATGCAAAAACGACTGGAACAAGAGTACGAGCAACCTATCCACGGCGAACTGCTGCTGAAAAAAGACAGCCATCTGCCAATTTCTGGCTCAATCAAAGCCCGTGGCGGAATTTATGAAGTACTGACACACGCCGAAAAACTGGCGCTGGAAGCCGGTCTGCTGACCACGGAAGATGATTACAGCATCCTGCTTTCTCCTGAGTTCAAACAGTTCTTCAGCCAGTACAGCATCGCGGTGGGTTCAACCGGCAATCTGGGGATGTCTATCGGCATCATGAGCGCCCGCATCGGCTTTAAGGTGACGGTACATATGTCTGCGGACGCCCGCGCATGGAAAAAGGCTAAGCTGCGCAGCCACGGCGTTACCGTTGTGGAGTACGAAGAAGATTACGGTGTGGCAGTTGAACAGGGGCGTAAGGCAGCCGAGTCTGATCCGAACTGCTTTTTTATCGACGATGAAAACTCCCGCACACTGTTCCTGGGCTATGCCGTCGCCGGGCAGCGCCTGAAGGCGCAGTTCACGCAGCAGGGTCGAGTGGTGGATGCCGACCATCCGCTGTTTGTCTATCTGCCGTGTGGCGTCGGCGGTGGCCCTGGTGGGGTAGCATTTGGCCTGAAGCTGGCGTTCGGCGATAACGTGCACTGCTTCTTTGCAGAGCCGACCCATTCACCGTGTATGTTGCTGGGAGTCTACACTGGGCTGCACGACACAATTTCCGTACAGGAGATTGGTATCGACAACGTGACGGCGGCAGATGGGCTGGCAGTCGGTCGCGCATCGGGCTTCGTAGGCCGGGCAATGGAGCGTCTGCTCGACGGTCTGTACACTCTGGATGACCAGACGATGTACGATATGCTGGGCTGGCTGGCGCAGGAAGAAGGGATTCGTCTGGAGCCATCGGCGCTGGCGGGTATGGCTGGTCCTCAGCACGTTTGTGGTTCTGTTGACTATCAGCAGATGCACGGGTTTAGTACGGAACAGCTTAATAACGCCATTCATCTGGTATGGGCGACCGGCGGCGGCATGGTGCCGGAAGCCGAAATGGCGCAATACCTGGCGAAAGGTCGCTAAACGCCATTGACCTTAACGCAGCATCGCCATCAGCTCCATCGGTGAGCGATGCTGTTTAATCAGATCGCGCATGACGCGCATATGTGGTGATGAGTGTTCAAAGAAGGCCTGATATCCCGCACACAGCACGTTTTCCCCGGGAATATCCCCATGCACAGGGCAATCACCACGGTAAAATTGCGATAAGGAACATGACCGGCAACGCGCGCTCTGCAGTGAGGTCGAGTGCCGTTCAATTGGTACCGCCAGACCGCACCACCGACGCAGCGTTTTATCAAAAAGCTGAATAGATACCCGATTAATATCTTCACGAACCCAGATATCAAATATCGTATTTAAAAACTGTCCCCACCCTTCTGGTGTGACAGATTCAGCCGTCAGGCTGCCTGCTTCATCGCGCTTAATCAGGGGGATAAACTGTACGAGACGAACATCGCCTTGTCGTAAATCACGGTACAGTTCAATTGGTTGCAAACTCTTCTGGTGATCTATCACCACCTTTAAAATACCCTCACTAACATCCATGTCCTCACATACTGTCATGCAAAATTCCCGATATATACGATAAGTTGGCGAATGTGTGTTACAGCAAACAGTATTGCAAGGGATAACACCGCGAGGGAGATCATAAATTTGTCACGCACCGCGCGAGATTCAGAAAAATCGCTATGCGTAACATCCATCAGGTTACGGCTACGGGTATAGCGCCAGAGAATAATCGCCACAATCGCCAGCACAGCTATTGAAACCCAGAATAACGCTCCAGCCTGATGCCAGTTATGCTTAATCGCCAGCGCCATCAGTGCACCATAGCCCAGCAACGTGCGAAACCAGGCAAGCGATGTTCGTTCCGGTTGTAGACCAGGATCCGACTGGCGACGAGCCTTACGACTATCCGGCATACAGCACCAGCGCCATAACAATCACCGCCACAAGCGTCAGCATGACGCTGATAATCAGCAGGCTGTTGGTGTACGGCATGTCCTCTTTCAGACGCATCGCCTTTTCATTTCGCAACCAGCGCAGATAACCGTAGATCGCCAGCCCCCCCGCAAACAGACACAGCAACAAAGCAAGTGCCTCACGAATGACCGGTGTAGCAAAGTCCGGGGCCAGTTGATCAAGGCCCACTCCGGCGGCCAGAAACCCCAGCGCAGTGCGGATCCACGCCAGAAAGGTACGCTCATTTGCCAGCGAGAAGCGGTAATCGGGTGCTTCCCCGAGACGGGAAATCTTCATCAGAGCTCCTTCAATGTTGTTATCTGGTCGTTATACCGAAACAGTAAAGGAGTATGAACCTGATTCTCAAACGTAAGGCAACTTAATGTGATGGGGCGGGAAAAGAGAGGCACATCTTTAGTTTAGGCCGGATACGTTCATTGCATATCCGGCCTATAAATTGGTTTTTACCCCATTCCCCAAAAAATCACCGCCAGCAGTTGCGGGGTAATAATGCGCAGGAACATCACCAACGGATAAACGGTGGCGTAGGAGAGCGCTGCTGCGCCACTGGTGGCATGCAGGTTATTGGCAAAGGCCAGCGCGGGAGGATCGGTCATCGAGCCGGCCAGCATGCCGCACAGCGTCAGATAATTCATTTTGGCAAAGATGCGTGCCAGCAAACCGACGGTAATCAGCGGAATGGCGGTAATGAAAATACCGTATCCCACCCAGCTCAAACCATCGCCCTGCGTCAGCGTATTCACAAAATCGCCGCCGGATTTCAGACCAACCACCGCGAGAAAGAGCACAATCCCCAGCTCACGCAACGCCAGGTTCGCGCTGGGCGGCATAAACCAGTACAGCTTACCGATACTGCCAATACGCCCCAAAATCAGCGCCATAATCAGTGGTCCACCGGCCAACCCCAGTTTTAATGCCACCGGGAAACCGGGGATAAACAGCGGGATTGAACCCAACAAAACCCCAAGCCCGATCCCGATAAACACCGGCAACATCTGCACCTGCTGCAGTTTTTGCTGTGCGTTACCCACAACATTGGCAACAGCATCAATCGACGAAGGTCGCCCCACCAGATTCAGGATATCGCCAAATTGCAGGCTGGCATCGCTGCTGGCGACCAGCTCAACGCCCGCGCGGTTCAGGCGGGAAATCACCACGTCGTAACGTTCTTTAAAGTGCAGGTCACGGATCCGCTTGCCAAGTACCTGTTCGTTGGTCACAACGACACGTTCAACACGCAAATCCGTGCCCCGCGTTGACAGCGAAGTGTCCACTTCTTGCCCAATCACCACCTTCGCATTATGCAGATCGCCGGGCTGTCCGACCAGGTGGAGCAGATCGCCCATCTGGATAATCGTCCCCGGCGACGGCACCATTAACGTTTCATCTCGCTTCAGGCGTGAACAGATGATTTTGTCGCTGTTCAGAATGGGGACATCCTGAATCGCCATATTATTGAGGTTCGGGTTTTCGACACGAATGTTCATCGTCTGAATCAGCGTATGACCGTTGGTCAGCGTTGATTCATGCTGCTGAGCTTCGGACTCAACGTTCACGCGGAAAATGAGGCGCATCAGCCACATCGTGAGCAAAATACCGCAAATACCGAAAGGATAAGCCATGGCATAGCTCATCCCCATCTGATCGACCACATCCCCCGGCGTACCCAGATCGCGCAGAATTTGCTGCCCGGCACCCAGTGCGGGCGTATTGGTGACCGCGCCGGAGAAGATTCCCAGCACCACGGGCAGCGGAATAGCGAAGATCTTATGCAGAAGCGCGGTGACCAGCCCCCCGATAATCACGATCAGCACTGCAAACAGGTTCAGACGCAGTCCTGAAACACGCAGTGAGGCAAAGAAACCCGGCCCTACCTGGATGCCGATGGTATAGACGAAGAGTATCAGGCCAAATTCCTGAATAAAATGCAGCATATCGCCGCTCAGGGTTATCCCTGCCTGATCGACAAAGTGTCCGACAATAATACCGCCGAACAGCACGCCTCCGATGCCAAAACCAACGCCCCGAACTTTAATGTTGCCGATCCATAACCCGACAACCGCCACCAATGCCAGAACACTGACCGTCAATGCTATATCACTCATTCTTCTGTTCCCTGTGAATAACATTATTAATGAAGAGGATTCTCGCAGAGTACAGGCGCAATGTATGGGTGGTAAAGCACAAAAAAGCCCCGTCATTTCTGGCGGGGCAAAGGCTTGGAGCTATTTAGCTATTTAATGCGGGACGTTCGCTGATGGCGATACGTTGTGGAGCAATGGTTTCAGGCTCATTACGGGTCAAATCAATATGCAGCAAGCCATTGGTGAAGCTTGCGCCGGAGACTTCCATATTTTCAGCCAGCGTAAAGCTCAGGCTGAAGGATTGAGTGACCAGCCCCTGATGCAACCATTTGGTCTCTTTTTCCGGCTGCTGCGGCGTACCTTTTACGGTCAGACGTGTGCCTTCCAGTTGAATATCCAAATCTTCCTGGCGGAAACCGGCTAACGCAAGGGTAATGCGGTAGTGGTTATCATCGCTCTTTTCGATGTTATAGGGTGGGAAGCTTTGGTTTTCACCGGCGTTTTGTAATGCATTGGCCAGTTTGTCAAAACCGATCCATTGACGCAGCAGTGGGGATAAATCGTAGTTACGCATAATATTCTCCTTCTAAGAAGCGAGTAAGTACCTTTCGGCTCCCTGACGGCAAGCCTGTGCTTAGCAGGGCCGCGCAAGCGGCCCGACAGATAAATTAGTTGATTTCGATGCGGCGCGGTTTGTTCGCTTCAGGAATCACGCGCTCAAGCTCGATATACAGCAGACCGTTTACCAGGTTTGCGCCGCGAACATGGATGTTCTCCGCCAACTGGAACTTGCGTTCAAAGTTGCGCTCAGCAATACCCTGGTACAGGTAAGTACGTTCTTTTTGCTCGTCCGCATGCGCGCCTTTCACCACCAGCAAATTATCCTGGGCGGTAATTTCCAGCTCGCTTTCAGCAAAGCCCGCAACGGCAATTGCAATGCGGTAGTGGTTTTCGTCTACCAGCTCAACGTTGTACGGAGGGTAGCCGCCATTGCTTTGGCCCTGGTTGTTTTCCAACAGGTTAAACAGACGATCAAATCCAATAGCAGAACGGTATAGCGGGGATAAATCAAAGTTACGCATAATCAATAGCTCCTGAAATCAGCGAGAATGTTGGACCTTCCATCTTGGACAGGTCAGGTAGCCAGGACACCCCTCAGGCATGCCCTTCATTTGTCTACATCCTAAAAATGGGTCTTAATACAAACTTTTCAAGCGTACTCCTCTGACTTTTTTTGCAGTTTGTTGTCTATTGCATACACTGGGGGGAGCAGTTGTTATCGTCAGAGTGCGATAGCCGCCGCAGTGCGACAGGATGGTGATGTTATTTTTTGCAACGGATCGCGATAACTCACCATGCAAATACCGATGTTTAACAGATGAATAAATGATGATTAGAAAATTATTGTTAACACTGATGATGTGCAGCGGGATGGTTTTTATAAGCGGCTGCTCCAGCGTGATGTCGCACACCGGAGGGAAAGAAGGGACCTATCCAGGTACCCGCGCCAGCGCCACGATGATAAGCGAAAGCGATACGAACTGGGGAACGAAGTCGCTGGCTATTCTGGATATGCCGTTTACCGCCGTGCTGGATACGCTACTGCTACCGTGGGATTTATTCCGCACCGATAGCTCGGTGAGATCGCGCGTAGAACAGAGCGAGGAGAGAACGCAAGCCACCAACGCCGTTATCCCCCCCGCTCAAATGCCTGCGCCTTAAGTTAACGTCCGGTTTCTGTCACCCATATCTGGCGGAAACCGTCGACGTCTTCCATCCATGCAACCTGTCGGCCATCAGGAGAGAAGACAATCGCCTCTGCTGAAGGTGGGTTGCCATGGCGGGTCGTTAAAAATTCAATCTCTCCCGTCCGCGCATCGCAGCAGGCAATTCGGTTTTCCAGCACAAAGCCCAACCATCGACCCGACGGGTGCCAGTTAAACGCAGACTGAATATCGGTCGTACAACGGGTCAGTTGACGCGGTGTACCGCCCAGCACAGAAATTAGCCATAGCTGCACAATACCGCTGTCATCACGCATCAAAAACGCAATTTCGGATGCTTCTGGATTGCTGCGTACCCAATGGCGCGGTTGATTCACCAGCCCAGGGAAAGCGCGGTCGTGGGTAAACGTCAGGCGTCGCTGAACGATACTGGCTGGTGGCGCAGGCATTGTTGCTTCCGTTCCCTCCAGAGGCGTATCGCCATGCTGTTTCCAGCCGCTTTCGTCCTGTGGCAAATCAACGATAAACAGTTCCGGTACTTTTTCGCCACTGACAGACAACGTATCGCCGATAAAGGCCAGCGTATGATTTCCTACCCAACCCTCTTCATAAGCACGGTTAATCTCATCGCTGCCCGGCTGTGGCGTGGGCGTAGTCTGACTTACCAGCACGCACCAGTGACTCCCGCTGTACTCACGCGGGTGATCTGCTGACACAGTCACCGGGCCATACGGCGTAGCCACGCCAACGTTACGTAAATCCAGCGCAGGGGAACGCTCACGCAGCACATGGTCGTTATAGGTAAAGCTGACAAACTCACCGTTCGGGCTAAAGACATGCACATGACTGCCGCCACGCAGCGCACCTGGCGTGTATGGGGCGGTAATATCCATCGCGTCCAGATTCGCTACCTCTGTTTGCGTAGCAATGACACCACGGCGATGATGGAAGTCGTAATGCCATGATTCATCTGGATTTTCAGGCCCGTGAATGAACACATATTTTTCATTTTTTGGATGAACGGTCACCACGCCGACGTGTGCCCCCTGCGTCGCACGATAAATCACCTCAACCTCGCCGGTGTGAATATTAACGCGTTCAATCGTCTCACCGGTAAACGATGCCCCGGAAGGACGCACATCAAAAACCAGCCACTGGCTGTCCGGCGTCCAGGTATTGATATTGGTCAGTTGGTGATTACGCGGCGTAAAGGTGATTTGCTTCATAGGATGCCCTGATACGAGACAATTTCAGCAATCATACTTCACAAGGACTTCACTTTCAGGCTTTAGCGTATGCCCATCTCACTTATTACGGGCAGAAAAATGGAACATTTTGATGTGGCGATTATCGGTTTAGGCCCCGCTGGTGCGGCGCTGGCGCGGCAGTTGAGCGGAAAAATGCGCGTAATTGCTCTGGATAAAAAACGCCAGTGTGGCACTGAAGGGTTCACCAAACCCTGCGGAGGTTTACTGGCTCCTGACGCCCAACGTTCATTTATTCGCGACGGGATCACGCTCCCCGTTGATGTTATTGCCAATCCGCAGATTTTCAGCGTTAAAACGGTCGATGTGGCAGCCTCTCTGACCCGAAATTACCAGCGCAGCTACATTAACATCAACCGCCATGCTTTTGATTTATGGCTTAAATCTCTTATTCCTTCCGATGTGCAGGTGTACCACGACAGCCTGTGTCGGAAAATCTGGCGCGAGGACGATAAATGGCATGTTATCTTTCGCGCCGATGGTTGGGAGCAGCAGATCACAGCCCGTTATCTGGTGGGTGCCGATGGCGCCAATTCACGGGTACGCCGTCATCTCTATCCCCGGCACCAAATCCGAAAATATGTCGCTATTCAACAATGGTTTGCGGAAAAACATCCCGTTCCGTTCTATTCCTGTATTTTTGATAATGACGCAACTGACTGCTATTCATGGAGTATCAGCAAAGACGGTTATTTTATCTTCGGTGGCGCCTACCCGATGAAGGACGGTCAGGCACGCTTTGACGCGCTGAAAGCCAGGATGAAGGCCTTTAATTTCCAGTTTGGTCAGCCAGTGAAAAGCGAAAAATGTACGGTACTGTTCCCATCACGCTGGAAGGACTTCGTTTGCGGCGAGGAGAACGCATTTCTGATTGGCGAAGCGGCTGGATTTATCAGCGCCAGTTCACTGGAAGGAATTAGTTATGCGCTGGACAGCGCAGAAATCCTCAAATCTGTACTCTTGCAGGAAACGGGCGACAAAAATAAAACCTATCACAAGGCGACCCGCAAACTGCGTATTAAGCTGTATGGCAAGATCCTGAAGAGCCGGGCATTAACATCGGCACTCACCCGTAAATGGATAATGCAAAGCGGCATGGCGCATATTCCCTTGAGTCAGGAGGTGGAGCCCGCCGTAACGCCTGACGGGCTGATTAAAGAACATTAGCCGACGCGCTTCACATCCCCCACCAACAGGATATAAGACAATGCGCCAAGCAGGGCAACGACTGAGATGTAGACCAGCGCAGGGGCAAAACCGTAGCCTTGCGCAAGGTAACCGACCACCAGCGGAACCGTAATACCGCCCAATCCGCCAATAAAGTTAAATACACCGCCAGTGAGGCCTATCAAACGCATGGGTGCCAGCGATGACACCAGAGACCAGGTGATGGAGGCAAAACCATTCCCGAAGAAGGCGATAGCCATCAGAACCATAATCCAGCTGGGGTCGTTCGTGTAATTCGCGCCCATAATACAGGTGGAGATCAATAAGCCACAGATGATCGGCAATTTACGTGAAAAGCCAATAGAGCAGCCTTTGCGCACCAGTCGGTCAGCCACCCAACCAGAGAGCAGGACGCCAACAAACGCTGCCAAAAACGGCACAGTGGTCATAAAACCGGCTTTCAGCGCGGTGATCCCTTTTTCCTGAGTAAGATAGTTCGGGAACCACGTCAGGAAGAACCACAAGGTCGATGCAATGGCAAACTGACCAAGATAGACACCTACAAGTTTACGATGGAATACCAGTTTCCAGTCCGCGAGAGTCAGCGGCTGACGCGCCTCTTTTTTCACTGGCGCATCGCCATCCACCAGACCGCCACCGTCACGAATGTAGTCCAGCTCGGCTTTGGTAATGTTTTTGGTCAAGCGTGGCGGCTGATATACCTTAATCCAGATAAACGACCAGATGATGCCAATCCCGCCGGTGATAATAAACACCCAGTGCCAGCTCAGCATCTCCTGAATCCAGATCAGCAACGGTGTGAGGAACGCCAGACCAACAAATTGTCCCGATGTGTAGAAACCAACAGCTGAAGCGCGTTCATGCTCAGGGAACCAACTGGTCACCATGCGGTTATTGGTTGGGAATGCGGGGGCCTCAAAAATCCCGGTAATGGCGCGCAGGCCAATTAACGACATTAACCCTGTCGCAAATCCCTGAAACAGGGTCGCCACCGACCAGCCGAGAATGGCGATAAAATAGGTCATGCGCGACCCTACCCGATCAAGAAACCAACCACCGGGAATTTGGCACAAGGTATATAACCAGGCAAACGCAGAAAAGACATATCCCATTTCTGCTTTGGTAATTCCAAATTCTTCCTGAATATGCGCAGAAGCAACCGCCAGGTTGGCGCGGTCAACATAACAAATCACAACCGTAATAAAGATCATCACCAGCGTCAGATAACGGCGACGTCCGGGTTTTGCATCAGTAACTGAAATATCCATCGCAATCTGTCTCCAGATTTTGGGCATAGCGAAGCCGCTCACCATGCCCTGTAATTTACAGAGGGTTTATTTGAATTTTTTATTAATAAATTAACTGTACTGCGCTAAATAATTGTGCTGGGGAAAGGCGGCAAATTTTCGCATTCCCAGGAGCATACATGAGTATGTGACTGGGGTAAGAAAAGGCAGCCAACGCATCACCAGTGCAAAGTATGACGCGCATTTACCATTCCGCTACGGAGCCGTCTTCATGACGCCACAGCGGGTTACGCCAGTCCGGCGCATTTTTGCTGAACTCAATCACTTTGGCTTCATCAATATCTACGCCAAGCCCTGGTTTCATCAGTGGTTTAAAGAAACCTCCTTCCATATTGAAATCTTCTTTGTTTTTCACAAAGTCGAGCAGTTCAGCCCCTTTGTTGTAATGAATACCCATGCTCTGCTCCTGAAGCACGGCGTTATAAGAGACAAAGTCCACATGCAAGCAGGCGGCCAGCGCAATCGGCCCCAGTGGGCAGTGCGGTGCCAGCGTTACGTCATAGGCTTCAGCCATTCCGGCAATTTTGTAGCACTCAGTAATGCCGCCTGCATGAGAGAGATCCGGCTGCAGAATAGAGATACCCCCCGCCTCCAGCACACGTTTAAACTCGAAGCGTGAGAACATGCGCTCTCCTGCTGCCAGTGGAATATGAGTTTGTGCCGCCAGTTTCGGGTAGTATTCCGCTTGTTCCGCCAGCACCGGTTCTTCAATAAACAGCGGGCGATACGGTTCCAGTTCTTTAATCAGGACTTTCGCCATCGGCGCACTGACGCGTCCGTGGAAATCGAGACCAAACTCAATCTGGTTTCCGAAGACTTCACGGATCTGCGCCACGGTATTCACCGCCGCATCCACCGATCGGGAGTTATCAATCAGCCCCATCTCTTCACAACCATTAAGCTTGAAGGTATCAAAACCAATCTCACGTAGCGTTTTAATCCCGTCGATGACATCTGCCGGACGGTCACCGCCCACCCAGCTGTAGGCTTTGATTTTGTCACGCACCAGGCCGCCCATCAGTTGCCATACCGGGGCATTGAGCACTTTGCCTTTGATATCCCACAACGCCTGGTCGATACCGGCGATAGCGCTCATCATGATCGGGCCACCGCGATAAAAACCTGCCCGGTACATGACCTGCCACAGGTCGTTGATACGTGCCGGATCCTGACCAATCAGGTAGTCACCAAACTCATGAACCGCCGCTTCCACGGTGCGTGCTCGCCCTTCAATGACCGGTTCGCCCCAGCCAACAATACCCTCGTCAGTCTCGATCTTTAAAAACATCCAGCGCGGGGGTAAACGGTATGTGGTGATTTTGGTAATTTTCATTTCACTGCCTCTCGATACGCTTTTACAAATGCCACAGCCTGCTGCGCGGTACGTTCGATAGACTGCCCGGCGCGATAGAGATCGCTGCCAAGTCCAGCACCTGCACAACCTGCATCAATCCATTGCGCCAGGTTTTCCGGCGTCACGCCGCCAACGGCAAACACCGGAACATCCGACGGAAGCACCGCTTTCAGTGCTTTGATGTAGTCAGGGCCAAAAGCGGATGAAGGGAATATTTTTAGCGCTTGTGCGCCAGCATCCAGCGCGGTAAAGGCTTCACTGGCGGTCGCACAGCCAGGATACACGGTCATGCCATAGCCCACCGCGCGACGAATTACCTCGGGGTTGATATTGGGTGTGACGATGAGTTTGCAGCCCATTTGTGCAAGCCGCTCTACCTGCTCTGGCTGTAATACGGTCCCGGCGCCGATCAGCGCTTTGTCACCATAGGCATCCACAATCGCGGGGACACTCTTTTCCCACTCTGGGGAGTTAAGCGGGATTTCAACTGCATCAAATCCCGCATCAATGACCGCGCTGACGTGCGCCAGCACCTCATCGGGCATGACACCACGTAATATTGCGATTAACGGAAGATTAGTTTGCCACTGCATGAGCAATGCTCCTTATGCCTGCCTGAAATGCCGTGTCGCCGGATACCGCTGATACCTCACGCCCAATGGCATGAAATGCCTGCTGATAGCGTGAACTCAGGTCTGAACCAGCGACGAGTGTAATAGCCTGTTGGGCAGCGAATTGTTCGCTCATGCTGGCGACTTCAGCGCCAATCAACAGGCCAGAGAGAAATTCGCTGACCTGCTCACGCGGGAGTGTACCCAGCACATGTGAGGCGCGAACTTCAAAAAGTTGCGGCAGGATGTCAGGAGCGGCGAGACCGCGCGTCAGTCCGGCGGTAAAGGCCTCCGCAGAGTTTTCCTGCTCTGGCAACCCCGCGCCCACCAGCGAGTAGCGCAGCAGCAAATGGTGCAATTCACCGGTCATCACGGTACGGAAATCATGAATTTGTTGCGCGTCAGCCTGTACCCATTTGCAGTGCGTTCCGGGCATGACATAGACAGAAGAAGGAGAAAGTGTGCGGGCACCCAGTAACTGAGTCTCTTCGCCGCGCATCATATTGTGGTTATCCTCACGAGAAACGCAAAGTCCGGGAATAATCCAGATATTGTCGCCAACGGAGGTTAACTGCTCGCCAATGGCAGAGAAATAAGCAGGAACCGGGAGATAGGGGGCAATTTTCCAACCCACGTTGCTACCGACCATTCCCGCCATCACCACCGGAGTGGCGGCATCGCGCCAGTTTCTTGTGACTTCAGCTAACACCGCTTCAGGAGATTTACCGTTCAGACGCGTTACACCTGCCTCTGATTGCCTGCGCTCCAGGCATTTGTCGCCCTGGTAAAGCCAGGCGCGCAAATTGGTCGATCCCCAGTCAATTGCGATGTAGCGAGCTGTCATGTGATTTCCTTGAGCCTTCGTGTTGAGCTGGCAATCATGGTTAAAGCCGCCTGCTCTGCCGCATTGCTATCCTGGTGCCGTATCGCATCGAATAGCGCCTTATGTTCCTGGAGTGTCTTCGGCATATTGGCCTCATCCCCCATCCAGGTTCGTTCAAAAACCGCTCGCTGTAGCGAGCTGATTGCTACGCTAAGCTGTTGTAAAACAGGGTTATGTACCGACTGTAATACCGCCTCGTGATAGCGGATATCTGCTTCATTAAAAGCATTCCGGTCCTGGTTGTTGGCGATCATGTCATTGAGCGCCGACTCAATCTCAGCCAGATCGCTCGAGTTCGCCCGCTCCGCAGCCCAGCGTGCAATCGCCGGTTCTACCAGATTACGAACCTCACTCATCGCGCTAATCAGACGCGGGTCGTAGTCGTTTTCTAATACCCATTGCAGCACCTCGGTATCGAGGTAATTCCACTGATTCCGGGGGGTAACAAACGCCCCACGATAGCGTTTCATTTCAATGAGCCGCTTCGCCATCAGCGAGCGGAACACTTCACGGATAATATTGCGCGAGGTTTCAAACTCCTCGCACAGATCCGCTTCAGCGGGAAGTGCCGAACCCGGTACGTACTTGCCGCTAACAATCTGCTTGCCCAGCGTGATAACGATGCGATCGGTTTTATTGAGAGTCATAAAGAGTCCTTGTGCTCTGTGTGTACTGCTCTACTTTACCGTTATCGCTGAAATCCGCCTCAATTTTGTAGTACTAATGAGATGTAATTCATCATTTCAATGCCTACAATGTAGTACAACAATTATATGTTGTACTACAATTTAGATCACAAAAACGACAACCAGTAAAAGGAATGTTATTCGGGAGGTGAAGAAAAGGCATAAAAAAACCCGCGAGCAACGCGGGTTGTAACCAGGCAGGACGAACTTAATTCAGCACAAATTTCTCGATAGCATACGCTACGCCGTCTTCGAGGTTGGATTTGGTCACGAAGTTGGCGATTTCTTTTACGGATGGAATGGCGTTATCCATTGCCACACCGACACCCGCGTATTCGATCATCGCGATGTCATTTTCCTGATCGCCAATCGCCATGATTTCTTCGGCTTTAATGCCCAGCGCATCGGCCAGCGATTTCACTCCAGTGCCTTTATTGACACGTTTGTCCAGTATTTCGAGGAAGTACGGCGCACTTTTCAACACGGTGTACTTTTCTTTTACTTCTGCAGGTATGCGCGAGATGGCTTGATCGAGAATTTCCGGCTCATCAATCATCATCACTTTCAGGAACTGGGTCGCCGGGTCCATCTTCTCAGCTTCGCAGAACACCAGCGGAATAGTCGCGACAAAAGACTCATGCACCGTGTAGTAACTGATATCACGGTTGGCGGTGTAGAGCGTGTTGCGATCCAGCGCATGGAAGTGGGAGCCGACGTCACGGGAGAGTTGTTCAAGATAGCGATAATCGTCATAGCTTAACGCCGTTTGCGCAACCGTACTGCCATCCCCCGCTTTCTGTACCAGCGCACCGTTGTAGGTTATGCAGTAGTCACCGGGTTGCTCCATGTGAAGTTCTTTCAGGTAGCTGTGGACGCCGGCATACGGACGACCAGTGGTCAGCACTACGTTCACACCACGCGCACGCGCCGCGGCAATCGCCGTTTTGACCGCAGGTGAAATGGTGTGATCGGGCAGCAGAAGTGTGCCATCCATGTCGATAGCAATAAGTTTGATAGCCATGAGTTCCCCGGATGAAATGATACCATCCTCATGCTAACGCGATTCCGCTCAAAAAACAGCTACGAAAAGGAGGATAGAAAAGGGACCGGGGTGCCCCTTTTGCAGGCAAAAAAATACCCGATTGCACAATACAACCGGGTAGATTTGTCCAGATTAGCGATTAGATATCGATATTCGCCGCTTTCAGGGCGTTCTCTTCGATAAAGGCACGACGAGGTTCAACCGCATCCCCCATCAGGGTGGTGAACAACTGATCGGCAGCAATCGCATCTTTTACGGTCACACGCAGCATACGACGGCTTTCCGGATCCATGGTAGTTTCCCACAACTGTTCCGGGTTCATCTCGCCCAGGCCTTTATAACGCTGAATCGCGAGGCCGCGACGGGACTCTTTCACCAGCCAGTCCAGCGCCTGCTCGAAGCTGGCTACCGGCTGACGACGCTCGCCACGTTCGATAAACGCATCGTCTTCAATCAGGCCGCGCAGTTTCTCACCCAGCGTGCAGATACGACGGTATTCGCCACCGGTCACAAACTCGTGGTCCAGTGCGTAATCGGTATCCACGCCGTGCGTACGCACGCGAATAATCGGCTCGAACAGCCCTTGCTCGGTGTTTTCTTGAATGTCGAACTTCCACAGGCTACCGTGCTGTTCGTTTTCATTCAGTTCAGTCACCAGCGCATTAACCCAACGGGTTACGGTCTGCTCGCTCGCCAAATCGGCTTCTGTCAACGTTGGCTGATAAACCAACTCTTTCAGCAGCGTTTTCGGGAAGCGGCGTTCCATACGGCCAATCATTTTCTGCGTCGCATTGTACTCAGAAACCAGTTTTTCCAGCGCCTCACCCGCCAGCGCCGGAGCGTGGGCATTGGTGTGCAGCGTGGCACCATCAAGGGCAATAGAGATCTGGTACTGATCCATCGCTTCATCGTCTTTGATGTACTGTTCCTGTTTGCCTTTTTTCACTTTGTACAACGGCGGTTGCGCAATGTAGACGTGACCGCGTTCCACGATTTCCGGCATCTGACGATAGAAGAAGGTCAACAGCAGCGTACGGATGTGCGAACCATCGACATCCGCATCGGTCATGATAATGATGCTGTGATAGCGCAGTTTATCCGGGTTGTACTCATCGCGACCGATGCCGCAACCGAGCGCAGTAATCAGCGTCGCCACTTCCTGAGAAGAGAGCATCTTGTCGAAGCGAGCCTTCTCAACGTTAAGAATTTTACCCTTCAGCGGCAGGATCGCCTGGTTCTTACGGTTACGCCCCTGCTTCGCAGAGCCGCCCGCGGAGTCCCCTTCCACCAGGTACAGTTCAGAGTGAGCCGGGTCGCGTTCCTGACAGTCCGCCAGTTTGCCCGGCAGGCCCGCTAAGTCCAGCGCACCTTTACGACGGGTCATTTCACGGGCACGACGTGCCGCTTCACGGGCACGCGCAGCGTCAATAATTTTGCCAACAACAATTTTGGCGTCAGACGGGTTCTCAAGCAGGTATTCGCTCAGCAGCTCGTTCATCTGCTGTTCTACCGCCGATTTCACCTCGGAAGAAACCAGTTTGTCTTTGGTCTGTGAGGAGAATTTCGGATCCGGTACTTTTACCGATACGACGGCAATCAGGCCTTCACGGGCGTCGTCACCGGTGGCGCTAACTTTCGCTTTTTTGCTGTAGCCTTCTTTGTCCATGTAGGCATTCAGAGTACGGGTCATCGCCGCACGGAAACCTGCAAGGTGAGTACCGCCATCTCGCTGCGGAATATTGTTGGTAAAGCAGTAGATATTTTCCTGGAAGCCATCGTTCCACTGCAGCGCAACTTCAACGCCAATACCGTCTTTTTCGGTGGAGAAATAGAAGATATTCGGGTGGATCGGTGTTTTGTTCTTGTTGAGGTACTCAACAAACGCTTTGATGCCACCTTCGTAATGGAAATGGTCTTCTTTGCCATCGCGCTTGTCGCGCAGACGAATCGATACGCCGGAGTTCAGGAATGACAGCTCGCGCAGACGTTTCGCCAGAATGTCATATTCGAACTCAACGACATTGGTAAAGGTTTCATGGCTTGGCCAGAAACGGACCTGGGTACCCGTCAATTCTGTTTCGCCGGTTACCGCCAGAGGTGCCTGCGGCACACCGTGTACGTAAGTTTGCTGATGCACTTTGCCTTCACGGCGAATCACCAGCTCCAGTTTTTGCGACAGGGCGTTAACGACGGATACACCTACGCCGTGCAGACCACCAGACACTTTATAGGAGTTATCATCGAACTTACCGCCTGCGTGCAGTACGGTCATGATAACTTCTGCCGCCGAAACGCCCTCTTCCGGGTGAATACCGGTTGGGATACCACGGCCATCATCGGTAACGGACACGGAGTTATCAGCGTGAATCGTCACAACGATATCTTTACAGTGACCCGCGAGCGCTTCGTCGATAGCGTTATCGACTACCTCGAATACCATGTGGTGCAGACCGGTGCCGTCATCCGTGTCGCCGATATACATACCCGGGCGCTTACGCACCGCATCCAGCCCTTTCAGGACTTTGATACTGGAGGAGTCATAAGAATTCGACATCAACGTTTCTCGCTCATTTTATCTTGGGTTAATCCGTTATTTTACCCTTTTCCACGGTGAACATCTTCGAATTTTTGTCCGACATGTCCAGAACGTGTTCAGCGCTGATTGCGCTGACAAAGACCTGTGATTGCGTGGCTTTTAAGCGGCTGGCCAGCAGTCCGCGACGCGCATCATCCAGTTCAGAGGCAAAATCATCTATCAGGTACAGGCAGCGCCGTCCGCTTTCACGGGTCAGGTACTCCCCTTGCGCCAGACGTAAGGCGCACATCAACAGCTTTAGCTGCCCACGCGACAACGTATCTTCCACCGGCGCACCGTCGGCGCGTATACGGAAATCCGCCTTGTGCGGGCCGTGCGCGGTGTAGGTCAACATGCGATCGCGTTCAAAACTACGTTCCAGCACTTCAGCGTAGTCGCTCTCTTTCTCCCAGCCGCGCTGAAAAGAGAAAGAAAGGGAAAACTCAGGAAGAAACTGCTGACAGGTATCCGCCATATCCTGCGCGATACCGGCGCTGTACTCCGCGCGCCAGGTACTGATTTGTTCCGCCAGCGGGATCAGTTCTTTATCCCACGGACGCAGCTGCTCATAACGACTCACCTGGCGCAACGCCGCGTTACGCTGCTTGAGCAGACGCTTCAGGTTGCTCCAGGCGGTAAAGAATCCGGCTTCATTGTGAAAGCATCCCCAGTCAAGGAACGCTCTTCTGTATTTGGGGCCGCCGTTGAGTAAAGTAAACCCCTCGGGCGTGATCAGCTGCATCGGCATCAGGTGCGCCAGTTCAGCAACCTTGTGACCGTCGGTGCCGTCAATACGCACTTTGCTGTCACCCAGCTTATCTTTGGTCAGGCCGATCGATGTCTCACGCTCGGCACCCTGCAAACGCCCGTGTAATACAAACGACTCCTGCTCGTGGCGAATAACGCGGCCAATCTGCAAACTACGAAACGCCCGACCGTGACCGAGTGTGTAGATAGCTTCCAGCACGCTGGTTTTGCCGCTGCCGTTAGCGCCAACCAGGAAGTTAAAGCCAGGAGATAAAGCAAGATCCGCGCTTTCGATATTGCGAAAGTCGCGGATCAACAAGCGGGTGAGCGACATTACAGTCTCATTGGCATGACAACATAGGCAGCCGACTGTGATGCGGCATCTTCAATTTGGACGCTGGAAACAGAGTCAGTCAGCATAATACGGACGTTTTCGCACTTCAGCGCGTTCAGTACGTCCAGTACGTAGCTAACGTTAAAACCGATTTCCAGTTCAGTGCCCGGATAGGTGACGTCGAGGATCTCTTCCGCCTCTTCCTGTTCCGGGTTGTTGGCCGTGATTTTGAGCTGGTTTTCACTGACATACAGACGCACGCCACGGAATTTCTCGTTAGAAAGAATTGCCGCACGGGCAAACGCCTGCTTGAGGATATCGCAGCCCGCTTCCAGATGCTTGTCCGGGTTCTTCGGCAGGACGCGACGGTAATCCGGGAAACGTCCATCCACCAGCTTGGAGGTAAAAATAAAGTCGCCAACATGCGCACGGATGTTGTTGCTGCCGATCTGCACGCGCAGCGGATTGTCGCCGCCGTCGAGCATACGCATCAGTTCAATCACGCCTTTACGCGGTACGATCACCGAATGGTTGGGCAGCGATTGGCCAACCGGCATTGAGCACACCGCCAGACGGTGACCGTCGGTCGCCACGGTACGCAGTTCTTCGCCTTCAGTTTCAAACAGCATACCGTTTAAGTAATAACGCACGTCCTGATGCGCCATTGAGAACTGCGTGGCTTCAATCAGACGCTTCATCGTTGCCTGCGGCAAGGTGAATTCGACTTCGCTCTGCCAGTCATCCAGATTCGGAAAGTCAGCGGCAGGTAATGTGGACAGCGAGAAACGGCTGCGACCAGAACGCACCAGCATACGGTCGCCTTCCAGTTGAACGGCAATTTCCGCACCTTCCGGCAACCCACGACAAATGTCGAAGAATTTACGCGCCGGAACGGTGGTTGCACCAGGCTCATGAGCCTGGATCAGTGCCACGCGTGCCACCATCTCCATTTCGAGATCGGTACCGGTCAGAGAAAGCGTACCATCCGCCACCTGAAGCAACAGGTTTCCGAGGATCGGCAGTGTAGGACGACCACCCAGCGGGCCGCTGACCTGCTGGAGCGGTTTTAATAAATGTTCACGTTCAACGGTAAATTTCATAGCGTCACGAAGATAATGTTCTGATTAAATTGGAGAAATCTTCTTTAATATCATGGCTTTCTTCACGCAACTGCTCAATCTTGCGACAGGCATGAAGCACGGTAGTATGGTCACGCCCACCAAACGCATCGCCAATTTCCGGCAGACTGTGGTTAGTGAGCTCTTTTGCCAGCGCCATCGCCATCTGACGCGGACGAGCTACCGAGCGAGATCGACGCTTAGAAAGCAGATCCGCAATTTTGATTTTGTAATACTCTGCCACCGTCTTTTGAATATTGTCGATGGTGACCAGTTTTTCCTGCAATGCCAGTAAATCGCGCAGCGCTTCGCGCACGAAATCGATAGTGATCGCCCGGCCAGTAAAGTTAGCGTTGGCGATCACGCGGTTCAGTGCGCCTTCCAGCTCACGCACGTTAGAGCGTAGGCGCTTGGCAATAAAGAACGCCACCTCACCCGGCAGACGAATGTCGTTTTCATCTGCTTTTTTCATCAGGATCGCTACGCGCGTCTCCAGTTCAGGCGGTTCGATCGCTACCGTCAGCCCCCAGCCGAAGCGGGATTTCAGACGATCCTCAACGCCGTTGATCTCCTTCGGATAGCGATCCGATGTCAGGATGATCTGCTGATTACCTTCCAACAGGGCATTAAAGGTGTGGAAAAACTCTTCCTGGGATCGTTCTTTATTAGCAAAGAATTGAATATCGTCAATCAGCAACGCATCAACGGAACGGTAATAGCGTTTAAACTCTTCGATCGCATTGTTTTGCAGGGCTTTAACCATGTCCTGCACAAAACGCTCGGAGTGCATATACACCACTTTTGCGTTCGGCTTACGCGCCATAATGCCGTTACCCACAGCGTGCAACAGGTGGGTTTTACCCAGACCTGTACCGCCATAAAGGAATAACGGATTGTAGGCGCCGCCAGGATTGTCCGCCACCTGACGTGCCGCCGCGCGCGCCAGTTGGTTAGATTTACCTTCAACGAAGTTATCAAACGTATGTTTGACATTGACGTTAGAGCGATAGGTAGGTTCTGCCGGGGCCGGTACGTTATCCCAGCCGGGGCGCGCCGCCGGAACGACTCGTTGCGGTTGCACTTGTTGAGCCACATGCGCAGGTGTAACGATGTTATTCACCGGCGTCTTCAGCGTTTGCGTGACAGGTTTAGTGCCGACCTCAAAACGCAGCTGTGGGGCGTCCGCTCCGCAGAAATTATTCAGCAATCCATTAATATTATTGAGGTATTTATCCCTTACCCAATCGAGCACAAAACGGTTTGGCGCATACAAAGCCAGCGTGTTATCGCTCAGTTCCGCCTGCAACGGGCGTATCCACATACTGAATTCTGTGGCTGGTAACTCATCCTGCAATCGGGCAAGACACTGCTGCCAAAGCGAAAGTGACACGGCGGACTCCACTCGAACAAAAGTCGATAAATGACAAAGGCTGAAACATTCATGATTGTTGACGCACATCGACAAGACCCTATGCAAAGGGTGACGTGCGAATTGCTATCTGCAATTTTAACCCGATCAGGATCCATTGAAACGATCAGGACCGCGGATCATAGCGTAAACTGAGAAAGAGATCTTCTGTTTCTCACAGATTCTTCCCGATTTATCCACAGGATGATCCAGAATCGGCTAAGTGTAAACGATCCTGGAGAAGTGCTGCAGGTTTTCGCGCGCATATTGAAAAAATTAATGAGTAAAGATGCTTTACTGCTTAAACGATCTAATAAAGATCCCGAGCGATCCTTGCGCTTTATCCACCAGCCCGTATAATTCTTACCCCCAGCGAGTAACGGTCGCCTTACGGCGTCAACGCTGCCTGTTTTTTACACAAAACTACGTGAAAAAAAACGGGATATAAGGAAAGAGAATTGACTCCGGAGTGTACAATTATTACAATCCGGCCTCTTTAATCACCCACACTGTGGCGTAAGTCGTTCGAAATTCGTTCGGGTATACGCAAAAGTCAGTGAATTTATTCAAGTTTAGGTAGAAATCGCCATGAAACGCACTTTTCAACCGTCTGTACTGAAGCGCAACCGTTCTCACGGCTTCCGTGCTCGTATGGCAAATAAAAATGGTCGTCAGGTTCTGGCACGTCGTCGTGCTAAAGGCCGTTCTCGTCTGACCGTTTCTAAGTAATAAAAGCTAGCCCCTGAGTGGTTAAGCTCGCATTTCCCAGGGAGTTACGTTTGTTAACTCCCACTCATTTCACATTCGTCTTCCAGCAGCCACAACGGGCTGGCACGCCGCAAATCACCATCCTCGGCCGCCTGAATTCGCTGGGGCATCCCCGTATCGGTCTTACAGTCGCCAAGAAAAATGTCAAACGAGCGCATGAACGTAATCGGATTAAACGTCTGACGCGTGAAAGCTTTCGTTTACGTCAGCACGAGCTTCCAGCAATGGATTTCGTGGTGGTGGCTAAAAAAGGGGTTGCCGACCTCGATAACCGTGCTCTCTCGGAAGCGTTGGAAAAATTATGGCGTCGCCATTGTCGCCTGGCTCGCGGGTCCTGATAGCCCTCATTCGGGTCTATCAACGCCTTATCAGTCCGCTGCTTGGGCCGCATTGCCGTTTCACTCCAACCTGTTCGAGCTACGGAATTGAGGCATTGCGCAGGTTTGGAGTGATAAAAGGCAGTTGGTTGACGGTGAAACGCGTATTAAAATGCCACCCTTTACACCCTGGTGGTGACGATCCCGTCCCGCCCGGACCATTTGATACCAGAGAACACTAACGATGGATTCGCAACGCAATCTTTTAGTCATCGCTTTGCTGTTCGTGTCTTTCATGATCTGGCAAGCCTGGGAGCAGGATAAAAATCCGCAACCTCAGGCCCAACAGACCACGCAGACAACGACCACCGCAGCGGGTAGCGCCGCCGACCAGGGCGTACCGGCCAGTGGCCAGGGGAAACTGATTACGGTTAAAACTGACGTGCTTGATCTGACCATCAACACCCGTGGTGGTGATGTGGAACAGGCTTCACTGCCAGCTTACCCGAAAGAACTGGGTTCTACCGAACCGTTCCAGTTACTGGAAACCACGCCACAGTTCATCTACCAGGCACAAAGTGGCCTGACAGGTCGTGACGGCCCGGATAACCCGGCTAACGGCCCGCGTCCGCTGTACAACGTCGAAAAAGACGCTTTTGTACTGGCTGATGGTCAGAACGAACTGCAGATCCCGATGACCTATACTGACGCAGCGGGTAACACATTCACGAAGACGTTTGTCCTCAAACGTGGTGAATATGCTGTCAACGTTAACTACAGCGTGCAGAACGCCGGCGAGAAACCGCTGGAAGTCTCCACCTTTGGTCAGTTGAAGCAATCCATCAATCTGCCCTCTCATCGCGACACCGGTAGCAGCAACTTTGCGCTGCATACTTTCCGTGGCGCGGCGTACTCTACGCCTGATGAGAAGTATGAGAAATACAAGTTCGACACCATTGCTGATAACGAAAACCTGAACGTCAACGCTAAAGACGGCTGGGTCGCAATGCTGCAACAGTATTTCGCTACGGCATGGGTTCCGCGTAACGACGGCACCAATAATTTCTACACCGCTAATCTGGGTAACGGCATTGCCGCTATCGGCTATAAATCTCAGCCGGTACTGGTTCAGCCAGGACAGACTGGCGCGATGACCAGCACCCTGTGGGTTGGCCCGGAAATTCAGGATAAAATGGCGGCCGTTGCACCGCACCTGGATCTGACCGTGGATTACGGCTGGTTGTGGTTTATCTCTCAGCCACTGTTCAAACTGCTGAAATGGATCCATAGCTTCCTGGGTAACTGGGGCTTCTCCATCATCGTTATCACCTTTATCGTTCGTGGCATCATGTACCCGCTGACCAAAGCGCAGTACACCTCCATGGCGAAGATGCGTATGCTGCAGCCGAAGATTCAGGCAATGCGTGAGCGTCTGGGCGATGATAAACAACGTCAGAGCCAGGAAATGATGGCCCTGTACAAAGCTGAGAAGGTTAACCCACTGGGCGGCTGCTTCCCGCTGATCATCCAGATGCCAATCTTCCTGGCGTTGTACTACATGCTGATGGGCTCCATTGAACTGCGTCATGCGCCGTTCGCGCTGTGGATCCATGACCTGTCTGCACAGGACCCGTACTACATCCTGCCGATCCTGATGGGCGTGACGATGTTCTTCATCCAGAAGATGTCTCCGACCACCGTGACCGACCCGATGCAGCAGAAGATCATGACCTTTATGCCGGTCATCTTCACCGTGTTCTTCCTGTGGTTCCCGTCAGGTCTGGTGCTGTACTATATCGTCAGCAACCTGGTAACCATTATTCAGCAGCAGCTGATTTACCGCGGTCTGGAGAAACGTGGCCTGCATAGCCGCGAGAAGAAAAACTCCTGATTCGGTGTAGGCCGGATTAGGCGAAGCCGCCATCCGGCAAACGGAACATAAAGTAAAGGGCGGTCATTAGACCGCCTTTTTTATTGCATGACAAAGAGACATATCATGAGCCATAACGACACCATCGTCGCTCAGGCCACCCCACCGGGACGTGGTGGTGTGGGTATTCTGCGCATCTCCGGCCTTAAAGCCCGCGAGGTTGCCGAAACCGTACTGGGTAAACTGCCAAAACCGCGCTATGCCGACTACCTGCCGTTTAAAGACGCGGATGGCAGCGTGCTGGATCAGGGGATTGCGCTGTGGTTCCCTGGCCCGAACTCCTTTACCGGTGAAGACGTCTTAGAGCTTCAGGGTCACGGCGGTCCGGTTATTCTCGATCTGCTGCTTAAACGTATTCTGACGATTCCCGGCCTGCGCATTGCCAGACCGGGTGAGTTCTCCGAGCGCGCATTTCTTAACGATAAGCTCGATTTAGCCCAGGCAGAAGCCATTGCCGATCTGATCGACGCCAGTTCAGAACAAGCTGCACGTTCCGCACTGAACTCATTACAGGGTGCGTTCTCCGCACGTGTGAATCACCTTGTGGAAGCACTCACTCACCTGCGCATCTACGTGGAAGCGGCGATTGATTTCCCGGATGAGGAAATCGACTTCCTGTCTGACGGCAAAATTGAAGCCCAGCTTAATAGCGTGATGGCCGATCTTGATGCCGTACGTGCCGAAGCGCGTCAGGGTAGCCTGCTGCGTGAAGGAATGAAGGTGGTCATTGCCGGACGTCCTAACGCGGGTAAATCGAGCCTGCTGAATGCGCTGGCAGGTCGTGAAGCAGCGATCGTCACCGATATCGCCGGCACCACCCGCGACGTGTTACGCGAGCATATTCATATCGACGGCATGCCGCTGCACATTATCGATACCGCCGGTCTGCGTGATGCCAGTGACGAAGTTGAACGTATTGGTATCGAACGCGCCTGGCAGGAAATAGAACAGGCTGACCGCGTACTGTTTATGGTTGATGGCACCACCACCGACGCGGTTGACCCGGCGGACATCTGGCCAGACTTTATTGCGCGTTTACCTGCAAAACTGCCGATTACCGTCGTGCGTAACAAAGCGGATATCACGGGTGAAACGCTGGGTCTCAGCGAAGTAAATGGCCACTCACTGGTTCGCCTCTCTGCGCGTACCGGCGAAGGCGTTGACGTACTGCGCAACCATCTCAAACAGAGCATGGGCTTTGAAACCAATATGGAAGGCGGCTTCCTGGCGCGTCGTCGTCATTTGCAGGCACTGGCAGAAGCGGCGGAGCATCTTCAGCAGGGTAAAGCTCAGCTATTGGGGGCATGGGCCGGAGAATTGCTCGCAGAGGAGTTACGCCTTGCACAGCAAAACCTCAGTGAGATAACTGGAGAATTTACTTCCGACGATCTGCTGGGGCGGATTTTCTCCAGCTTCTGTATTGGTAAATAACGATGTGTTGCCCGGTGGCGCGATGCTTACCGGGCCTACAGGCCCCGTAGGCTGAATCCGGCAACAAGTGATTTCCCATAAGGAAATTACTGTTGTCCAAATGGCAACTCGCACAGACAATCCTGTCCCCGTATTCTTAGCGCCACTTTCCTCATGAGGTCGCTATGACACGCTTTCTAATCTGCAGTTTTGCCCTGGTACTCCTTTATCCCGCCGGTATTGATATGTATCTGGTGGGATTGCCCCGTATTGCTGCCGATTTACAAGCCAGCGAGGCTCAGTTGCATATCGCGTTTTCGGTCTACCTGGCAGGGATGGCGACGGCAATGTTGTTCGCCGGTAAAATTGCTGACCAGTCGGGTCGTAAACCGGTCGCCATTGTCGGTGCGGTGATCTTTATTATCGCCTCGGCCTTATGTTCATTCGCCGGGAGCGGCACGCCGTTCCTGGTCGGCCGTTTTGTTCAGGGCGTCGGTGCAGGTTGCTGCTACGTGGTGGCCTTCGCCATCCTGCGCGATACACTCGACGATCGCCGCCGCGCGAAGGTGCTGTCGCTGCTAAACGGTATCACTTGTATCGTGCCGGTACTGGCCCCTGTGATGGGGCATCTGATTATGCTCAAATACCCCTGGCAGAGCCTGTTCTACACGATGATGGGCATGGGTGTGGTTGTTTGCCTGCTATCAGTGTTTATCCTGCGAGAATCGCGCCCAACGACGCTCCCGGCATCTGTGCAAAAGAACCAAACCACCGAATCACTGGTAAACCGTTTTTTCCTTAGCCGTCTGGCAATTACCACCCTCAGCGTGTCGGTAATCCTGACCTTTGTGAATACCTCTCCGGTGCTGCTGATGGAGGTGATGGGTTTTGACCGCGGTGAGTACGCCACGACAATGGCGATGACCGCGGGTGTCAGTATGGCGGTCTCCTTCTCAACGCCATTCGCACTAAGCATATTTAAACCCCGCATCCTGATGCTGACTTCCCAGGTATTGTTCCTGGCTGCGGGCATCGTGTTAACCCTTGCCAGTACGCACGCGGTAATGTTGTTCGGACTAACCTTAATCTGCGCCGGATTCTCAGTCGGTTTCGGCGTTGCCATGAGCCAGGCGCTGGGGCCATTCTCGCTGCGCGCAGGCGTCGCCAGCTCGGCATTAGGTATTGCCCAGGTTTGCGGTTCATCGTTATGGATTTGGTTGGCCGCCATCCTCGGTCTCGATGCGCTGAATATGCTGATCGGGATTCTGATTGGCTGTAGCATAGTGAGTATCATGCTGATTATCACTGTTGCACCAAACCGGTCCACGCCAACTCATGAAGAAATCCCTCAGCAGTCTCGATCTTAATTTGCTGCTCTGCCTGCAGTTGTTGATGCAGGAACGCAGTGTCACTAAAACCGCCAAACGGATGAACGTCACGCCGTCGGCGGTCAGCAAATCGCTGTCGAAGCTGAGAGCCTGGTTTGACGATCCGTTGTTTGTTAACACCCCGTTGGGGCTAACACCAACGCCGCTGATGCTCAACATGGAACAGAGCCTGGCGGAGTGGATGCAGATGGGCAATCAATTGCTCGATAAGCCACACCATGAAGCACCACGTGGGCTGAAGTTTGATTTGGTGGCTGAAACGCCGCTGGTGATGATCATGTTTAACGCGCTCTCCCAACAGATCTACCAGCGTTATCCACAGGCAACGATCAAAGTGCGCAACTGGGATTACGATTCGCTGGATGCCATTATCCGTGGCGAGGTCGATATCGGCTTTACCGGGCGTGAAAGTCACCCACGCTCACGAGAATTGCTGAGTCTGCTACCGTTATCTATCGACCACGAGGTCCTGTTTTCCGATCTCCCCTGCGTCTGGTTGCGTGAAGACCATCCGGCATTGCAGGAAGAGTGGAATCTGGAAACATTCCTGCGCTATCCCCATATCAGCATTAGCTGGGAGCAGAGCGACACCTGGGCGCTGGATGATGTGCTTCAGGAGATGGGACGTGCGCGTAACATCGCATTGTGTCTACCGGGCTTTGAGCAGTCTCTGTTTATGGCCGCGCAGCCCGATCACGCATTGATAGCCACCGCCCCGGTCTATTGTCAGCGTTACAACCAACTCCACCAGCTTCCGCTCGTGGCACGTCCAATGCCTTTTGATGCTGCACAACTGGAAAAAATGCGCGTACCGTTCACCCTCCTTTGGCATAAACGCAACAGCCACAATCCTAAGATCGTATGGCTGAAAGAGACGATCAAGGCACTCTATCGCGAGATGTCATGAAGACCCTTTGCTATATTGTTGTTTTATTGACCGCCCAGGCTGTGGAAATGTAAATGTCGCGTAATGTATCCCGATTCCGTTTATTTTTTGGGCAGTAAAGCCTGCCTATAAGCCGCGTAAATGTTACTCTGATAATAATCACGGACCATTAATCACGGAGCGAAAAATGGCGACACATTTTGCCAGAGGGATTCTTACGGAGGGACACCTGGTTTCAGTTCGTCTCCCTACTCCATGTCATTTTGAAGCAAGAAATCTACCCACTTACCGCCGAACACGCTTTCTGGCCTCCCGAAGCCTTCTCGCTGAACTGATGTTTATGCTTTACGGCACCAGCACATTGCCTGAGATTGTTACCGAGGCGAAAGGGAAACCCATTTTTCGCGATAAAAACCTGCCTGGCTTTTCGATTTCCTATGCCGGGAATATCGTCGGCGTCGCGCTTACCACAGAAGGTTCATGCGGCCTGGATATGGAACTTCAGCGAGCAACCCGCGGGTTCCATACCCCGAATGCCACAGAAACCTACCGCTTTTCCAGTAACGAAAACCTGTGGATCAATAATCAAAACGACCCCAATGAAGCACGTGCGCAACTCATTACGTTACGCCAGAGTGTTCTCAAGCTCACTGGTGACGTGTGCAATGACGATCCGCGTGAACTCCAGCTATTACCGGGTGCGGGCCGTCTGAGATGTGCTCACGTTACGCAGATAGAAGCCATTTGTGATGCTGAAGATGTGCTGGTGTGGTCGGTCGCGGTCACGCCAACCATTGAAAAACTCAAGGTTTGGGAGTTTGATGGTAAACAGGACTGGAAAAGTTTGCCTGATATCCAGACCCGCGCGAATGAGCCAACGGGTCGCCTGATCCGGTTTTCACAATTATCCGCAGCAAAGAGCCATACGCATAACTGATTTAACCTTCATGATGAAACAGGAGTAACCATGTCTGAGACATTGAATGTTGTTACGTTACTGGGGAGCCTGCGCAAGGGTTCGTTTAATGGAATGGTTGCCCGTACGCTGCCAAAAATTGCCCCCGCGGGGATGGAAGTGAATGCGTTACCGTCGATTGGGGATATTCCTCTGTACGATGCCGACCTCCAGCAGGAAGAGGGTTTTCCGGCAAGTGTAGAAGCGCTGGCGGAACAAATCAGGAAGGCTGATGGCGTCGTTATCGTCACGCCAGAATACAACTATTCTGTTCCTGGCGGGCTGAAAAACGGCATCGACTGGCTGTCTCGTCTGCCCGATCAACCATTATCAGGCAAGCCAGTACTGATCCAGACCAGCTCAATGGGCGCTATTGGCGGCGCACGCTGTCAGTATCATCTGCGTCAAATTCTGGTATTCCTCGATGCGATGGTAATGAACAAGCCGGAATTTATGGGCGGCGTGATTCAGAACAAAGTGGACCCGCAGACCGGTGAAGTGATCGACCAAAGCACGCTGGACCATCTGACTGGCCAGTTAACCGCGTTCGGTGACTACATTCAGCGTGTAAAAGCCTGATAATTAATTTTGCCTACAACTCATAAATAATCCAGTAAGCGCCTATTCTTCTGGATTATTTTCTTATTTGCGTAAACCTGTCCATAAATCACTGTTGTCTGTTTTTTCCTCTTCATTATTGTGGCATAGTGTTACCAGGTATTGCTGTTGCAATAATATCAATAAATATATCTAATATTTTATTTACTGTGAACAATGGATATGCCATGGACAGGACATTTTCACATCTCAGGACCGCATTATGTAGTAGCACGCAACTGGAGAAATCCATGTATGCCTGTCTACAGTCGATACCTGATTCAATAGTTTGTGACGGTATTTTCTTTAACTATTATCGTAGTGATATTCGCTGTATCCAGTTTTTAGCATTAGCGACGCACAAAACAGCACGACTGAAACGGGATGTCATCCCGATCCCTGAGAATATTGCCAGACAATTCAATCACTCAGATAACTTCTCCACTCAACTTATCGATACTCTGAGCCAATGTCCCCTGACGGAATATGTCGTTAACACCTGCTTTCGTAATATCAAATCTCTAATCCTGATGCGTATGCACCTGGATGGTCTACGGTTGGGTGCTATGGGTATATTTAGTCACCACGCTAATGCTTTTACACCTCAACATGCTGAATTATTCGAATCAGTTCGGGGAGAACTCTCCCTGTTAGCCTTTATTGCCTTGTCCCGGCATAACCTTTTATTGAATAATACGCCTCCGGCTATTCCCGAGTTATCTGCTGCAGAAGAAAGTGAAAAATTTGTCGTCAGTCAAACTAACCCCCCTCTGTTTCAGTTGTATCATTCATTGAGTAAACTGGCAAACAGTGAACTGCCTGTTTTATTACTGGGAGAGAAAGGCGTTGGAAAAAATTCACTCGCTTCCGAGCTTCAGCAACAATGTTCAAAGCGCAGTGGTTATTATGGATTGATTAATCCTCAGGGGCAGCTGATCATCATGAAAAATGGCGTCCTGAACCGCACAATAACCATTGATTTCAACAAGCCACCAGGCATTGCTTCATTTCTGATATTGCATCAGGGGTCTCTGATGATAAAAGAAATTAATTCTTTCCCTGAGCGCTGGCAAACCTTTTTACTGGCACTGCATTCAAATTACCGTGAGTATTGCCAGCTACAGATTATTGCCATACAAACACTTCCATTTTCAGATATAAAAAACGCCACCAGCCATGATATATCCAGTCACTATCTGACCAGTCAAATATATGCCAATACACTTTGCCAGATCATTACACTCCCTCCGTTACGGCATCGCTATGATGATATTCCTCTGCTGTTGACGTACTACCTGAGGAAGCTATCAAGCCAGTATAAACGTACCTCTTTACCTGTTCTGGGTGATGATTCACTGCGCTTATTATTGAAGTATCACTGGCCGGGCAACATTACGGAATTGATCGGACTATTAGAAAACGCATTTCTCCGTTGCACGGGCAATGAGTTGCATATTTTTTTACCGAGGGAAAGGAATTCAATAGCTATATCCTCTCTTGATGACGCAATGCGTCATCATATCCAAATGGCGTTACAACAAAGTCAGGGGAAAATATCAGGTAAAGGTGGAGCAGCAGAGTTACTTGGTGTTAACAGTAACACGCTCTACAGCAAAATAAAAAAACTGGGCATTGTGGTGAAAGAAAAATAATCTGACGTCCCCTTTCCCTCTTCAGAAAAAGGGGAGCAGTCTTTATTTTTGTTTTCTGGCTCGGTGGAAGCCATCGAGCATGCCTTTAATCAGCGCTCCCGGCGTATCACCCGTACTGCACAAATAGAGATGCACGATGATAAATGCCACCATCACGACTGCCAAAACGTAATGGAGCCAGGCCGCAACCTGCTTGCCCGGTAACGCAAACAGCGTTTCTGGCGTATAACTGGGGTACATCATCAGCAATCCGGTCACAATGAGCAGCGGCAATAACAGGAACATCACGCCAATATAGCCCAGTTGCTGGAGAATATTGAATTTAGCCGCTGGCGACGCATGTTCCGGATGAGGTTCCCCACGGAAAATACCATACAGGTAGTAGCGGATCTGACGGATAAGCCGCCCCGAAATACCCTGCCAGCGCACCCGATAATGATGCCCGTTGCCGCACATCGCCACCAGGATAAAACCCAGCCATATAACACACAGCGATACCCCTGCAATATTGTGTACATCAACCCATAGCGAGAATTTCGCGCTCACCCAGTGCAAGGCACAGCCGCTGATAATTAGCGCGGTAAAACAGAGTGCGTTCAGCCAGTGCCAGCAGCGAACAGGCAGAGTGTAGAGATATCGTTTCTCCATCGGCATATCTGCCGTGCGGCGCGATAGGATAAGCCGCCCCAAACCATGACAGAGTAGCAACACAACGAAGCCGCCCAGCGCCCAGGCAATAAAGCGATCGGCCTGGCCGCTACCGTTATTACCAATCATGTAGGTATCGGTAAACAACACGCCATCTATCTGACGAATAGCAGGAACAGGAGGCGCCACCGTCGTCAGTTTTTCCCGGAGAGAGACATCATCAAATAACCCTTTCCCCAGCAAGCTACCTGCCATGGCATTTTCATCTGGCGCGAACGTTTTCCGCCTGGCGGTAAGCAACGCTCCGTCGCCATGACATTGTTCACAACTGATGGCTTGTGAGGCAGGCAGGATGCGATGCAAAGAGGTATCTGCAGCATCAGCATGGCAGTCAATACAGCGTAAACTGGTGAGATGCTCAGCGGCATAAGGCAGTGCTGAGTGCGCCATATCCTGAGACACAGAGCGTTTCCCTCCAGACAGGTTCGCAAAGACTCCCGCCCGCGAATGACAATTCGTACACATCAAATTGTCGTCGGCAACCCGTTGTTTACCTGGATGGTTTAGCTCTCCTGCCGTCATAGTGTGCGCGTTATGGCATGAGGTACAGGAGAAGAGTCCTTTGGCTATCTTTTCACTGTGGACACTCTGCTGTACGGCATGCACCGTATCGCGCATGACCACGCTATGACAACTTTCGCAGTTCTTGTCGTCATCAGGCTTCAGAACATGCGGGGTGACTGAAAATCCCGCGCTTCCGGGTTGGCTTTGATGGCAGGCGATACACGGCACTTCACCATGCACGCTGTCGTGATATTTATCTGTGGAGACAAATAAATTCTCCTGCACTTTATCCGTCGAGATCCCCTGGATTTCGCTATCAGCGTGGCATGCCAGACAAGGTTGATTAAGCTGCGCTGTTGGTACTGGCGCAGAATATCCCGACAGAGGTATCCATCCCATCAGCAATAAAAATAAGCGCCTTATTAAGAATCCGCGCATGATGTCCCTCATGGCTTCATATCCGGATATTTAAAGAGATGGCAATTATTACAATAAACTACCGAGGGTTTATGTTCGTTATGACAAGCGGTACAAGGAACATCTTTACCGTAGTGCATTGAATCATGCGGGTTGGGCTCTGCATTTTTGTCATGCGGATTGGGTTGCGTTAATTCAGCAATCTGGTCGCGCGAACCGTGGCAACTCAGGCAAGATTTGTCACTCGGTGCCGCTACGGGGGTGCTGGATCCGTGACACAACTGACATGATGTATCGCGTCCGGTGGCCTCCAGTGAGTGGTGATAAGGCTTGACGTTCATTGCATTCAGTTGCTGGTGAAAAGCAGCCTCGTCGTCAGTCGCAGCGATGGCCAGGGAAAAACCACTAAGACACAGCAACAGCAGGGCTATCCATAATTTTGCCATGTTAAATTCCCTCAACGTCAAAGGCATCATCCGCAGCAGTCGCGGAGGCAACGCTAAGCCCCGCAATACGGCCAAAAACCAGGCAATCCGCAACGGCGCAACTGCCCAGACGACTTCCACCATGCGAACCCGCTGTCGCTTCTCCGGCAGCATACAGACCGGGGATAGGTTTGCTATCAGCCGCATTGAGTACCTCTGTACGCATACTGATCTGCACCCCTCCCATGACGTAGTGCACTTTGGGCCACACGCGTACGGCAACAAATGGTCCTTTGTCTAACGGAACCGCACGACTCACATCTTTCTTCATGCGATCGCCACCTTTGCGCGCAACGGCCGCATTGTAGGTCTCCACCTCTTCTTGCAGTACGTCGAAAGGGATGCCGAAATGCGCAGCCAACTGCTCCAGTGAGTCAAACTGCCAGGCGACACCATAATGCAGGGCATGTTTCAGGCTTTGTGCTAGTTTCGCACCTTCAAGCGTGGTGAAGCAGATGGGATAAAGTGGATCCCCTTTTTCATCCACCTGCGCCAGAATCCCCTCTTCACGCTCTTTACGATCGGCAAGTTCATTTGTGAAACGATGGCCAGAACGCGGGTTAACCATAATTCCGTTAGGAAAACCTGAGATGGTATTGAATTGCGAAACGTAGCCAAATCCGCGTTCGTCTGGCGATGACCAGGGACCTAGCTGGATAAGGTCAAGCTGTACCGGCGTTGCGCCAATACGTAGCATTTGCACCAGGCATTCCGACGTCGCGCCGGGGTGGTTGGTGGAATCGACACGCTCATCCAGCATGGGGTTTTGCATTTTACGAAAACGCAGATCATTGGAAAAACCACCAGAACACATCACCACGCCGTAACGCGCACCGTAATGGCGAATCTTCCCGGTCTGTTCGTCTGGGAAACGATAGCCATCACGTACCGTCAGGCCAATAACGCGCCCTTGCGAATTTTGCAGAAAAGATTCCAGCTTGCATTGGGCGCGAAAAACAACACCCATTTTCATGGCGGACTCTTTTAGTGGCCGGGTGATCCCCGCCCCAGAACTCTCTACCGTTTGCAATGTACGGGGGACAGAGTGACCGCCAAAATGCTGTACGAACGGTTTATATTTTACGCCGTGTTTTAGGGTAAACTCATAGGCAGCGGTCGTGTTGTTAACGAGAATCTTTAACTGATCTTTATCATTTAACCCACGCCCAGCTTTCAGCATGTCCTTAAACATCAACTCAGGTGAATCGACGATCCCTTCTTTTTTCTGCGCAGGCGATCCGGCTACGGCAACCGCGCCGCCGTTAATTGCTGAGTTGCCGCCAAAAACGGGCATCTTTTCAATCACCAGAACGCTGCGGCCAGCCTGAGCGGCTTCAAGTGCAGCAGCCAGTCCGGCAAAGCCACTTCCGACGACGATCACATCATAGACTTTATGGTAACGAACCGACGAAGCCGGGACGCAGTTATCTTGCGCCAGCGCCTTTCCGGTCAGCACCGTAAATGCGCCGCCGGTTGCCAGGAGGGTACTTTTCGTCAAAAAGGCTCGCCGCGACGCATTAACGGTTTTTTTCATTATCGTCATTTGCTCCCTGCTTGCGTACTGACCAGAGAACCGGAAGGAAATGATGCGACTAACGCGGATGAATCAGCAATATTGTCAGTAAAAATCCGATCCTGCACAACAAACGGTACTTTCTCACGATAGGCGGTAAAGAGTTTGCCGGTCATCTCTCCCAATTTCAGGTCAGGATTTTTCTGTTTCCGCAGATCGACTGCCTGACTGGCGTGCAACAGTTCCAGACCATAAATGCTGCGCATATCATCAGCAATTTGACTCAGACGTTTAGATGCACGCAGGTTATTGGTGTAGGTATCTTCAATGGTACCCGCCATCGGTTGACCATCCAGTGATACCGGGTTAACCAGGTCGCGAATATCCGCCAGTAACGCAACCTGCGGCTTCTGAATAGCGCCGAAGGCATGTCCTTGCTGATTAGTGTCGGAAGCGAGGAAACGACTCAATCCAGTGAAATGATCGTCAGATAAATGCAAAGTGCGCTGAACGCTGTTATGCGCCAGATGCCCCATCGCCAAAGACAGATTCTGAATAGCCAGCGCCAGAGGCAGCGGTTCAAAATTTGACGTCGGGAAAATCGCGCCGCTGAGGGTTTCGCCATTGGCCCCTTTTGCGCTCACGAAGTACTGCTCAACCTGGCTATTTTCCGCCAACGAACGATCAGCATTCACGATTACCGCCGGGTTGTCGTCCGAGCTGTTCATCTGAATTTCCAGCATTTGCCAGGCTTCATTCCATTCGCGACGCACTTCGTTAAGAACAAATACCGTCGTTCGGAAAGAAAGCGGATCCTGTAAAGGACGTCCATCCTGATGTTGCCAGAGATAAGAACCCGTAAGGGCAGTACGAATAGTCCCGGCGGTATCCTGAATACCGGGGAAGGGTCGAACGCTTAAACTTTGGTGCAGGAATGGCGCAACGTTACCATTCAGCGCTTCCAGCGATAAACCGAACACCGCCGGAGTAATATTAATAATCTGTCTGGACTCCAGAAGAGCCTGAGCGGAATAAGCCGTTGATATCGCATTTGAAGAGAGAATCGACAGCGCATCTTTGCCAAGTGGTTCCAGCTTATCAATACCCGCCTGTTTCAGCGCTTTTGCCGAATCCATCTCGACGCCTTTCACGCGAACGCGCCATTCACCAATCATTACATCGCCAATATGAGAGGCAAGCGTTATATCAGCTTCACCCACGGAACCCCGTGAGGGCACGACGGGGGTAATATGCTTATTGAGAAACTGCTGATACATTTTGGCAACCTGCGGTTGGGCGCCAGTATTTCCCGTTAACATGGTATTCAGGCGAATCACCATCGCCAGACGCACCAGTTCATCCGGCATGTCTGGACCAACGCCTGCAGCATGCGCATGCAACGCGTTGATGTTAAATTCACGAGAGGCCTGAATAACCTCCGGAGTCAGTTTTCCATGCGCATCAAACAGAGATTTGTCTTTATTGAGTCCCACGCCTACCGTCAATCCGTAAACGGGAACGCCTTTTCCAGCAGCAATCATTAAAAGTTTATTGGCTTTATCGACGCGATCCATCGCAGTTGCAGCGATCTCAACCTGTTTTTCCCCCTGAGCAATGGCCCAGGCATCATCCAGTGTTAATGAATGACCATCCAGTGTCACGCTGGTGGCTGCACTTGCGAATAGTGGAAAAAACAGTGAGACACAGAACGTCGCAATGACAGTCTTCTTCATTTCTAAACTCCTTTTAATAGAGATAAGAAACAGTAACGAAAAATGCCTGTGCGAAAGTTGAAATAGCCCCTGCATTTATTATGGCTATTTTTGATATTTCAAAAAAACAAAAGTAAAAACATTTCAATCTGTTAACAGATAATTCACCATAAGAAACCACAGCTCGCTAACACACGGCCATAAATTACAGAGATTATTGATTCGCAGAGAGATAATTTTCAGACTTGATATTTTGGGGCAGGAATAAAAGATAACCAGACAGGAGATGCTTCAGCCTTGTATGACAAAGCTGAAGCATGTTCTACATTAGTGCGCGTCGATAAACACAATCTTCAACACAAACAGCAGCGCGACAACGATCACGCACGGGCTGAGATCGCGAAAACGTCCGGTACCTATTTTCATCACGCAGTAGGAAATAAAGCCCAGCGCGATACCTTCAGTAATGGAGAAGCTAAACGGCATCATCACAGCGGTAATAAACGCCGGAACAGCTTCCGTCAGATCATCCCACTTCACGCGCGACAGGCTGGACGTCATCAATACGCCCACGTAAATCAGCGCCCCTGCAGCTGCATAGCCCGGCACCATTCCCGCCAACGGTGACAGGAAGATAACCAGCAGGAACAGCAGACCGACAACCACGGCTGTCAGACCTGTACGTCCACCGACAGAAACCCCGGAAGAGGATTCAATATATGCGGTAACGGAAGAAGTACCGATAAACGCACCGGTAACAGACGACACGCTATCGACAAACAGAGCCTGCTTCATGCGCGGGAACTTGCCCTTGGTATCTGCCAGACCCGCTTTATCCGTGACGCCAATCAACGTACCGGAGGAGTCAAACAGGTTCACCAGCATGAACGAGAAAATCACACCCGCCAGGCCAATGTTAAACGAACCGGTCAGATCAACATGACCAATAACAGACGTGACGCTCGGCGGCGCAGAGACAATACCGCTGTAATGAACATCACCCAACATCCATCCCAACAGCGTGGTCACAATGATGGAGATCAGCACTGCCGCATGAATGTTACGTGACGCCAGAATCGCGATGATAAAGAAGCCCAGAATCCCCAGCAGTACGCTGTGGGACGTCAGGTTACCGATAGACACCAGCGTGTCTTTGTTGGCGACGATAACACCTGCGTTTTTCAGCCCCATCATGCCGATGAACAGGCCGATACCACTGGTGATGCCCACGCGCAGACTGACCGGGATATTCGCAATCATCCAGTAACGTACGCGGAAAATCGTCAGCAGCAGCAGACCAATTGCGCCCCAGAAGATCGCGCCCATACCAATCTGCCATGACAGCCCCATCGCACCGACCACCACGAAGGCAAAGAATGCGTTCAAACCCATAGCAGGTGCCAGCGCAACCGGCAGGTTGGCAAACAGCCCCATCAGGATGCTACCAAATGCAGCAATAAGACAGGTGGTAACAAAGACGGCGCTGGTATCCATGCCAGCTACGCCAAGAATTTGCGGGTTAACAAAAACGATATACACCATCGTCAGGAAGGTAGTTAAACCGGCGATCACTTCGGTCCGTACCGTCGTGCCATGCTCGCGCAGTTTGAACACGCGTTCCAGCATCCCCTGGCCAGAAGCCTGGGTTGTGTGTTGTTGACTCATTATCAATTTCCGAACAAGGAGGGAAAATTCGTCGCTATCCTATACCAAAATGCGACAATAGGGTTGGGTTATGAGCAACTTTTTTCATTGATTTTGCTTATACGGCAACGATTGCGTCCCCCCATTATGCATTACGAAAACGTTAAACTTGTTAAAATGGAAATGACATGTCCCAGATAGAAGCCGTATTTTTTGACTGTGACGGTACCCTTGTCGACAGTGAAGTAATTTGTTCTCGCGCGTATGTCAGCATGTTCCAGGCGTTCGGCATTACGCTCGATCTTGAAGAGACGTTTAAACGCTTCAAGGGGATAAAGCTCTACGAAATCATCGACATTATTAACGAAGAACACGGTGTCGAACTGGCAAAAGCCGAGTTAGAACCGGTTTACCGCGCTGAGGTCGCACGTCTGTTCGATACCGAGCTGGAAGTCATTGCTGGTGCGAACACGCTGCTGGACAGCATGGCTGTGCCAATGTGCGTGGTGTCTAATGGTCCGGTCAGCAAAATGCAGCATTCATTGGGTAAGCTGGGCATGTTGCATCATTTTCCTGATTTACTGTTCAGCGGTTACGATATTCAGCGCTGGAAGCCCGACCCGGCAATGATGTTCCATGCGGCGAAAGCGATGAACGTCAACGTTGAGAACTGTATCCTGGTCGATGACTCCAGTGCAGGTGCTCAGGCGGGGATTGCTGCGGGAATGGAGGTTTTTTACTTCTGCGCCGATCCGCACAACAAACCGATCGACCATCCTAAAGTGACGACCTTTACCGATTTGGCACAGTTGCCGGAATTGTGGAAAGCGCGGGGTTGGGATATTACCCGCTAAAAAACAAAGCCGGATGGCGTTAACGCTTTTCCGGCTGACATGTCTCGTAGGGCGGGTAAGCGTCAGCGCCTCCCGCCACAAACATCACTCTTTCGGATCTTTACCCGCCAGCAGTTTATCCAGCTCATCCCCGCCCACGTGACGGAAATCTTGCCCCTTCACGAAGTAGAAAATGTATTCGCAGATATTCTGGCAACGATCACCGATACGCTCGATAGAACGCGCGCAAAACAGCGCGGTCAGCACGCTTGGAATGGTGCGCGGATCTTCCATCATGTAGGTCATCAGCTGGCGCACAATGCCTTCATATTCCTGGTCGACTTTCTTATCTTCACGGTAGATACGTACCGCTTCATCCAGATCCATACGCGCAAAGGCATCCAACACGTCGTGCAACATCTGCACGGTGTGACGGCCCAGCGACTCCAGACTTACCAACAGTGGCTGATGCTGCTGGGAGAATTTCTCCAGCGCAGTACGGCAGATTTTATCCGCGACGTCACCAATACGCTCCAGCTCAGCGATGGTTTTGATGATCGCCATCACCAGGCGCAGGTCGCTCGCTGTCGGCTGACGTTTGGCGATGATACGCACGCAGGCTTCATCAATCGCCACTTCCATCATGTTGACGTTTTTATCGCCCTCAATGACGCGCTTCGCCAGATCGCTGTCCTGATTGTGCATGGCGGTAATCGCGTCAGAAAGTTGCTGCTCAACCATGCCACCCATGGTCATCACCTGGGTACGAATGCTCTCCAGTTCAGCGTTGAACTGACCGGAAATATGTTTATTAAGGTTAAGGTTATCCATCATTTCTCCAGATGCCCGGGCATATCAACCGTAGCGGCCAGTAATGTAGTCTTCTGTTTGTTTCTTCGCGGGTTTGGTGAACAGATCGTCCGTGTTGCTGAACTCAATCAACTCGCCCAGGTACATAAACGCCGTATGGTCAGAACAACGCGCAGCCTGCTGCATGTTGTGGGTGACGATAACGACGGTGTAATCCTCTTTCAGCTCAGTGATCAGCTCTTCAATACGCCCGGTGGAGATCGGGTCAAGCGCTGAACACGGTTCATCAAGCAGAAGCACTTCCGGGCGAATGGCGATACCACGCGCAATGCACAAACGCTGCTGCTGACCACCGGAGAGAGAGTATCCGCTCTGGTGTAATTTATCTTTGGTTTCATTCCACAATGCGGCTTTGGTCAACGCCCACTGCACACGCTCATCCATATCGGCACGGGAAAGCTTCTCAAACAGACGCACGCCAAACGCGATATTGTCGTAGATAGACATCGGAAACGGTGTTGGCTTCTGGAAAACCATTCCTACTTTGGCACGCAGCAGCGCGATATCCTGGGTGTTGGTGAGAATGTTGTCACCATCCAGCAGGATTTCACCTTCCGCACGCTGTTCCGGGTACAGTTCAAACATTTTGTTGAAGGTACGCAGCAGCGTCGATTTACCACAGCCTGACGGCCCGATAAACGCCGTGACCTGGTTCTTCGCAATATCCAGGTTGATGTTCTTCAGGGCATGGAATTTGCCATAGTAGAAGTTCAAATCACGAACCTGAATCTTACCTGGGGCAGTATCAACCATACTCATTTCAATCTCTTCCTCATTCGGCGCCGCATCAGCCACGCCGTAAAAATTAACCGTGTTTCTTCTTCGCGAAAATGACACGCGCCAGAATGTTCAGCAGCAGTACGCACAGGGTAATAATCAGTACCCCGGCCCAGGCCAGTTGCTGCCATTCAGCAAATGGGCTCATCGCAAACTTAAAGATCGTGACAGGCAGGTTGGCGATTGGCTGCATCATGTCAGTGCTCCAGAACTGGTTGGAGAGCGACGTAAACAGCAGCGGGGCCGTTTCACCTGCAATACGGGCAATTGCCAGCAGAATACCGGTAATAATGCCCGACACAGACGCCTTCAGGGTGATCGCGGAAATCATCTTCCACTTTGGTGTCCCCAACGCATAGGCGGCTTCTCGCAGACTATCCGGCACCAGTTTGAGCATGTTCTCAGTGGTACGAATAACGATAGGTACCTGCAGCAGCGCCAGCGCAATCACGCCCGCCCAGCCGGAGAAGTGTTCCATTTTTGCCACCACAATGGTGTAAACGAACAAACCGACCACAATCGATGGTGCAGACAGCAGGATATCGTTGATAAAGCGGATGACTTCAGCCAGCCAGGACTTACGCCCGTATTCCGCCAGGTAGATGCCCGCCATAATACCGAGCGGCGTACCAAATATGGTCGCCCACAGAATCAACAGCCCACTCCCGGCAAGCGCGTTCGCCAGACCACCACCCGCGGTATTCGGCGGCGGGGTCATTTCAGTGAACAGTGCCAGCGACATACCGTCAATGCCACGGGTAATCGTGGACATCAGGATCCAGATAAGCCAGAACAGACCAAATGCCATCGTCGCCATCGAGAGCGTCAGCGCGATACGATTCTTCAGACGTCGACGCGCCTGCATTTTACGGCGTGATTCTGCCAGTGCGGCGGTGTTTTGCATTTCCAGCGTAGCCATTAGCGTGCCCCCTCGTTTTTCGCAAGGCGCATGATCATGAACTTAGACGCTGCCAGTACGATGAAGGTGATCACAAACAGGATCAGCCCCAGTTCCATCAGTGCAGCAACATGCAAACCAGATTCCGCTTCAGCAAATTCGTTCGCCAGCGCAGAGGTGATACTGTTGCCCGGCATATACAGCGATGCGCTGTCGAGTTGGTAGGTGTTACCAATGATAAAGGTCACCGCCATGGTTTCACCCAACGCGCGGCCAAGACCCAGCATTACGCCGCCAATGACACCATTTTTAGTGAACGGCAGAACGATACGCCAGATAACTTCCCAGGTAGTACAGCCAATACCGTAAGCGGACTCTTTCATCAGTACCGGCGTTTGCTCGAACACATCACGCATAACCGCTGCAATGTACGGGATGATCATGATGGCGAGGATCACACCAGCAGCCAGAATACCGATACCAAATGCCGGGCCAGCAAACAGTGCGCCAACAAACGGAATGTTGGAAAGAATATTACCGACCGGCTCCTGGAAATAAGTCGCAAACAGCGGGGCAAAGATAAACAGGCCCCACATGCCGTAAACGATACTCGGGATCGCTGCCAGCAGTTCAATAGCGATACCCAGCGGGCGTCTAAGCCAGCCAGGTGCAAGTTCCGTCAGGAACAAAGCTATGCCGAAACTCACCGGAACGGCGATCAGCAGTGCAATAAGAGAGGTGACCAGCGTACCGTAAATCGGTACCAGTGCGCCGTAGATATCATTTGGCGCATCCCAGTCTTTGGTCCAAAGGAATGAGAAACCAAATTTCTGGATGCTTGGCCAGGAGGAGATGATCAGAGAGACAATAATGCCACCCAACATCAATAGCACAATCAGCGCAGCCAGTTTTACCAGCGCGCTGAATATCATGTCACCCTTTTTACCCGGAGGGTTAAAAGCAGGCTTGGTTGCAGCCATAAATCACTCTTTAAGTTTGGGCCAGGAAGCACGCATTTTATCGTGCTTCCCGGCTAACGTAATGCCATACCCTAAATATTTCGAGTTGCAGCAAGGCGGCAAGCTTGTGAATACCCAGGAGCATAGATTCACTATGTGACTGGGGTGAACAAGCACAGCCAACACAGCTGCGGCTCGAAGTATGACGGGTATTTAGTACAGCGCTTTACCGCTGCTGTCTTTTACGTTGGTCTTCCATGCAGCACGAATCTGCTCAACCACGCTGTCCGGCAAGCTGGCGTAATCCAGGTCATTAGCCTGTTTGCCGCCATTTTTATATGCCCAGTCAAAGAATTTCAGTACTTCAACGCCTTGCTCTGGTTTCTTCTGCTCTTTATGCACCAGGATGAAGGTGGTGGAAGTGATTGGCCACGCATTGTCACCTTTCTGGTTAGTCAGATCCTGAGCGAAGGTTTTGCTCCAGTCAGCGCCTTTAGCTGCATTGGCAAAGTTTTCTTCTGTCGGGCTTACCGGTTTGCCATCAGCAGAAACCAGTTTGGTGTATGCCAGGTTGTTCTGCTTAGCATAAGCGTACTCAACGTAGCCGATAGAGCCTGGCAGACGCTGTACGAACGCAGCGATACCGTCATTACCTTTACCGCCCAGACCGGTCGGCCAGTTCACCGTAGAGCCTGCGCCAATTTTAGATTTCCACTCTTCGTTCACTTTCGCCAGGTAGTTGGTGAAGACGAAAGAGGTACCGGAACCATCTGCACGACGCACAACGGCGATGTTCTGAGAAGGCAGCTTCAGACCCGGGTTCAGTTTGGTGATGGCTTCATCATCCCACTTCTTAATTTTGCCGAGGTAGATATCGCCCAGGGTTTTACCGTCAAGCACCAGCTCACCGGACTTCAGGCCAGGGATATTCACCGCCAGCACCACACCACCGATCACTGTCGGGAACTGGAACAGGCCTTCCTGAGCCAGCTTCTCGTCAGATAACGGCGCATCAGATGCACCGAAATCAACAGTATTTGCGGTAATTTGTTTTACACCACCGGAGGAGCCGATACCCTGGTAGTTTACTTTGCTACCGGTCTCTTTCTGATAAGTATCAGCCCATTTGGCATACACTGGCGCAGGAAAAGTTGCACCAGCACCTGTCAGGCTCGCTGCAGCAAAGGCAGAGAACGCGCTCATAGATAAGGTCGCGGCGACAACAGTTGCGACAGTGGTACGCATAACTTTCATAATGTCTCCTGCACGGTTTTCGTAAATTGTTGTTTGAGTTGCTACTGTGAGCAAAATAGGACAAACAGGTGACAGTTAAATGTACGAAATATGACAGTTTTATGACAATGAAAAATAATATGCGAGAAACAATTAAAAACAGTACAAAAACAGCAAGTTAATCGATTATATGACCATCATATTTCGGTAAAATTTTCTTTTTATGACACAGAAAACAGTAGCTGAAGATGACGGTTTGTCACATAAAACAGGCGGGATGATTGATTAAAAACAGAACAAGTTTAAAAAAATGCCCCGCTTTGAGCAGGGCATTTTCAGTTCAGCGAGGTATCGCTTATTCCACGGTAACCGACTTCGCCAGGTTACGCGGCTGGTCCACGTCAGTACCTTTAATCAGCGCCACGTGATACGCCAGCAATTGCAGCGGAACGGTATAGAAGATCGGTGCTATCACCTCTTCCACATGCGGCATCTCGATGATGTGCATATTTTCATTACTGATAAATCCTGCATCCTGATCGGCAAAGACGTACAACTGGCCGCCACGGGCACGCACTTCTTCAATGTTGGATTTCAGTTTTTCCAGCAACTCGTTGTTCGGTGCAACCACGATAACCGGCATATCCGCGTCAATCAGCGCCAGCGGGCCGTGCTTCAGCTCACCAGCGGCATACGCTTCTGCGTGAATATAAGAAATCTCTTTCAGCTTCAGGGCGCCTTCCAGCGCAATGGGGTACTGATCGCCACGACCAAGGAACAGTGCATGGTGTTTGTCAGAGAAGTCTTCCGCCAGTGCGGCAATACGCTTGTCCTGTGACAGCATCTGCTCAATACGGCTCGGCAGCGCCTGTAACCCGTGAACAACCTCTTGTTCAATAGACGCATCCAGACCTTTCAGACGAGACAGCTTCGCCACCAGCATTAACAGAACCGTCAGCTGGGTGGTAAATGCTTTCGTGGAGGCCACGCCGATTTCGGTCCCGGCATTTGTCATTATCGCCAGGTCAGATTCACGTACCAGAGAAGAGCCAGGAACGTTACAGATTGCCAGCGAACCCAGATAGCCCAGCTCCTTAGATAAGCGCAGACCCGCCAGGGTATCCGCCGTTTCACCGGATTGGGACAGGGTAATCATCAAACTGTTACGACGCACAGCGGATTTGCGATAACGGAACTCAGAAGCAATTTCCACATCACAGGAAATGCCGGCCAGCGACTCAAACCAGTAGCGGGATACCATGCCTGAGTTGTATGACGTACCGCAGGCAATAATCTGGATATGCTCAACCTGCGACAGCAACGCGTTGGCGTTAGGGCCAAGCTCACTTAAATCCACTTCGCCATGACTGATACGCCCGGTCAGCGTATTTTTAATCGCATTCGGTTGCTCATAGATCTCTTTCTGCATGTAGTGGCGATAAATACCTTTTTCGCCCGCGTCATATTGCAGATTGGATTCAATATCCTGACGTTTTACTTCCGCGCCAGTCTTGTCAAAAATAGAAACTGAACGACGCGTTACTTCGGCGATATCGCCTTCTTCCAGGAAGATAAAACGACGGGTAACCGGCAGCAGCGCCAGCTGGTCGGAAGCGATAAAGTTTTCACCCATGCCCAGACCGATAACCAGCGGGCTACCAGAACGAGCCGCCAGCAGTGTTTCAGGATTACGGGTATCCATGATCACTGTACCGTATGCACCACGGAGTTGCGGAATAGTACGCAGTACCGCTTCACGCAGCGTCCCTCCCTGTTCCAGCTCCCAGTGCACCAGGTGAGCAATCACTTCGGTATCCGTTTCAGATACGAAGGTGTAACCACGCGCTTTCAACATTTCACGCAGCGGTTCATGGTTTTCGATGATGCCGTTATGCACCACCACAATGTGTTCAGAAACATGCGGATGCGCGTTTGCTTCTGAAGGTTCGCCATGAGTTGCCCAGCGGGTGTGAGCGATACCCGTACCACCGTGTAACGGATGTTCTTCCGCAGCGGCAGTCAGCATCTGCACTTTACCCAGTCGACGCAGACGGGTCATGTTACCTTCAGCATCAACAACAGCCAGGCCGGCTGAGTCATAACCACGATATTCCAGACGACGTAAACCTTCGAGAAGGATTTCAGCTACATCACGCTGCGCGATAGCGCCAACAATTCCACACATATTTTTTGATTCCGAATTTAGGCATTATGCCTGTCGTTGTCGGTCAACCTGTTTCCCCTTCGTCTTTCACTCCGTAGCTGCGTTGGCTACACCTGCTCACTACGGTCACTTACTTTAGTAAGCTCCCGTAGACTCCCAAGTTTGCCGCCTTGCTACAGCGCGAAATACTTTGGGTAATACCCGTATTCCGGGCGCCCCGAGCCTTGTAGAGAGTGGGGTTATTTTTATAGGTACTGCTTTTAGAGTGGGGGATTATGTTATCCCCTCATCTCCTGTCTGCCTGATAGCGTAAGCGCTTATTGACCTACAAAACGTCGCCGCACGTAGGCCGGATAAGGCAAAGCCGCCATCCGGCAAAAATGATTACTTTTTCTTCACCGGACGCTGCCAGCCCTGCTTATGGACCTGAGGGACACGACTTAATACCAGCTCGTTATCAGCGATATTACGCGTCACTGTGGTTCCGGCGGCGATCGTCGCGCCTTTACCCACGGTGACAGGAGCCACCAGCTGAGTATCAGAACCAACAAAAACATCATCGCCAATAATAGTTTTAAACTTATTAGCGCCATCGTAGTTACAGGTAATCGTACCCGCGCCGATATTCACGTTATCGCCAATTTCAGCGTCGCCGAGATACGTCAGATGACCCGCTTTAGAACCTTTACCCAGACGCGCTTTTTTCATTTCGACGAAGTTACCCACGTGCGCACCTTCCAGCAGTTCAGCGCCTGGGCGCAAACGCGCAAAAGGCCCGATAGTACAGGCCGCTTCCAGATGGGCATCTTCCACCACGCTGTACGGGCTAAGCTCACAGCCATCGCCAATCACGCTATTTTTGATAATGCAGCCAGTACCAATTTTAACGCGATCGCCAAGGGTTACGTTGCCTTCAATGATAACGTTAGTATCAATTTCAACATCGCGCCCGTGAATAAGCGAACCGCGAAGATCAAAACGTGCTGGATCGCGCAACATAACGCCTGCTAACAGCAGTTTCTCTGCTTGTTCGGACTGATAGACACGTTCAAGACGGGATAACTGAAGACGGTTATTCACCCCTTCGGTTTCGCTAATACGTGCCGGATGTACCGCAGCAATTTCACGACCTTCCTGGTACGCCATCGCAATGATATCGGTGATGTAATATTCACCCTGCACGTTGTTGTTGGTCAGTTTAGACAACCAGCGCTTCAAATCAGCGCCATTGGCAATCAGGATGCCGGTGTTAATTTCCTGGATCTGGCGTTGCTCGTCGGTCGCATCTTTGTGCTCAACGATGCCAGTAACTTTGCCGTTATCACGCGTAATGCGCCCATAGCCGGTTGGGTCGTCCAGTTTTACTGTTAATAAGCCAATACCACCCTGAGGTTTAGCATCGCGCAGGCGCCGTAACGTTTCGGTGGAGATTAACGGTACATCGCCATATAGCATTAAAATGTCTTCGTCATCACCAAAGAACGGTGCAGCCTGTTGCATTGCATGACCGGTTCCCAACTGCTCTGCCTGCAGAACCCAGTTCAGATTGCCATCTTTCAACGTCTGCTGAAGCAAATCACCACCATGCCCGTAGACCAGGTGTACATGCGTTGCGCCTAATTCATTAGCGGCATCAATAACATGCTGCACCATCGCTTTTCCTGCGAGAGTGTGCAGCACTTTAGGAAGATCGGAATACATACGTGTACCTTTGCCTGCGGCAAGGATCACGACGCTCATAGCATTATTCAACATACACATCCTGACTGTCATTTGAGAACGAATTTATACCCTTTCGCATTGAAAATACTACATTTTTTTCATCATGAAATGGGCCGAAGATAAAACGTTCAATAGGGGAAAATCCCTAACTAATTAACTCACTATTTTCGACTATATCGGTGCATTTTGTCTCCCAAAAACCAGGAGCATGCTCTTATTAAAGCCTTAGGTTAATGTTTTTGCTATTTTTTTGCCCCATGAATAAAGAATTGGGTAAGCAAAGCACGATTTTTATATATGATTCAGTAACAAGCAGAAAAATAGAGAAGACAAGAATTGGGGAGAGGATGAGTGCACAAACAAGAGGGTATGGAGCTAACAATAGATGGCGCTTGCTCTCAACGATGGAAGCATCGCGCCACATAGCAGACAGGTATGGCTAAACGTCCATACAGCTGAAAAGGGCGATGATTTTGTTGAACAATTTCATGTTGGTATCCTGTTTTTATCCGAGTTAATTATGTGACACACATCACAAAAACAAGTCTACGCTTCATTTTTTAACCGATCAATGTTTATGTGATATAGATCACATAAAATAAAAACACTTTTTCAGTTTCAAAATATCTAAAAACAGGCAAAAAAAAACCAGCCTGCTAGCAGACTGGTTTTCGTATTTTCAAGCCGGTGTTACATCGCTTTTTTGGTCAACTCGATAACGCGCAGTTTGGCGATCGCTTTGGCCAGTTCCGCAGATGCCTGAGCGTAATCCACGTCACCATGAGAGCTCTTAATATGCTCTTCAGCCTTACGTTTCGCTTCCAGGGCTCTCGCTTCATCGAGATCCTGCCCGCGAATCGCGGTATCAGCCAGTACGGTCACGTTGCCAGGCTGCACTTCAAGAATGCCGCCGGACAGATAGATAAACTCTTCATGACCGAACTGTTTAACGATGCGGATCATACCAGGCTTAATGGCGGTGAGCAGCGGTGCGTGACCCGGGAAAATACCCAGTTCACCTTCACTACCCGTTACCTGGATTTTTTCGACCAGACCAGAGAACATTTGTTGCTCTGCGCTGACGACGTCCAGGTGGTAAGTCATTGCCATATCACCCTCCGATTAAGGCGTTAAAGTTTTTTGGCTTTTTCTACGGCTTCGTCGATAGAACCAACCATGTAGAACGCCTGCTCTGGCAGGTGGTCGTATTCGCCTTCCATGATGCCTTTAAAGCCACGGATGGTGTCTTTCAGGGAAACGTATTTACCCGGAGAACCGGTGAATACTTCCGCAACGAAGAACGGCTGGGACAGGAAGCGCTGGATCTTACGCGCACGTGCTACCACCAGTTTATCTTCTTCAGACAGCTCATCCATACCCAGGATGGCGATGATGTCTTTCAGTTCCTGATAACGCTGCAGCAGGGACTGTACGCCACGCGCAGTGTCATAGTGTTCCTGACCTACAACCAGCGGATCCAGCTGACGGCTGGTGGAGTCCAGCGGATCAACTGCCGGGTAAATACCCAGAGACGCGATCTGACGGCTCAGTACCACGGTTGCATCCAGGTGAGCAAAGGTGGTTGCTGGGGATGGGTCAGTCAAGTCATCCGCAGGTACGTATACCGCCTGAACGGAGGTGATAGAACCGGTTTTGGTAGAAGTGATACGTTCCTGCAGGACACCCATCTCTTCCGCCAGGGTCGGCTGGTAACCTACCGCTGATGGCATACGACCCAGCAGTGCGGATACTTCCGTACCGGCCAGGGTGTAACGATAGATGTTATCGACGAACAGCAGTACGTCACGACCTTCGTCACGGAATTTCTCAGCCATGGTCAGACCGGTCAGTGCAACGCGCAGACGGTTTCCCGGCGGCTCGTTCATCTGGCCATAAACCAGGGATACTTTATCCAGAACATTGGAGTCGGTCATTTCGTGGTAGAAGTCGTTACCCTCACGAGTACGTTCACCCACACCCGCAAACACAGAGTAACCGGAGTGCTCGATCGCGATGTTACGGATCAGCTCCATCATGTTTACGGTTTTACCTACACCCGCACCACCGAACAGACCCACTTTACCGCCCTTCGCGAACGGACACATCAGGTCGATAACTTTGATGCCGGTTTCCAGCAGTTCCTGAGAGCTGGACAGCTCTTCATAGGACGGTGCTGCGCGGTGGATAGCCCAACGCTCTTCTTCACCGATATCGCCTTTCATGTCGATCGGGTGACCCAGAACGTTCATGATACGACCCAGCGTTGCTTTACCTACCGGGACTTCGATCGGGTGCTCGAGGTCTTTAACTTCCAGACCACGACGCAGACCGTCGGAAGAACCCATGGCGATGGTACGTACGATACCGCCGCCGAGCTGCTGCTGAACTTCCAGCACCAGGCTCTCTTTACCATTCATAACCTCAAGAGCATCGTACACGCGCGGTACGGCATCCTGAGGGAATTCGACGTCAACCACGGCGCCGATTACCTGGACAATTTTTCCAGTAGCCATCTTGAATCCTCTACGAATTAACCTGGTTATACCGCGGATGCACCACCGACGATTTCGGTGAGTTCCTGAGTAATGCTGGCCTGACGAGCTTTGTTGTATACCAACTGCAGCTCTTTAATCAGGCTGCCGCCATTGTCGGTCGCGGCTTTCATCGCCACCATACGTGCGGCCTGCTCGCTGGCCAGGTTTTCTACCACGCCCTGATAAACCTGAGATTCAACGTAACGACGCAGCAGAGTATCCAGCAGCGGTTTCGGGTCTGGTTCATACAGGTAATCCCAGGCTTTTTGTTTTAACTCTTCATCTTCTGAAGCCGGTAAAGGCAGCAGCTGAGTGAGAGTCGGAACCTGAGACATGGTGTTAATAAATTTGTTGCTGACAACGTACAGTCTGTCCAGACGACCTTCATCGTAGGCCTGCAGCATCACTTTAACCGGGCCGATCAGTTCGGACAGGGAAGGGTTGTCCCCCATACCGGTTACCTGAGCAACCACGTTACCGCCTACGGAATTAAAGAAAGACACGCCCTTAGAGCCGATCATTGCGATGTCGCACTGAACGCCTTTATCGGACCATGTTTTCATATCCGCCAGCAGCTTTTTAAACAGGTTAATGTTCAAGCCACCGCACAGACCACGGTCGGTCGACACCACCAGGTAGCCCACGCGCTTAACGTCGCGTTCTTCCAGGTAAGGGTGCTTATATTCCAGATTACCATTCGCAAGGTGACCAATCACTTTGCGCATGGTCTCTGCATAAGGACGGCTGGCCGCCATGCGATCCTGCGATTTACGCATTTTGGAAGCGGCGACCATCTCCATCGCTTTAGTGATCTTCTGCGTGTTCTGGACGCTTGCGATCTTACTACGTATCTCTTTTGCGCCGGCCATGAGCTTCTCCTCAATGCCTTGCGGTCCGCCCTAAGACAGACCGCCAGACGTTACCAGGACTGGGTTGCTTTGAAGGAATCGAGGATAGCTTTCAGCTTGCCTTCGATTTCATCGTTATAGCCACCGGACTGGTTAATCTCTTGCATCAGCGGAGCGTGATCACGGTCAACGTAAGCCAGCAGAGCGGCTTCGAAGCTACCGATTTTCGCCAGTTCCACATCTTCGAGGTAACCGCGTTCAGCCGCAAACAGCACCACACCCTGCTGTGCAACAGACATTGGGGCATACTGTTTCTGCTTCAGCAGTTCAGTTACTTTCTGACCGTGGCTCAGCTGCTTACGCGTAGCTTCATCAAGGTCGGAAGCGAACTGAGAAAACGCGGCCAGTTCACGATACTGTGCCAGCGCGGTACGGATACCACCGGACAGTTTCTTGATGATCTTGGTCTGCGCTGCACCACCTACACGAGATACGGAGATACCCGGGTTAACTGCCGGACGAATACCGGAGTTGAACAGGTTGGTTTCCAGGAAGATCTGACCATCGGTAATGGAAATTACGTTGGTCGGAACGAACGCAGAAACGTCACCCGCCTGGGTTTCGATAATCGGCAGAGCGGTCAGGGAGCCAGTTTTACCTTTGACTTCACCATTGGTGAATTTCTCAACGTATTCCGCGTTAACGCGGGATGCGCGTTCCAGCAGACGGGAGTGGAGGTAAAATACGTCGCCCGGGAATGCTTCACGTCCTGGCGGACGACGGAGCAGCAGGGAAACCTGACGGTAAGCAACAGCCTGTTTGGACAGGTCATCATAAACGATCAGTGCATCTTCACCGCGGTCACGGAAGTATTCGCCCATTGCGCAACCGGCATAAGGCGCCAGGTATTGCAGCGCAGCAGATTCAGACGCGGTCGCCACAACAACGATAGTGTTGGACAGTGCGCCATGTTCTTCCAGTTTACGAACCACGTTAGAAATGGTGGACGCTTTCTGGCCGATAGCCACGTACACACATTTGATGCCGGAGTCACGCTGGTTGATGATGGCATCGATTGCCATCGCGGTTTTACCGGTCTGACGGTCACCGATGATCAACTCACGCTGGCCACGACCGATTGGGATCATGGCATCAACGGATTTATAACCGGTCTGTACCGGCTGATCGACGGACTGACGTTCGATTACGCCTGGCGCGATAACTTCGATCGGCGAGAAGCCATCGTTATCAACCGGACCTTTACCGTCAATTGGGGAACCCAGAGTGTTCACCACACGACCCAGCAGGCCACGGCCAACCGGAACTTCCAGAATACGACCCGTACACTTAACCTTCATGCCTTCGGCGAGGTCAGCGTATGGACCCATCACAACTGCACCTACGGAGTCGCGCTCCAGGTTCAGTGCGATAGCGTAACGGTTACCCGGCAGAGAGATCATTTCCCCCTGCATACAGTCAGCAAGACCGTGGATGCGGATAACACCGTCACTTACAGAAACAATAGTACCTTCATTGTGAGCTTCACTCACAACACTGAACTGAGCAATGCGCTGCTTGATCAGTTCGCTGATTTCGGTGGAATTCAGTTGCATGCTCCAGTCCCCTTAAGACTGCAAGACGTCTGCAAGGCGCTCAAGACGGCCGCGTACGCTGCCATCAATGACCATATCACCCGCACGGATGATTACGCCTGCCATTACAGACTTATCGATTTTGCAATTCAGCTTAACTTTGCGTGACAGACGTTTTTCCATCGCTGCACTAATCTTCGTAAGCTGTTCATCACTCAGTGCATTGGCAGAAGTGACTTCTACCTCAGAGATAGCCTCACTGGCTGCACGCAGGTGAATAAACTGCTCAAGAACATCCGGGAGCGCATTAAGACGGTTATTTTCAGCCATTACCTTAATCAGGTTTTGACCGCTTTCGTCCAGCTGCTCACCGCAGATTGCGATAAACGACTCAGCGAGCGTTTCCGGCGCCAGTGCACCAGAGAGAAGCTCTGCCATTTGTTCGTTCTTCGTCACCTCAGCGGCAAACGTCAGCATATCCTGCCAACGGTCAACGCTTTGGTGCTCAACGGCAAAGTCAAAAGCTGCTTTGGCGTAGGGGCGAGCTACCGTAATAAATTCAGACATCAGCCCCTCCCTCCTTACAGTTCAGCGACAAGTTTGTCCACGATGTCGCTGTTAGCAGCTTCATCCACGGAACGTTCGATGATCTTCTCGGCGCCAGCAACAGCCAGGACAGCAACTTGCTTACGCAGCTCTTCGCGAGCACGTTTACGCTCGGCGTCAATTTCCGCCTGCGCTTGTGCCACGATTTTAGTACGTTCCTGCTCTGCTTCAGTTTTAGCTTCGTCCAGGATCTGAGCGCGGCGTTTGTTTGCCTGCTCGATAATTACCTGAGCTTCCGCCTTCGCTTTTTTCAGCTGGTCAGTCGCGCTGGCCTTTGCAAGGTCAAGATCCTTATGTGCTCGTTCCGCAGAAGCAAGACCGTCAGCAATTTCTTTTTGACGTTTTTCGATGGCTGCCATTAATGGCGGCCATACGTACTTCATGCAGAACAGAACGAACAGGACAAACGCGATGGCCTGGCCGAGGATTGTTGCGTTAAGATTCACAGCACAATGCCTCTATCTAGTTAACGTTCTGATATTGCTCTTAATTCAAGCAACGCTTACTACGCGACAGCGAACATCACGTACAGACCCAGACCTACAGCGATCATCGGGATAGCATCCACCAGACCCATAACGATAAAGAACTGAGTACGCAGCAGAGGAATCAGATCAGGTTGACGCGCTGCGCCTTCCAGGAATTTACCCCCGAGGATGCCGATACCGATCGCAGCACCGATTGCCGCCAGACCCATCATCACAGCGGCAGCCATGTACAGCAGATCCATATTCAGGTTTTCCATGACAGTCTCCAGTTTGTTTCAGTTAAAACGTAGTAGTGTTGGTAAATTAATGCTCTTCAGACGCCATCGACAGATAGACAATCGTCAGAACCATGAAGATGAAGGCTTGCAGCGTGATAATCAGTATGTGGAAAATGGCCCAAGGCACATTCAGAATCCACTGTGACCACCACGGCAACAGACCAGCAATCAGAATGAAAATCAGCTCACCAGCGTACATGTTGCCGAACAGTCGCAGACCAAGAGAAACTGGTTTGGACAGCAGGCTTACCCCTTCAAGGATTAAGTTGACAGGAATGAACGCCCAGTGATTGAACGGCTGCAGCGTCAACTCTTTCGTGAAGCCACCGATGCCTTTCATTTTGATGCTGTAGAACAGAATGAGGATAAATACGCCCAGAGCCATAGACAGAGTGATGTTCACGTCAGCAGACGGAACCACACGCAGAGCCGGCAGGCCAAAGATATGCTCGCCGATATACGGCAGCAGGTCGATAGGCAGCAAATCCATCAGGTTCATCAGGAATACCCAGACGAAAATCGTCAGGGCCAGCGGTGCTATCAGCTTGCTTTTGCCATGGTACATGTCTTTCACGCTACCATGCACGAAGCCGATTACCAGCTCAATCGCGGTCTGAAATTTACCTGGTACGCCGCTGGTCGCCTTTTTGGCCACGCTACGGAACATAAGCAGGAACAACAGACCCAGAACCACCGAGAAAAACATGGAGTCAATATTGAGCGTCCAGAAGGTGGCTGGGGGGTTCTGCGGATCCACCAGCGAGAATGTACGTAGGTCCAACTGAAGGTTATTCAGATGGTGTCCTATGTAATCCTGCGGCGTCATATTTTCTGAAGCCATGATGCCTTTACCCTTTGTTGTTAATTACAGCCGGTGCCAGTATCTGAACCACCAGCACCAAAACCCACGTAACGATCAGCGGTAAGAATACCGCCTTCAAAACCGCCAACGCCACCACAAGCAAAACCAGCATCGCTAACACCTTGAAGGCTTCGCCGAAAGCGAACGTCCAGGCCACTCGGCCCTTTGCTGGTGTATGCGCCTGGTGACGCCAGGCAAATATCATAAACAACATATTAGGCAGTAACACTGCCAATCCTCCGCACAATGCGGAGATGCCCCAGAAAGGGTCTTTGAGGCTAAACAGCAATCCACTTGCTATTACCGCCAGAAGCTGTGTGAGCAAAAGCTTACGAGCAACGTTTCGACTCAAGAGCGACATAGACATCACGTTTTTACTCCTGCTCCCTTCGAGGTATGCCGCGTGTCGTATAAAACGTTCTTTATGGCTTAGAGTCAAGCATCAAAAAGCGGTCAAATTATACGGTGCGCCTTCGTGATTTCAAACAATAAGTAGCTAAAAAGTGAATAAATGTTTAAATATTTTTCTCCAGGCCACATTTATTACTTTTCGACAAACTGTGAACGATCATGCAAAACTGCAAATACCGCGTAAACACTGGCGATAAAGCGTGCACCAGATCACATATTGAACATATTCACCTTCGCTCAATTAATTTACGTGGCAAATGATGCCTTTTCATCTTTTTGATATTTAAGCGTAAAAATCATCACTATTTTAGAAATAGACCCTAACAACAAAAAAACCACTCATTGACATTTATAATAAATAATTAACACAAAACGGTGATTCTTAGGTTCTATTTTTAGCAGACTGATATTTTCACAGTTGACTTGTTTCGCTTTTAACAAAAAACGGTACGTTATAGTTATGATGCAAAACAGTAAGCCACCGGTGAAATGTAACAACATTTGACCACTCGATCCCCCCTGTGTTTTAACACCTGAAGCACCGTTTTTTTTCTATTTTTTTTGACAAATATTAAATTTTGTTTGGCTTAATAACCACCAGATGGCGTTCACCATCCAGTTGTGGGACGCGTAATTTTACAACTGATTCTACGCTAAACGCCGCAGGCAGTGTGGCGATCTCATCTTCCGGTAATTGACCTTTTAAGGCATAAAAACGCCCGTTTTGAGCGGGTAAATGGTGGCACCAGCTCAGCATGTCGTTAAGAGATGCAAAAGCACGGCTTATCACACCATCAAAAGGTGGCTCGGAAGGAAATTCTTCTACCCTGCTTTGTACTGGAGTGATGTTGTCCAGTTTAAGCTCATGTTGTACCTGACGCAGAAAGCGTACGCGTTTTCCCAGACTATCCAGCAGGGTAAAATGCGCCTCAGGACGCACGATAGAAAGTGGAATTCCCGGTAAGCCAGGGCCGGTACCGACATCAATAAAACGCTCGCCCTGCAGATGGGGGGCGACCACTATGCTGTCCAGAATATGGCGCACCAGCATTTCGTTGGGGTCCCGCACCGATGTCAGGTTGTACGCTTTATTCCATTTGTGCAGCATATCGACATACGCAATCAGCTGATTTTTCTGGTGATCGGTAAGAGAAATACCAGCATCAGCCAGCAGACGAGAGAGTTTGTTGAGCACGGTCGTTACCTGTAAATAATCAATTACCCGCTACGCTATCGCTTATCGGGTCGACAAATTTGCAGGGCGGGCAAGCGAAGCGCCTCCGCCCAGATAGTGTGATTAAGCGCTACGGCGCAGCATACCCTGTTTTTTCAGCCAAACCAGCAGGATGGAGATGGCGGCAGGCGTGACACCTGAAATGCGCGATGCCTGGCCGATTGACACCGGTTTGTGATCGTTCAGCTTGGCAATAACTTCGTTCGACAACCCGGAAACCTGACGATAATCCAGAGTCGCAGGCAGCAACGTGTTTTCATTGCGCTGTTGTCTTTCGATTTCATCCTGCTGACGGGCAATATAACCTTCGTACTTAACCTGAATCTCAACCTGTTCAGCCGCCTGAGGATCATCAAGCGCTGGCGCAAATGCAGACAATGACGTCAGCTGTGCATAGGTCATGTCCGGACGACGCAGCAGATCTTCACCACTGGCCTCGCGTGACAGAGGCGTTGCCAGGTGCGCGTTCACTTCCGCGGCAGATTCAGCAAGCGGGTTCACCCAGGTTGATTTCAAACGCTGGCGTTCTTGTTCGATGCGTTCCAGTTTTTCATTGAAGCGCGCCCAGCGTTCATCCCCCACCAGACCCAGTTCACGACCAATTTCGGTCAGACGGAGATCGGCGTTATCTTCGCGCAGCATCAAACGGTATTCTGCGCGCGAAGTAAACATGCGGTACGGTTCTTTGGTGCCCAGCGTACACAGGTCATCCACCAGCACACCAAGATAAGCCTGAGAACGCGCAGGAGCCCAGCCGTCTTTCTCAGCAGACAAGCGTGCGGCGTTCAGACCCGCCAGCAAACCTTGTGCGGCGGCTTCTTCGTAACCGGTTGTCCCATTGATTTGCCCTGCAAAGAACAGACCCTGAATGAATTTACTTTCCAGAGTTGGTTTCAGATCGCGTGGATCGAAGAAATCATATTCAATAGCATAGCCAGGACGAACAATTTTGGCGTTTTCCATCCCCTGCATGGAGCGGACAATTTGCATCTGCACATCAAATGGCAGGCTGGTGGAAATACCGTTCGGGTAAATTTCGTTAGACGTCAGTCCTTCCGGTTCAAGGAAGATCTGGTGCTGGTTCCTGTCGGCAAAGCGCATCACTTTATCTTCGATCGACGGGCAGTAACGTGGGCCGATACCTTCGATCACGCCAGCATACATCGGGCTACGATCGAGGTTATTACGGATCACGTCATGGGTTTTCTCGTTAGTATGCGTGATGTAGCACGGCATCTGGCGCGGATGTTGAGAAACATCGCCAAGGAACGAAAAGACCGGCATCGGGTTATCGCTGTTTTGCTGACCAAGTACGCTAAAATCGATGGTACGCGCATCGATACGCGGCGGTGTACCTGTTTTCAAACGGCTCACGCGCAGCGGCAGTTCACGCAGGCGACGTGACAGTGGAATAGACGGCGGATCGCCAGCACGACCACCGCTGTAGTTGTCCAGACCAATGTGAATTTTTCCGTCAAGGAAGGTCCCTACGGTTAATACCACCGCTTTGGCACGGAACTTCAGACCCATCTGAGTCACCGCACCGACAACACGATCGTTTTCAACAATCAGATCTTCAACCGCCTGCTGGAAGATCATCAGGTTTGGCTGGTTCTCCAGTGCAGTACGTACCGCCTGACGATAGAGCACGCGATCCGCCTGAGCACGAGTGGCGCGAACTGCCGGGCCTTTGCTGGCGTTTAGTATCCTGAACTGGATACCGGCATGGTCGATCGCGGTTGCCATCAGGCCGCCAAGCGCATCCACTTCTTTTACCAGGTGTCCCTTCCCAATGCCGCCAATCGCTGGGTTGCAGCTCATTTGCCCCAGAGTGTCGATATTGTGTGTCAAAAGCAGAGTCTGTTGACCCATTCGCGCCGCGGCCATTGCGGCCTCGGTGCCTGCATGACCCCCGCCAATGATGATGACGTCAAAAGGATCCTGATAAAACATGGTAATTGCCTCGCATAACGCGGTGTGAAAATGGATTGAAGCCCGGGCCGTGGATTCTACTCAACTTTAGTCGATGGAGAAAGACCTCGGATCCTGGGTATTAAAAAGAAGATCTTTTTATTTAGAGATCTGTTTTATTGTGATCTCTTATTAGGATCGCAACTATCTGTGGATAAGGGCGATCCTTTGAATAAGATCAACGGGTTGTTGAGGATCATTAGCTGTGAATGATCGGTGATCCTGGTCCGTATAAGCTGGGATCAGAATGAAGGGTTATACACAACTCAAAAACTGAACAACAGTTATTCTTTGGATAACTACCGGTTGATCCAAGCTTTTAACCAGAGTTATCCACATAAAAAAGTACGATCTTTACAAATCTCTGAGCAATGGATGCCAGGATCCCAGCCAAATCTCAGCCGGATCTTCCGGAATCTCATGTTCCAGTACGTTGATCCTGAGCGTTTCACCGATCTGTTTCGCCCCGCAGGCCTTCAGTTCAGCTTCCAGCTTGTCAATCGCACCGCAGAACGTGTCATATTCGCGGCTACCAATGCCGATGGCACCAAAGTGTACCTGCGAAAGATCCGGTTTCTGCTCGCGCAATGCGTCATATAAAGGTTGCAGGTTATCAGGAATGTCTCCCGCACCGTGCGTTGAGCTGATTACCAGCCAGACCCCTTGAGTTGGAACCTCGTCGAGCATCGGTCCATGCAGTATTTCGCTGGAAAAACCGGCGTCATTCAGCTGTTCAGCCAAATGTTCTGCTACATATTCCGCACTGCCAAGCGTGCTGCCGCTGATAAGAGTGATATCTGCCATTGATCGCTACCTCGATGAAGAGGCAGCATTGTACGCTGTGAGCGAGCTGGGATCTACCTGTGGAAAACCAGGGGATTAAAAAAAGCGATCAGGGCTTGATGGTACGCATGATCGGGTTCTGCAAGACGATCAAGGTTTCAGTGGACTGAATTTCATCAATTGTTTGGATCTTGTTGATAAGCACCTGTTGCAGAGCATCGATAGATTTACACATCACCTTTATAAAGATGCTGTAGTGCCCGGTGGTGTAATACGCCTCGGTCACTTCATCGAGGCTTTCCAGTCTGGCTAATGCGGATGGATAATCCTTAGCACTTTTCAGGATGATGCCAATAAAGCAGCCGACGTCATAACCCAGTTGTTTTGGACTGACATCAATACGTGCGCCGGTAATGATCCCTGCCTGCTTCATCTTTTCAACGCGCACGTGAATTGTACCCGGGCTGACACCAAACTGTTTGGCCAGTTCGGCGTAGGCGGTACGGGCATTTTCCATCAGGGCATCAAGGATGCCGCGGTCCAGATTATCGATCTGATAATTTTCCATAGGTTTTTCTTATGTAGATTGATGATTCACTCTATTTTAGCGTTAAATTTTAATGAATCAAAATCGAACATGGCTTTTTGTTTGTTGATTATTGAATATTACCCTCATTCTGTTGCTTAATCATAGGCAACAGGACACAGGAGTAAACATAATGAAAACCGCTTACATTGCCAAACAACGTCAAATTAGCTTCGTGAAATCTCATTTTTCTCGCCAACTGGAAGAGCGTCTGGGGCTGATTGAAGTCCAGGCACCGATCCTGAGTCGTGTAGGAGATGGCACGCAGGATAACTTGTCTGGCTGTGAAAAAGCGGTGCAGGTGAAAGTGAAAGCATTACCAGACGCTCAGTTCGAAGTGGTTCATTCACTGGCGAAGTGGAAGCGTCAAACGCTGGGACAACACGACTTCAGCGCGGGCGAGGGACTGTACACGCACATGAAAGCCCTGCGCCCGGATGAAGACCGTCTCTCTCCGCTTCACTCGGTCTATGTTGACCAGTGGGACTGGGAGCGCGTTATGGGTGACGGTGAGCGTCAGTTCTCCACTCTGAAAAGCACAGTAGAGGCTATCTGGGCGGGAATTAAGGCAACCGAAGCTGCGGTAAGCAAAGAATTTGGTCTGGCACCGTTCCTGCCAGAGCAGATCCACTTTGTGCATAGCCAGGAGCTGTTATCTCGCTACCCGGATCTTGATGCAAAAGGTCGTGAACGTGCGATCGCAAAAGAGCTGGGTGCGGTGTTCCTAGTCGGGATCGGCGGCAAACTTAGCGACGGTCACCGTCATGACGTTCGTGCGCCGGATTATGATGACTGGAGTTCAGCTTCCGAGCTGGGCCATGCTGGTCTGAACGGTGATATCCTGGTGTGGAACCCGGTTCTGGAAGATGCGTTTGAACTGTCTTCGATGGGGATCCGCGTGGACGCCGATGCGCTGAAACACCAGCTTGCTCTGACCGGTGATGAAGATCGCCTGAGTCTGGAGTGGCACCAGGCACTGTTGCGTGGCGAAATGCCGCAGACCATTGGCGGCGGTATTGGGCAGTCACGCCTGACGATGCTGCTGCTGCAGTTGCCGCACATTGGCCAGGTTCAGTGCGGTGTGTGGCCTGCACAGGTCCGTGAAAGCGTCGCTTCACTGCTGTAAAAAATTAACGCCGCCAGCGTCTGAGCAGGCGGCTTCGCATCCCGGTATCAAAGCGCCAGATATGATCGAAAATGCGCATGATGCCGGGTTTGCCGTGTGCTGACATCGCGACCGCATGAAAACGGTGCTGATGTACCCGCTGTAATTCCCCCACTTTATTGACAACCTCATCGGGTAATCGCTGGGCGATAAAATCCGAAATCACCACCGCATCGGCATCAAACCATTCCCGACCCTGCATACGTTCAATAATGGCGCGAAAACAGCTGGCAATGTCCGTACCGCCGCGAAAACGCTGGCTTAAAAAACGGATTGCCTGCTCAATGCCTTCCGGACCGGATAGCTCATAGCGCACGACTTCTGTCGAAAATAACATGATGAAACAGCGACGGTTATCGGCGAGTGCAACGCGCATGAGTGCGAGGCAAAAGGCTTTCGCACACTGTTCGTTAAATCCGCCCATCGATCCCGAGGTATCGACACAGACAATAAACGGTCCACGAGGCTGCTCGTCAAAATCCTGGTGTATAACCGGCCGCTCCGTTACTTTCTCGCGCCAGGCTTCTCCATGCAGGCGGTATGTCAGGAGCTGCTTTTCCACCAGCCGCCGATAGAACTCATATTCCAGTTCGGTAATGCCCAACGTGGCCAGTTCGGGGGGGAGTAAACGCAGGATATCATCGCTTTGTTGAATGCCATCCACCTGCTCCGGGACGGTGGCCGGTTCACGCACCAGCGTACGGAATGTTTCCATTGGCGCGTCTTTACGCGGCACGGATTTCGCTTCTCTGGAGCGCCCCAACTGTTCGGCCAGCCGTTGAAGTTCGGGTTGTTGCGTCAGGAACTCACCGTATTTCACCATCAGCTGATAATCACCGCGCTTAATTTGACCTGCGCTCATGTCCCACAAACGACCCGCTGCGTTGTCATTTTCCGCCAGCACAGGTTCCAGTTGGCCACTGAGCGTCATCCGTTCCTGTACTTCACTGAGCAACTGTTCGCGTTCTTCTTCCAGTAGCTGCTGATTAAGCGTGGTGGTTTGAACCACCAGGCTCAGGCGCCAGCGCTGGAGAAATAGTGTATGCAGTGCGGGCGTAAAAATACTGTTGTCATCGACCAGTTGCTGCGCTTGCCCAGCCCATGGTGAGTGGAGTCGGTGCAGGAGCGCTAAGATTTGCGGTAGCTGGACGATAAACTGCGAAGTGGAGAGGAGCTGACTTTGCTGATAGCACATTACCTCTTCTGTTAGCTCCGGCGGTACGTGGGTATCTTTGAGGCGGCTGCGTAACGCTTCACGCCAGCGGGGGACATCGTCAGTAATCGCTTTTTTTAGCCGGGGAAATTTTTTGAAAAAGACCGCCATTTGCGGGGAAGCCAGCAGTGCGATGATCATCTCTTCGATCATCCCCTCTTCGCCGACCGCCAGCATGATATTTAGCGTATCAAGGGTCAGCATTGTTGTGCCTGTCGGATCTGTGTACCGACGTCCTGCAGGCTGGCCTCAATGCGGCCTAACCAGTCACTATGGATAAACAGACATTTTTGCTGTTCACTAAATTCGCTGTGTTGCTGGTGCCATTCGTTGTCGAGCGCTTCAAGCTGCTGTTTTATCTCACTGGGCATGCCTTCTTCTGATGCACCGGGTAACGCCAGTCGAGAACCTTGCAAGCTGACGTCGCGTACGACCAGGTGCTGAGCGCTGTCGACTTCCATATTCAGCGTCTGGGCGAAGCCGATCCCGTTTAATTTTCCGCGGATCTCACCGCCTTTCGTCAGCCATAGCTCCAGAGCGGCGCGTTCAAAGGCAATATGGATAACGTCCATATCGTGCAGTTTTAGGGGTTTTTGCAGTAACAGCGTCAGTACGGAAGTGTTGGCTTCCGGTGGTAAATCATAATGAGGACGGCGGCTGAACATTCCGCCCTGACGAATTACCGTGAAAGCCGTTTTATCACTTTGCTGCTGCTGTAGCTGGATGCGGCGCTGCATTATTGTCCCAAGGCGAGTCAGCATTGTCTGCTGCTGCCAGGCGTGCCCGGTCATCAATATTTCGATTTGTTGCTGCATCAGATTCAGGCTTTGTGCGTCATACCACAAGCAATCTTTCAGCAGAATAAGGTCGATAGGTGCAACGGCATCGCGTCCGCTAAAGAAGGCGCTGGCCTGGAGTAAGCGGATTGCTTTTTTCCAACGACGGTCAGATACATAGGGGGTGTTCGGTAGCGCATCCAGTTGCTGGCGCAGGGTGAAAATCAATTCAAATACACGATCGGGAAGCGTGATTTTGCCAATGTCTTTTTGCCACTGGTAGTACTCTTCATCCGTCACTTGTAACGTTGTTGGAACAGGGTTGTCACTTTCGTCCTGCTGGCTTAACAGCATGGAGCGGAAGTTAGCCTTGTCCTGGACTTTATCCAGCCACAGGCGAATCAGCATTCGGTCGTACAATGCTTCCAGGCTGCTGTCCGCTTCAGGCAATTCGTTGGACGCCGCGACCAGCAGACGCATCGGGATTTTCTCCTCGTGTGCGCCGTTGCGGAAGTGGCGTTCATTAATGGCGGTCAGCAGGGTGTTGAGAATGGCCGGGCCTGCTTTCCAGATTTCATCGAGAAAAACGATTTCGGCTTCAGGAAGATAGCCTGCTGTTAAGCGCTCATAGCGACCTTCGTCTTTAAGCGCCTGAATGGATAGCGGGCCAAAGACCTCTTCAGGTGTCGAAAAGCGCGTCATCAGATATTCGAAAGCACGGGCATTTTTAAAGGCAAACTTCAGTCGGCGAGCGATTAAGCTTTTCGCGATCCCTGGCGGGCCTAATAAGAAGACGCTCTCGCCGCTGAGCGCGGCCAGCAGACAAAGGCGAATGGCGTGGCTACGTTCATAAAGTCCCTTTTCCAGCGCATTGCTCAGACGGGAAATTCTTTCCGCTAATAAATGTGGGTGAGCCATAATGAAGTGGCGTCCTTTCGCCAAATGTTCCGCGTTAAACAGCGAGTATAGATGTTTAGCCCCTGGGCTGTAATAGACTGAAGGCGCGTTTATTTTTCTTTGAGCCAGATTAATCTGGTCTCATTTAGGGGTACGATTTTGCGATTAATCGTGCATACTGTGCGCCTTTTTGTGGGCCAAGGGACGACGCACACATTTCTTATATATACACCATATCAATCAAGCTGCACCAAGGCGGCAATGGAGTTATTCCCTGGGATGGGCGGAATAACGAATGCAGCTAACGCGGAGGTAGCTTGAACGATGATGTGTATAAACGAAAGACGAGTCTATGAGCACTGATAATAAGCAATCATTGTCTGCGATTACCCTTGCGGCCATTGGGGTTGTCTACGGTGATATTGGTACCAGCCCACTTTATACGCTTCGTGAATGTTTGTCCGGGCAGTTTGGTTTTGGCGTTGAACGTGATGCTGTGTTTGGTTTTCTCTCGCTGATTTTCTGGCTGCTGATCCTGGTTGTTTCCGTTAAATATCTGTCATTTGTTATGCGTGCTGATAACGCCGGGGAAGGCGGGATCCTGACGTTGATGTCGTTGGCCGGGCGTAATACGTCGGCGCGAACGACCTCGATGCTGGTGATTATGGGATTGATTGGCGGCAGCTTTTTCTATGGCGAGGTGGTGATCACGCCAGCGATTTCGGTGATGTCGGCGATTGAAGGTCTGGAGATTATTGCTCCACAACTGGACACCTGGATTGTTCCTCTCTCTATTATCGTACTTACCCTGCTGTTTTTGATTCAAAAGCACGGTACCGGCATGGTCGGTAAGCTGTTTGCGCCTATTATGCTGATATGGTTCCTGGTGCTTGCCGTGCTGGGTGTACGCAGCATTATTGCGAATCCGGAAGTGTTGCATGCCCTAAATCCGTATTGGGCTGTTCATTTCTTCCTGGAGTTCAAAACGCTATCCTTTATTGCGCTGGGCGCAGTGGTGCTGTCGATTACCGGTGTTGAAGCGTTGTATGCCGACATGGGCCATTTTGGTAAGTTACCGATTCGCCTGGCATGGTTCACCGTCGTATTGCCTTCGCTGGTGTTGAATTACTTTGGTCAGGGTGCGTTGCTGTTAAAGCATCCCGAAGCGATCAAAAACCCGTTCTTCCTGCTGGCACCGGATTGGGCACTTATTCCGCTGCTGATCCTTGCCGCTCTGGCAACGGTTATCGCCTCTCAGGCGGTTATCTCCGGTGTATTCTCACTGACGCGTCAGGCTGTGCGTCTGGGGTATTTATCGCCGATGCGGATTATCCATACTTCAGAAATGGAATCGGGTCAGATCTATATTCCTTTCGTAAACTGGATGCTTTATTTCGCCGTGGTTATCGTAATCGTGAGCTTTGAGCACTCCAGTAATCTGGCTGCGGCGTACGGTATTGCGGTGACGGGGACGATGGTGCTGACGTCCATTTTGTCGACGACTGTGGCGCGGCAAAACTGGCACTGGAATAAGTACTTCGTCTTCCTGATCCTGGTTGCGTTCCTGTGCATCGATGTTCCGTTATTCTCTGCAAACCTCGATAAGCTTATTTCAGGCGGCTGGTTGCCGCTCTCGCTGGGCCTGGTAATGTTCACTATTATGACGACCTGGAAAAGCGAACGCTTCCGTCTGCTGCGTCGTATGCATGAGCACGGTAACTCTCTGGAGGCGATGATTGCCTCGCTGGAGAAATCCCCACCGGTGCGCGTGCCTGGAACGGCGGTGTATATGTCCCGCGCGTTGAACGTCATCCCGTTTGCACTGCTGCATAATCTCAAACACAACAAAGTGTTGCATGAACGCGTCATTCTGCTGACGTTGCGCACTGAAGACGCACCCTATGTACACAATGTACGTAGAGTGCAGATTGAGCAATTGTCGCCGACCTTCTGGCGCGTGGTGGCCAGTTATGGCTGGCGTGAAACGCCAAACGTTGAGGAAGTGTTCCACCGCTGTGGTCTGGAAGGCTTAAGTTGCCGGATGATGGAAACCTCCTTCTTTATGTCGCATGAGTCGCTGATTGTTGGCAAACGGCCATGGTATCTGCGCCTGCGCGGTAAGCTGTATCTGCTGTTGCAGCGTAACGCGCTACGTGCGCCGGACCAGTTTGAAATTCCGCCTAACCGGGTTATTGAACTCGGTACTCAGGTCGAGATTTAATATTGCTGACGCCCTCTTTCATCGTGAAAGGGGGCGTTTTGTTTGACTCCTCTCAGTTTTCTTTTCATCTCATGATAATCCTTGCGAAACGTTTCGATGGCGATCACATTTTCGTAACCTCGCGGTGGTTTTCTGTGCACCCTTCAGACTAAACTTATTTTCAGCGAAACGTTTCGCTAGTGGGGAAAGAAAATGAAGAAAGGCACGGTACTCAACTCTGAAATTTCATCGGTGATCTCCCGTCTGGGGCATACCGATACGCTGGTGGTATGTGATGCGGGTTTACCCATCCCGAATAGCACAACCCGTATCGATATGGCATTAACCCAGGGCGTACCTTCTTTTATGCAGGTATTGGATGTGGTCACACGTGAAATGCAGGTCGAGGCAGCCATTCTCGCGACGGAAATTAAACAACATAATCCGCAACTCCACGAAACGTTGCTCAACCACATTGAGCAACTGCAACAACACCAGGGAAACACCATAGAAATTCGTTACACCACGCATGAGCATTTCAAAAAACAAACCGCAGACAGTCAGGCGGTAATTCGCAGCGGAGAGTGTTCTCCGTATGCGAATATTATTCTTTGTGCTGGCGTCACGTTCTGAGGCCATCATGAACGCATTACTGCAACTCAAAGGGATCGATAAAGCGTTCCCGGGCGTAAAAGCGCTATCTGGCGCCGCATTGAATGTCTATCCTGGTCGCGTAATGGCGCTGGTAGGCGAAAACGGCGCTGGCAAATCCACCATGATGAAAGTACTGACCGGTATCTATACCCGCGATGCCGGTTCTTTATTATGGTTGGGGAAAGAAACCACCTTCAACGGCCCAAAATCCTCCCAGGAAGCCGGGATTGGCATTATTCACCAGGAGCTGAACCTGATCCCACAACTCACCATCGCTGAGAACATTTTTCTTGGTCGTGAGTTTGTAAATCGCTTTGGCAAAATAGACTGGAAGAAAATGTATGCCGAAGCCGATCTACTGCTTGCCAAACTCAATCTGCGTTTTAAAAGCGACAGGCTGGTGGGTGAGTTGTCAATTGGCGATCAGCAGATGGTTGAAATTGCCAAAGTGTTGAGCTTTGAGTCGAAGGTCATCGTTATGGATGAACCGACCGACGCCCTTACCGATACCGAAACGGAATCCCTGTTCCTTGTTATCCGCGAACTTAAATCGCAGGGGCGTGGCATCGTCTATATCTCCCACCGTATGAAAGAGATCTTCGAGATTTGCGATGATGTGACCGTTTTCCGCGACGGGCAGTTTATTGCCGAGCGTGAAGTGGCCTCGTTAACCGAAGATTCGCTCATTGAAATGATGGTGGGACGTAAGCTGGAAGATCAGTACCCGCGGCTGGATAAAGCGCCAGGCGATGTGCGCCTGAAGGTTGATAACCTGTGCGGCCCAGGGGTACATGATGTGTCATTCACACTGCGCAAAGGCGAGATCCTGGGCGTCTCTGGCCTGATGGGGGCCGGTCGTACCGAATTGATGAAAGTCCTGTATGGCGCGCTGCCACGTACCAGCGGTTACGTCACGCTTGACGGGCATGAAGTGGTTACGCGTTCTCCGCAGGATGGGCTGGCCAACGGTATCGTCTATATTTCTGAAGACCGTAAACGCGATGGTTTAGTGCTTGGCATGTCGGTGAAAGAGAACATGTCGTTAACTGCACTGCGCTACTTTAGCCGCGCTGGCGGAAGCCTGAAACATAAAGATGAGCAGCAGGCGGTAGGTGATTTTATTCGCCTTTTCAATGTAAAAACGCCATCTATGGAGCAGGCTATCGGTCTGCTTTCTGGCGGTAACCAGCAAAAAGTGGCGATTGCACGCGGTTTGATGACCCGACCCAAAGTGCTGATTCTCGATGAGCCAACACGCGGTGTTGATGTTGGTGCCAAGAAAGAAATCTACCAGCTTATCAACCAGTTTAAAGCCGATGGGCTGAGCATCATTCTGGTCTCTTCTGAGATGCCAGAAGTCTTGGGCATGAGCGATCGGATTATTGTTATGCATGAAGGGCATCTCGGCGGTGAGTTCTCTCGCGAGCAGGCCACTCAGGAAGTATTAATGGCTGCCGCTGTGGGCAAGCTTAATCGCGTGAATCAGGAGTAAAAAAGATGACTACCCAGGCTGTTTCTGGTCGCCGTTATTTCACTAAAGCATGGCTTCTGGAGCAAAAGTCGCTCATCGCTCTGTTAGTGCTGATTGCGATTGTTTCCACCATGAGCCCGAACTTTTTTACTGTTAATAACCTGTTCAACATTCTCCAGCAAACGTCGGTAAACGCCATTATGGCCGTCGGCATGACGCTGGTCATCCTGACGTCGGGTATCGATCTGTCCGTCGGTTCCCTGCTGGCGCTCACTGGTGCGGTTGCTGCTTCCATTGTAGGAATTGAAGTCAACGCGCTGGTCGCCGTCGCGGCAGCATTGGCGCTGGGCGCTGCTGTTGGTGCGTTAACCGGGGTGATTGTCGCAAAAGGTCGCGTGCAGGCATTTATCGCCACGCTGGTGATGATGCTCCTGCTGCGGGGTGTGACGATGGTGTACACCAATGGGAGTCCGGTAAATACCGGATTTACAGACAATGCCGATCTGTTTGGCTGGTTTGGTATTGGTCGTCCGTTAGGCGTCCCGACGCCGGTGTGGATTATGGGTATTGTCTTCCTGGCTGCGTGGTACATGCTGCATCACACCCGTCTGGGCCGATATATCTATGCGCTGGGTGGTAACGAAGCGGCAACACGTCTGTCTGGTATCAGCGTCAGTAAGATTAAAATTATCGTTTATTCACTCTGTGGGCTGCTGGCTTCGCTGGCGGGCATCATTGAAGTAGCGCGTCTTTCCTCTGCACAACCGACGGCGGGTACCGGCTACGAGCTGGATGCTATCGCTGCGGTCGTATTAGGCGGTACTAGCCTGGCGGGCGGTAAAGGACGAATTGTTGGGACGCTGATCGGCGCATTGATTCTTGGTTTCCTCAATAATGGTTTGAATTTGTTAGGTGTATCCTCCTATTACCAGATGATCGTCAAAGCGGTGGTGATTTTGCTGGCGGTACTGGTAGACAACAAAAAGCAGTAACAACGATTACAGGACATCTTAAATATGAACATGAAAAAACTGGCTACCCTGGTTTCTGCTGTTGCGCTGAGCGCCACCGTGAGCGCGAATGCGATGGCGAAAGATACCATTGCGCTGGTGGTCTCCACGCTTAATAACCCGTTCTTTGTCTCCCTGAAAGATGGTGCGCAAAAAGAGGCGGATAAGCTGGGCTATAACCTGGTTATTCTGGATTCACAGAATAACCCGGCGAAAGAACTGGCAAACGTTCAGGATTTAACGGTTCGCGGTACTAAAATACTGCTGATTAACCCGACGGACTCCGATGCCGTGGGTAATGCTGTGAAGATGGCTAACCAGGCGAAGATTCCGGTTATCACTCTCGACCGCGTAGCGTCTAAAGGTGAAGTTGTCAGCCATATTGCGTCTGATAACGTGCTGGGCGGCAAAATTGCGGGTGATTACATCGCGAAAAAAGCGGGTGAAGGCGCGAAAGTTATCGAACTGCAGGGCATTGCCGGAACGTCCGCGGCACGTGAGCGTGGCGAAGGTTTCCAGCAGGCCGTTGCGGCGCACAAATTTAATGTACTGGCCAGCCAGCCGGCAGACTTCGACCGTACGAAAGGCTTGAACGTTATGCAGAACCTGCTGACCGCACATCCTGATGTGCAGGCTGTATTTGCCCAGAACGATGAAATGGCGCTGGGTGCATTGCGCGCACTGCAAACTGCGGGTAAATCTGATGTGATGGTGGTTGGATTTGACGGCACACCTGATGGCGAAAAAGCAGTAAATGATGGCAAACTGGCTGCGACTATTGCTCAGTTGCCGGATCAGATTGGCGCGAAAGGCGTTGAGACTGCGGATAAAGTACTGAAAGGCGAGAAGGTTCAGGCTAAATATCCGGTTGACCTGAAGCTGGTCATCAAGCAGTAATACCGATTCAGGCCGCTCGTGACCTGATGGAGACATAAATACGCCATCGTTAGATCTGGTTCTGAAGATGAAAGCGTAAAAAGAAAAGCAGGGCACGCGCCACCCTAACCCGGTGGCGCACTTTGACTTGGAATACCTAACATGAAAACCGCAGGCAACCTCGTTGTTCTTGGCAGCATTAATGCCGATCACATCCTCAACCTTACATCTTTCCCGACACCTGGTGAAACCGTAACGGGTAGTCAATATCAGGTGGCGTTTGGCGGTAAAGGCGCGAATCAGGCGGTTGCTGCAGGGCGTAGTGGCGCGAATATCGCGTTCATTGCCTGTACGGGGGATGACGATATTGGCGAAAGTGTTCGTAAACAGTTAGCCCGCGATAATATCGATATTGCCCCGATTAGCGTTATTGCGGGTGAATCGACCGGTGTGGCGCTGATTTTTGTGAATGCTGACGGTGAGAATGTTATCGGTATTCATGCCGGCGCGAATGCTGCACTTTCTCCCGCGTTGGTAGAAGCACAGCGTGACCGTATTGCTCAGGCGTCTGCGTTACTGATGCAATTAGAATCACCGATCGAAAGCGTGTTGGCTGCGGCAAAGATAGCGCAGCAAAACAAGACTACGGTTGTCCTGAATCCGGCCCCGGCACGTGAACTATCTGACGAGTTGCTGGCGCTGGTGGATATTATTACCCCAAATGAAACCGAAGCTGAAAAGCTGACGGGGATCAGGGTCGAAAACGATGAAGATGCCGCTAAAGCGGCGCAGGCGTTGCACGCGAAGGGCATTCATACTGTACTGATTACCTTAGGAAGTCGTGGTGTGTGGGCCAGCGTAAACGGTGAAGGTCATCGTGTGCCCGGGTTTAAAGTGGATGCTGTTGATACTATCGCTGCCGGAGATACCTTTAACGGCGCGTTAATCACCGCGTTACTGGAAGAGACTCCGCTATCGGAAGCCATCCGTTTTGCACATGCTGCCGCGGCGATTGCGGTCACACGTAAAGGTGCACAGCCTTCCGTTCCATGGCGTGAAGAAATCGAAGCGTTTTTAAGTCAACAGAGGTAACGCTTGGCTACAATGAAGGACGTTGCCCGCCTGGCGGGTGTTTCCACGTCGACGGTTTCTCACGTCATTAATAAAGATCGCTTTGTCAGTGAGGCGATCACTGACAAAGTTGATGCGGCGATCAAAGAGCTTAACTATGCGCCTTCCGCGTTGGCGCGTAGTCTCAAACTGAATCAGACCCGCACTATTGGCATGTTAATCACAGCCAGTACCAATCCCTTTTATTCTGAGCTGGTTCGTGGTGTTGAACGTAGCTGCTTTGAGCGCGGTTACAGCCTGGTGTTGTGCAACACCGAAGGTGATGAGCAGCGTATGAACCGTAATCTGGAAACGTTGATGCAAAAACGGGTAGACGGCTTGCTGCTGCTCTGCACGGAAACACATCAGCCTTCCAGAGAGATCATGCAACGTTATCCTTCTATACCCACCGTTATGATGGATTGGTCACCTTTTGATGGTGAAAGCGATCTGATTCAGGATAACTCCCTGTTGGGTGGGGATTTAGCCACCCAGCATCTTATCGAAAAAGGGTTTACGCGCATTGCCTGCATCACCGGGCCGCTGGACAAAACGCCGGCGCGTTTACGCCTGGAAGGATATCGTGCGGCAATGAGGCGTGCAGGGCTGGCTATCCCGGACGGTTACGAGATCACCGGTGATTTCGAGTTTGGCGGTGGGTTTGAAGCTATGCAAACGCTGTTGTCGCATAAAGACCGCCCACAGGCTGTTTTTACCGGCAATGACGCGATGGCGGTTGGAGCATATCAGGCTTTATACCAGTCTGGATTGCGTATCCCGCAGGATATGGCGGTAGTTGGTTATGATGACATAGAACTGGCGCGCTATATGACGCCGCCGCTGACAACTATTCACCAACCGAAAGATGAGTTGGGCGAACTGGCCATTGATGTGTTAATCCACCGTATGGCACAGCCCGCATTGCAGCAGCAGCGCTTGCAGCTTACTCCTGTTCTGATGGCGCGGGGGTCGGTTTAGGCTTATGCCGCTCTTTGATCAGATTGCACCCATCTTTGGCTCTTAACAGCATAAACATCAGCGCCGATACGACGGTGATCGCGCCCATTGTAATAAAGGTATAGTGGAACTGTTCGACCGTATTGGTTCCTTCCATACCTTCGTAGATACGCAGAACGGCGGCACTGAGGGCAACCCCTAAACTAATAGACAACTGTTGCGTAACGGCTAACACGCTGTTGCCACTGCTGGCGTTCTCATCAGTCAAATCGGCCAGGGTAATGGTATTCATCGAGGTAAACTGGGTGGACATCGCCATACCTAAAATGAACAGTGGCAGGATTAGCATCCAGACCGGCATGGCTGGAGATTGCAAAGAGAACTGTGCAATCATCAGGCCGATAAACACTGTAATACCGACCAGTGTGGTCCGGTAGCCGAGTCGGCGCAGTACCTGCGTCACCATCGATTTCGCCAGAATTGATCCCAGCGCTGTCGGAGCCATCATGCAACCGGCAATGAGTGCCGGGTATCCAAAGCCTACCTGCAGCATCAGTGGCATTAAGAAAGGTACGCATCCCGTCCCCAGGCGAGTAGCAAGGTTTCCGGCGATGCCAACAGAAAAGGTCCGCGTTTTAAAAATGGGAAGCGCAATCAACGGTGTCGGATGGCGACGCGCATGACGGATGTAGGCGAGCAGTAACACAATGCTGGTGAGAATAATGCCAAGTGCGACCCAACTGGCAACAAGTTTCTCGCCAAATAACTCAACACCGCTGGAAAACAGTACCAGGCTTAGACCAAAGAGAAAGAAACCGGTCATATCGAAGCCGCGGCGTGGTGTGGTGAAGTTTGGCATATATTTGCGGGCATAGAAGATACCGGCAATACCGATGGGAATATTAATCAGGAAGATCCAGTGCCAACTGGCCCACGTTACCAGCACGCCACCCAGTACCGGACCTAAAATTGGCCCAACAAGACCAGGCATGGTCACGAAATTAAGTACGGGGAGTAGTTCGCTGCGTGGGTAAGCACGCAATAATGCCAGACGGGCAACGGGCATCATCATTGCGCCACCGATACCCTGTATCACGCGGAAAACCACCAATTCACTTAATGAGCTGGAAAGTGCACAAGCCAACGATCCCAACGTAAACAGGCTAACGGCTATCATAAATACGCGTCGGGTACCGAATCTGTCAGCTAACCATCCGCTCACCGGGATCAGCATAGCGACTGTCAGGGTATAGCTGATAATGGCTGATTGCATGGCAAGCGGAGAGCGGTTAAGACTATGTGCAATTGCGGGTAAGGCCGTGTTGAGAATAGTGGCATCTAATGCCTGCATAAAAAAGGCCATGGCGGCTATCCATGGCAACCCAGCCATACTGCGCGATTTCTTTTCTGACATAGATTATTTATCCGGGAGCTCGTTTGGTGCTATCAGTAATGCCTGACAAGCGGCAAAAGCGCGTTCGCCATCGCTATCTTCTATTGCATCGACAATGGCCTGGTGCAAATCCAGCTTGACCACATCGTTATAGGTAATCGACGTAAAGTAGGTCTGATAAACGGAATGGAACAATGATGCGAAAGATATCAGGAATGGATTCGCGCTCATTTCATAAATGTGCTCATGCCAGGCAATATCAACTTCAATCCAACGTTCGCGTCTGAAGTTTCTTTTCAGCTCGACCATCTCTTCCATTAATGTATTGAGATGGGCTTTCTGCTCTGCTGTACCAATCGTCGCAGCCAGTAAACAAGCTTGAGGTTCCAGGCTAATACGCATCACCAGAAAGTGTTTAATGACTTGAGGAAAATTATCTTCAGTCATCCACCAGGTAAGCAACTCCTGGTCGAGGAAGTTCCAGTTTGCCTGCGGCATAACACGAGTACCAATACGTGGGCGCGGTAATACCATACCTTTAGCCGTTAATGTCTTAACTGCTTCCCTTACCGCAGTTCGACTCACGCCAAACTGATCGCCCAGCTCAATTTCACCCGGCAGGATAGCGCCGGGTGCGTATTCACCTTTTAATATTCTCTGAGCCAGCTTTTCTGCCAGAACATAGGAAAGATTCTTTTGGGCAGCTATCTGTTGGGCATTTAAAGGCATGAATGTTCTTCCTTACGCGTTTTCTTATTCATTAGTATGCCATCAGGGAGTGTGATTGCGGCTGCAAAAACGGCAAATTGCTTATTTTATGGCATGTTAATGGTGGTTTTGGTGAAAAAATACGCATTCGGAAAGTTATTTTAAATTTACTCTTGTCAGCCTGAAATAACTCCCTATAATGCGCCTCCACTGACACGGAACAACGGATTACATGCCGCCGGGTCAGCGGGGTTCCACTGAGA